>NZ_JBNNVB010000034.1:0-57460 GCF_050280325.1 Lysinibacillus sp. NPDC093216 | reverse complement strand
TCGTCCTGAGCCAGGATCAAACTCTCCATAAAAAGAAATTTGATTAGCTCAAATTGTTTTGCTGGCATCATGTTTGATGTCCAAAATTTTGTTTCATTCACCAACTCAAGGTTAGCTACTAAAAACTATATTGATTACGTTTTGCTTGTTCAGTTTTCAAGGTTCATTTCGTTGCCGTTTCTCAACAGCAACTCTTATATAATATCATGTCGTTTGCTAGATGTCAATAACTAATTGCCTTTAAGTTATTCGTTTTTCAACAGCTGTCTTAACGACTTGTATAATATTACACTCTTAATTCAAAAAGGTCAACACTTTTTCTAAAAAAATCGATAGTTTTTCATTTCATTGAGAAACTACCTATTAAATATGATTAAGAAAACAATTTAATATTAGACTCACAATCTAAGTGAATTTAATGTTTTATTGTTATCTAAAATTCAGTTTAGTTCAATAAGGGGAATATAATAAAAAGATTTCTACTTAATTAAAGTGATTAAATGGGAAGTACATTGTTTATTAGAAACCAATTGAATTGTGGAAAAGAAAAGATGTATCTTAAAGAAGCATATGAATTTTGCGATAAAGAATAAGGATTAAGCTCTAATGACATTTGAATTCAAATTCCGACTCAATCGAATGCTGCAAACACGATATTACCACCCCTATAAGAGTCATAAGAAAATCATTTTTACATTTCCTTATTAAGCTAATGAGGGCTTTAGTGAACAAGGGTTTTAAAATTAAATACGAGCATGCTTTGATCCATTTTTTCAAAACATGCTCTTTAGATATGTTCCTATATCAAGGCTAATATCAATTATATAGCTACAACGGGCTACTCACTTTCTGTGAAAAGCTTCACTCTGCGACAGAAGCACAATAGCCCTCCGCTACAGTCAGCTATATACGGGAATACAAAATCAAAATATCAACAAAAAAATCCTTTTTTATTCTCCTTCAATATTGTGCAATAAAAAGCTTGTCGCCATTTGGAACTGTAAATCATTTTGACGGTCCTCTTTATATTTTTTCAACGTTTCGTTTAAGCTATTAAAGAAGGTAGTGTCTATATTATAATTATCTTCTGCTTTTTTCAATTTCTTATCCTCCCGATAAAGCTTAACAGCCTCCTCCGTCGATTCATCCAAGTAACCGTCTAAACGAGCAATTTTAAAACCTAGCTTTTTCAAAGCATTTTGCGTATAAGCAATTTCTTCACTCATATCGCCCTCTTTAAATTTCCCTGATAGCGGGTGCATTTGGAAAGCAAATAATTCATTTGGTTCAACCACTAAATTAGCCTCAATACCTTGCCCATGAATCCATTCGCGCTTTGGTGTCAGCCATTTATTTGTGGACAATTTAAGCTCTCCACCATTTTTCAGCGACCAAGACTCCTGTACTGTTCCCTTTCCGAAACTCTTGACACCAACAAGGGAGGCACGTCCCCAGCTTTTTAATGCGCCACTAAGTACTTCACTAGCAGATGCACTGCCCGCATTCTGTAAAACAACTATCGGCATCTTGTACATGGTCTGTAAATACTTTTCATCAAAGCTTTTTGATTCCGTTTTTAATGGTTCCATAGCACCTTCAGCATTTTGCATATAAGCAAACACTTTGCCTTTCTCCAATACTGTGCTCAGTAGCGCTGCGACGCTATGTAAATAACCACCCGGATTATCCCGCACATCAATTACTAACCCTTTTATATCTTGTCGAAGCAATTTACTCGTTTCGGCAACCCACTCATTTGCCGTTTTCTCACCAAAAAGTGAGATTTCCACATAACCTATCGGAGCATTTTCTACGTTCACTACTTCGCTCGTTACTGTTTTATTAGAAATTGCAGCTCGTTCCATCGTCATTTTAATATGTTTATCTTCACTTGGACGATAGACGACAATAGTTACTTTCGTCCCCTTCTCCCCTTGAATTAAATGCATTAATTCACTCATCGTTTTTCCATCTACCCGAACGCCATCAACTTGTACAATTTCATCGAGAGAGCGCATTCCTGCCTTATCTGCCGGGGATGAACGAACTGGAGATACAACAATAAATTTTCCGTTATTTTCAGATAGCTCAATCCCAATGCCTACTCTTTCTTCGGCTAACATTTGTCGGTGCTGTTCCGCCTCTTCCTTCGAATAATAGGTGCTGTAAGGGTCCTTTATAGCATCTGCCATACCACGAAGTGCTCCCTCCACCAATGCATCTTTTTTCGTACTGTATACAGATTTTTCCTCAATTAAATTCAACGCTTCATTAATCGAATCAACCTCTGCAACGACCGGCTCCTTTTTATCCCCTAAATTAAACCAGTCAAAATAAACTCCACTACCTAGCAATAGACTACTAGCAAGTACGCCGACACCAGCCATTATTTTGCGCAAACCTTCCCTCCTCCGTCTCTTCTACTGTATGAAGTTTATTTTTCAAACATACAAGATTAAACTTCAAAATAATTTGTTGAATACTATGATTTTTGTTTCAAGAGTATTCTATTGCGTATCGGGAGTATTTGATTTCTAGCGCAGGTATTCTATCGACAATCGTTAGTATTTATCCCTACCGCGGGTTTCCATCACGAATCGTGGACGCTTTATAAACAAATAAAAAATCTGCTTCGTTTCTTCAAGAAAACGAGCAGATTCTTTGATTTGATTAATCTAATGCATCTACATATTTTTTTAACATTTCTGCATTCATTGGCCCTTTAATAGCACGTTGAATATATCCATTTGAATCAATAAAATAGGTTGTAGGAATCGTTATTATTTGATAGGCAATGCCGATTGAGTTTTTCGGGTCTTGATCAAGTAAAATAGGGAATGTTAAATCAAAGCTATCTCTAAATGTCATCACAGAGTCTACTTTTGCGTCAGCTGTAACATCCCGTTCTTGAGTTGTTAAATTGACAGCTATTATTTCTACATTATCTTTTTTAGCATATTGTTCATAATAATTTTGCATATGTGGCATTTCTGCCTTACACGGTGGACACCATGTTGCCCAAAAGTTTAACACAACTTTTTTTCCACGAAGCTCACTCAAAGTCACGTTTTTACCATCTAAACTTGTTAAAGTAAAATCCGGTGGCGTATCTCCATTGCTTAAACCAATTTTTCGTTCATCCATTTCTTTTCCAAGAGAAGTTGTTTCAATTTCACGATCCTTATCAATCTGCTGTTTAACATATGTACCAATCATCACAGCTACTAATAACACGACGATAAGTAGCCCAATATTTTTTTTCATTCCTTACCTCCCAATAATTCAGTACTTCATTTTTGAACCATATCATTTAGATGTGCCAGCAAAACGCTGAATCACTATACCTAATATTAGTAATATGACGCTCACACCTACAGCCGGTTGCCATAAACCATACGGCTGAAAGAGAGCAACAATCATAAAACCAATCGTATATAAAAATAAAGCACGATTGATAGCTGTTATTTTCCATAATATGAGGACTGTTAGTATACTTAGTACAAGTAAAGTTATCACTTCGCTAGTGAGTTGATTATCATTTAGTAACACTACAAGCCATTGATATATCGATTGCGTTAAAATGATTGCCCAACTACAGGCAGCCACTCCAGTTGCGTCAAACTGAAATTGTTGCCGCTTCCACCAAAGCTGTAATGATGCTGCCATTACTCCTAAAAAGACACCAATTGTCCCACCATTAAAATAAAGGAGCGCAAATGGTTGAGCGATAACAGCTTTAAGATCAGTGACAATTATGCTAAATTTCCAAACGATAATAAAGGTAAAGATCGCGTCACCATATACCCCCGCCCATTTCTTCGGAAATTGCACCCGTAAAACTAGCCATACAATGAAAAAGGCCGCAAGAAGAGCGACATTTGTTGCTGGTAATGTTAGTGCCCGAATAGAAAACCATTCTGTATTATTCATCTAATAAATCCTCCAGATAGCTACAGCATAGCATATTATCTTTATATGAACTGTCATTTCACACTGTGTTCAAAAAATCTCCCTGAAACATGCAAAGAATAGACTCTTTATGAAAAATTCTATTGAAGTACCCATTTAGGTATTCATACTACAAATATATTACATAAAATGATGACACACTAGGAAAGAGGCTTCCAAATAATGCATCTGCTAAAAAAGCTCAGGTTCTACAGATGAATATATTTTTAACGTCAAAAATTGAGATGAGCATATTATATCGCTTTCCAAAAACGTTATTTACGTTTTATCCATCACTTCGCCTATTCTATCCGCAGTTTCGATAGTTCTATCCATCTTTTTGATGGTTCTATCCACAGTTATGATGGTTCTATCCATCATTCCGCAGGTTCTATCCACAGTTTTGATGGTTTTATCCATCACTTTGCCGTTTCTATCCTTCTTTATTATTTCTAAGCACACACGCGAAGATCCCCCAACGTTTCGTGCTAACTACCTGCCAATTCTTCTCAGTTTATGACACTATGCAATCTTAACTAGTCTTTTCAAACATTCGCTTTCATCTTGATTTAATAGAAACTTAATGGAAATTAAAAAAAGCTATACATTAGAAGAATCCTAATGTATAGCTTTTTAAGTTTTTAAATTGGAATATATTTTAGTGGATTGTCACTTCCGACTGCTTGTCCTCGCCAAGGGCCGATGTGCACTTCAAAGTGCAAGTGCGGTCCTGTTACACGTCCTGTATTACCCATGGCAGCAATTTGTTGACCTTGGGATACTTCTGTGCCAACACTAACGTTAAAGGAATTTAAGTGTGCATACACTGTCGTGTAAATTTGACCGTTGATAGAATGTGTAACGATGACACAATTACCATATGTGCTAAGTGGCGCAGCATAGGAAACAACACCGTCAGCAGCAGCCCATACTGGAGTACCTATACTATTTGCAAGATCGATTCCATAATGGAACTCTGAACCGCCAAATTCACGCCAGCCATAAGTTGATGTTAAACGACCATTTGTTGGTTTAACCCAAGTACCATTCGATTGTGGGGCATTGACTGTTGATGATCCAGATCCACCACCACTATTGCTCGAATTAGATGCATTGGCCTTGGCTGCGGCTGCGGCTGCTGCCTTACGTTTCGCTTCTTGTTGACGAGCAACTTCAGCTAATCGATTTTGCTCATCAATGATTTTTTGTTGTAATTCCGCGCTAATCTCAAGAGCCTCAGAATATTCTTTTTCAAGCAATACCTTTTCTGACTTCAGCTTTTCTTGTTCTTTTTCTAATTGATCAATTACTTTATTTTTCTCAGCTTTCTGTCCATCCAATGATGCTTTCAAACGATCAAGCTCAGCTTTTTTATCTTCGAGTTTTTGGCGTTTTCCTTCTAAGACTTGCTTTTGTTCCTCTAATTTTTGCTTATCCTCTTTTTGATCCTGGATAATTTGTCGATCCGCTTCAAGTAATGCATTGACCGCAGAGAATCGGTCGATAAAATCTACGAAGCTATTAGAACTAAGTAGTACGTCTAAATAGCTAACGGAACCACCCGCCTGAATGGCACGAGCACGATCCTCTAACAATAAATCACGCTCTTCAATTTTGTGCAGAAGCTCCGCAATAGAATCTTCTAAAGTTTTTATCTCTTCATTTGTAGATTGAATATCTGCCCATACATTTTTGATAGTACCGTTAGTTTTGTCGATTTCAGCATTTAATGTTTTAATTTGATCTAATAATTTTTCTTGCTTGTTATCATTTTCAGAAATAGCATTTGTTTTATTATTGATGGATGAATTTAAGCCATCTTTTTTTGATTCAATTTGTTTTTTTTCATCTTTTAAATCCGATAAACTAGTTGCATACGCTGATGGAGTTTGGATAAAAAGAAATAGTGCAGATGCTGCAGCAAGTGTTTTCAATGAGTTTTTCGCCATACTTTTCACCGGTTGAACTCCTTTTCGACTATTAATTTTGGTTGATTGTCATTCCTGCTAACACAACTTAGTGCGAAGCCTAACGAAAGCTAGATTTTTAAAAACTTACGTACTGACATGAAACTTCCCCAAATACCAATTAGTACACCGATGAGTAATAGTAGACCGCTTACTTGGTACACAAGAGGTGAGAAATCCAGTACTTGAACAAGTTCGCCTTTTAATCGAGGCGCAATAATTTTATATACATTGTGGTAAAGGGTTGCGATGACCGCAATCGGAATAATAGAACCTAAAATTCCGAGCCACATTCCTTCTAATAAAAATGGGATACGCACGAAAGAATTCGTTGCTCCGACAAGTTTCATAATTTCTATTTCATCACGACGTGCAATAATAGTAATTCGAATCGTATTAGAAATTAAGAAAATTGCTGTAAATAATAATCCACAAATAAGCACTATCCCTACGTTGCGGCTAATATTTAAGAAATTAAATAGTTTTTCTACTTTGCCTTCACCATACATAACGTCATATGTATACTCAAATTTATCAATTTTTTTAGCAACAGTAGCTGTTTTTTGAGGATCTGAAGCCTTCACATAAATAACATTACGTAATGGATTACTTTGCTCAAATAGTTTAAAATCGTCCCCAAAATCTTTTACTAATTTCGTTAATTCATTTTCCTTTGTCGAATAGTTCATCTCTGCGACATCTGGTAATTTCTTTATTTTTTCCATGAGCGCTTTTTCAGCAGCTTTATCTGCTGTTTCATCGATTAACACTTTAATTTCAACATCGTTCTCTAAATCAGATGCTACTTTATTTAAATTCATCATAATAAGCGCGAATACGCCTACTAATATTAATGTAACTGTTACTGCACTCACTGAGGCAATAGTCATCCAGCTATTACGGCCAAGAGACTTAAAACTTTCTCGGAAGTGACGTTTTACCGTATTAAATTTCATAGCCGTAGTCACCTCCGTGCTCATCACGGACAATCATTCCGCCTTCAATTGCAATTACTCGACGACGAATCGTATTTACGATTTCGCGGTTATGGGTTGCCATTACTATAGTTGTACCTCTTGCATTAATTTCTTCGAATAAATTCATAATGTCCCAAGATGTCTCAGGGTCTAGATTCCCAGTAGGTTCATCCGCAATAACGACCTTCGGCACATTCACAATAGAACGTGCAATCGAAACACGCTGCTGTTCTCCACCTGAAAGCTCATTAGGGAACATTCTTGCCTTTTGCTTCAGCCCCACGAGCTCTAAAACTTCCATTACCCGACGGCGAATTTCTATTGGGTCTTCCTCGATTACTTCTAGTGCAAACGCTACATTTTCATAAACATTCAAACGAGGTAGCAGTTTGAAGTCTTGGAAAACGACACCGATTTGACGGCGTAAAAAAGGTACCTTTTTATTTTTCAATTCTGCTAAATTTATGCCATTAACAGTGATATCTCCAGAAGTAGCTTTTTCCTCACGGTACATTAATTTAATAAATGTAGATTTACCTGCACCACTTGGACCTACAACATAGACAAATTCACCTTGCTTTATGTTAACGGAAATCCCATTTGTCGCAACAACGCCATTTGAGTACTTCTTTGTCACATTCTTCATTTCTATCATATTTAAACCACCTAAATCTCTTACCATGTAAGAGGTATTTCGTTCTCTATTATAGCACTCTATTTCTCCCTTTATTATTACAGTTTCATTTCATTACGTGGTAGTTCCTGTTATTTCGTTATTTGATTGCCATAAAAATATCATAAACTTGACATACAAGAAAACAAAAATCGAGCCCAATTGAGGAAATGTCGATTTCTGCTTTCTAGAGTCTTCAAGCATAAAAAAAAGCATTCAAGCTATGTTGTTTTGCATAGCCTGAATGCTTTATATTTGTTAAATTTGCTGCTCGTCAGTTGTTGTATAGCGTACTAATACTGCACCTGTTTTAGACTCACCTTCGATAAATAAACGATTAGCATTTTCTATTTCTTTATCAAAACGTACTACTTTTGATAAAAATTGATCCTGTGATTCAATTTTTGAAGCGTCTTGAATACCGACATCTACTTTACCAAAATTCGTAACAATTTTACCGCTTAACGATATTGTACGTGGCACATACAATTCAACAGCTCCCGCGACTGTTTGTGCTTTGATTTTCGATGAATTAGTAGAGCAAGTTGTGACAACAACATGTCCATTAACCGATTTTGCTTCAACTTCATCCAATGCGCCATCTAAATAGACACGGCCATTCAATGTTTCAGCCTCTAAATCTTTACCACGAACATTTATTAATTCAATGGAACCATTAGACGAATCTACTTCTGCCTTTCCAAAGTTAAACTTAGAGCCTTTAATCGCACCGTTTAATGTTTTTACTTTTAATCGCTCGATATCCGTATCTTGTAAAGTAACACTACCGTTCATTAAACGTACTGATAATTTTTCTAATTTATCCTTTGGAACAAGTACTTTAACATTTACTTGAACAAGCTTAAGTTGACTTAAAATTCGTAGTGAATCTCCATCTTCCTTGACAACGAATTGCTCTAGGAAGTTAGCTCGCGTTTCTTCTTCACTATCATTAACAAGAGGTGCCTTTACCTTGCAAATAACTTGGAAGCTATCTCCTTCAGCAGTTTCCAATGAAAAATTGCCATTCGGTAATTCAGCAATTATTTTGTCTACACGTTCTGCTGAAACTTCTTCCGTATGTGTAAACTCGAATTTATCACCAAATGGAGAAGTGACATCAAATTCTTTGACCTTTTTTACTGCCGTATTCATCATATCCATAAAGAGTGAACCAATTTGTGTTAAATCTTTACGGAAATCTCGCATTTCTTCTTGGAAATTTTTAGAGAAATCTTCATCTTTTTGCGATTGTTGATCGTTTTGACTGTCATCTTTAAATACTGGCTCTTTTTCTGTTGAGGAATACTGGTCCTCATTCACCACATCATTCATAACATTTTGAGTGGACTTGCTAGGTTGCTCTAATGCTTCTAATAATGTAATCGCCTCTTGCGCTGAAATTGTTCCTTTTTCCACAAGTTCTAAAATTCGTTGACGTTCATTTTGCATAATAAAAATAGCCTCCCTCAGTTCGTTATATTATTTATACGATTCATTTTGTGAAAAGTTTCACCATAAATGAAAATAATGGGTATATATCTTTTTTAGGCTCATTACCATAAGCGTGGGGTTGATTTCCGTTCCGGCTGGGCGCTTTGTTGCTGACGCTTCGCTTTCGCACAGATAAAACATTTGCCGCTGACGCTTCGCTTTCGCGCAGAGCAGAGCTTCCTGGGGGCGTCCGATGAGCCGCTTGGGCCAACAGATGTTTTTTGCGCGAAAGCGTAGTGCTAACGTAGCGGCAGCAGCACCGATGTTGGTCACGAAGGCGTTATCACAGGACGTGATGATTTTAGCCTTCGTTCCTCTATTGCTAATCTCCAAGGAGTCGCCCACCCTCCACTCCAATCAACTATCCACATGACATACGTTTTAACGTAAAGTCATCCAACTTTTGAATTATATCGGAACACTTTTAAGTATTATCGCCCAACTTTTGAAATTTATCGATAAACCTTCAACTTTTATCACCTCCAAATTCCGATTTTTATCGACATCCGCCTGCCGGACGCACGTAAAAAAAGTTCGCAAATCCCTATTAAGGAGTTTGCGAACTTTTTATAGTTATTGAGAAGCCTTTGTTAAAACAGCTTCCATACGCATACGATCTCTTGTTAATATCGGTTTTAAATATTTCCCGGTATAAGAGCCACTTACTTCAGCGACTTCTTCCGGTGTACCTGTCGCCACAATAGTACCACCTTTGTCTCCGCCTTCAGGCCCTAAATCGATAATGTAGTCTGCTGTTTTGATGACATCTAAATTATGTTCGATGACTAGCACAGAATCGCCATTTTCTACAAGACGCTGTAAAACAACGAGTAAACGTGCAATATCATGCGCATGTAAGCCAGTTGTCGGCTCATCTAAAATATAGAATGATTTACCTGTTGAACGACGGTGTAATTCAGAGGCTAATTTTACACGCTGTGCCTCACCACCGGATAGAGTTGTAGCAGGTTGTCCTAATTTCATATAGCCTAATCCTACATCCACGATCGTTTGTAGCTTACGTTGGATTTTCGGAATATTTTCGAAGAATACTACTGCATTTTCAATCGTCATATCTAAAATATCTGCAATGCTCTTATCTTTATATTTCACTTCAAGCGTTTCACGGTTATAACGCTTTCCATGGCAGACTTCACACGGCACGTAAACATCTGGTAGGAAATGCATTTCAATTTTTATTATACCGTCACCACGACAAGCCTCACAGCGGCCTCCCTTAACGTTGAAGCTAAAGCGACCTTTTTTATAGCCACGTACCTTTGCTTCATTTGTTGTTGCAAAAACATCTCGAATATCATCGAAAACGCCTGTATACGTAGCAGGGTTAGAGCGAGGTGTACGACCGATTGGTGATTGGTCAATATCAATAACCTTTTCGAGCTCTTCCATCCCCGTTACTTCTTTATGTTCTCCTGGCTTCACTTTCGAACGATTAAGCTTTTGAGCCAATGATTTATATAAAATTTCATTAATAAGCGTCGATTTACCTGAACCAGAAACCCCTGTTACGGCAACGAATAAGCCAAGTGGTATATCAACTTTCACGTTTCGAAGGTTATTTTCCTTGGCACCTTTAATCGATAATTTGCGTCCATTCGGTTTGCGTCGCTCAATTGGCAATGGAATAAACTTCTTGCCACTTAAATATTTCCCCGTCAATGACTTTTCATTTTCCATTACTTCCTGCGGTGTTCCTGCCGCTACAATTTGACCGCCATGCACACCTGCACCAGGACCAACATCAATGAGGTAATCAGCCGCCAGCATTGTATCTTCATCGTGTTCGACAACAATTAGCGTATTGCCTATATCACGCATATTTTGCAGTGTACTAATAAGACGGTCATTATCACGTTGATGCAAGCCGATTGATGGCTCGTCTAAAATATAGAGAACGCCAGTTAAACGCGAGCCGATTTGTGTCGCAAGGCGAATTCGTTGAGCTTCTCCCCCTGAAAGCGTCCCTGCTGCTCGACTTAACGTTAAATAATCTAACCCTACATTGACAAGGAAGCCCAGTCGTTCTTCAATTTCACGTAAAACAAGTCGAGCAATTTTCATATCCTTTTCTGATAAATCCAGTTCTTTGAAAAATGTATCAGCTTCCTGAATTGAATACTGTGTAACTTCACCAATATGTTTATCTGCTAGTTTTACAGCTAATGTTTCAGGCTTTAAACGATAGCCTTTACAAGATGGACATGCTTGCTGCGCCATATATTTTTCCATTTGTTCACGCACATAATCAGACGTTGTCTCCTTAAAACGTCGTTCAACATTACGGACAACACCTTCGAATTCAATCATTTGATCTCGCACATTGCCAAACTCATTTTCATAATGGAAATGGATTTTATCTTTACCAGAACCATATAATATTTTATCCATCTTTTCTTTCGGAAGATCCTTTACTGGAACGTCCATTGGGATATCATAATGATCGCACACAGCCTTTAATAATTGTGGGTAATATTGAGAACTTGTTGGTTCCCACGGTGCTATAGCATGCTCTAATAGACTACGATCCCAATCAGGCACTACTAAATCAAGATCTACCTCTTGTGTCGAGCCTAAACCATCACAGCTCGGACAAGCTCCAAACGGACTATTAAATGAAAACATGCGAGGCTCTAGCTCACCTATTGAAAATCCACATAATGGACAAGCATGATGCTCACTAAATAATAATTCCTCATGCTCCATCACATCAACAAGTACACGCCCGTCTGCCAAACGTAATGCTGTCTCTAAGGAATCACTAAGACGTGCTGCGACACCTTCCTTCATCACAACACGATCGATGACTACTTCGATTGAATGCTTTTTGTTTTTATCAAGTTCAATCGCATCATCTAAATCTCGTAGATCACCGTCAATACGTACCCGAACAAAGCCTTGCTTTTTTAAATCTTCCAGTAGCTTTACGTGCGTTCCTTTACGCCCTGATACCATCGGAGCAAGCAACTGCATTTTCGTTCTTTCTGGAAAAGTTAATAAACGATCGACCATTTGCTCAATCGTTTGGGACGTAATTTCAATACCATGATTCGGACAAATAGGCTTCCCGATGCGCGCAAATAGCAAACGTAAATAATCATAGATTTCCGTTACTGTCCCAACTGTAGAACGTGGGTTACGGCTCGTCGTTTTTTGATCGATTGAAATAGCAGGAGATAATCCCTCTATCGCATCGACGTCTGGTTTATCCATTTGACCAAGGAATTGACGGGCATAGGCTGAAAGGGATTCTACATAACGACGTTGCCCCTCGGCATAAATCGTATCGAAAGCTAATGATGATTTCCCTGAGCCTGATAAACCTGTTAGCACGACTAGTTGATCACGTGGAATTGTGACATTAATATTTTTTAAATTATGTGCTCGTGCGCCCTGCACGACTATTTCAGTATTTTTCACAAGCCATTCACCCTTCTAACTTCAATTCAAATATTGTATCGCGCAGCTCAGCAGCACGTTCGAAATCGAGTGCTTTTGCCGCTTCCTTCATTTCTACTTCTAAAGTAGCAAGTAACTGATCTCTTTCCGCCTTCGTCAGCTTCTTACCTTTTGTTGCCTTCGTTACATAGGATTCTTCTTCCTCTGCCACCTGTGTCGCACGAATAACATCAGGAATTTTCTTAACGATCGTTTTCGGTGTTATGCCATGCTCTTCGTTATACGCCATTTGCAGTGTTCGACGACGCTTCGTTTCCTCAATCGCCTTTTTCATCGAATCCGTCATATTATCTGCGTACATAATGACATGACCATTGGCATTACGCGCGGCACGTCCAATCGTTTGAATTAATGAACGCTCTGAACGTAAAAATCCTTCCTTATCAGCATCTAAAATCGCCACAAGGGAAACCTCAGGAATATCTAGCCCTTCTCGCAATAAGTTAATGCCGATTAAAACATCGTAAGTACCTTTTCGCAGCTCGCGAATAATTTCAATTCGCTCTAGCGTCTTAATCTCTGAATGCAAGTACTCCACCTTTAAGCCCATTTCTTTCAAATAAGCTGATAAATCCTCTGACATTTTTTTCGTCAATGTCGTCACGAGCACTCGTTCATTACGAGCAATACGACCTTGAATCTCATCGATTAAATCATCAATTTGCCCTTCAATAGGACGTACCTCAATTTGTGGATCAAGCAACCCAGTTGGACGAATAATTTGCTGCACCATTTCCGGAGTATGCTCAAGCTCATACGGGCCAGGTGTTGCCGATACATAAATAGCTTGATGTATATGTTTCTCATATTCTTCAAAACGTAAAGGGCGGTTATCTAGTGCTGATGGCAAACGGAAACCATGCTCAACTAGCACACCTTTACGTGCTTGGTCACCGTTATACATCCCTCGAACTTGTGGCAAAGTAACGTGACTTTCATCGACAACAAGTAAAAAATCATCAGGGAAATAATCAAGTAGCGTATATGGAGTTGCCCCCGCTTCACGCAATGTTAAATGACGCGAATAGTTTTCGATACCTGAGCAAAAGCCCATTTCACCCATCATTTCTAAATCATAACGAGTACGTTGCTCTAAACGCTGTGCCTCCAATAATCTATCCTCTGCACGTAAAAGAGCTAGACGCTCCTCCAACTCTTTTTCAATATTTTCAATGGCTTTTCGCATTTTTTCTTCTCGCGTAACGAAGTGGGATGCTGGGAAAATAGCTACATGATCACGATCCGCTAATATTTCACCAGTTAACGCATCCACTTCGCGAATTCGATCGATCTCGTCCCCAAAAAATTCCACGCGGATACATTGTTCGTCTCGGGATGCAGGGAATATTTCCACTACATCGCCACGTACCCGAAACGTACCACGTGTAAAACTCACATCATTACGCTCATACTGTACATCGACCAATTTTCGAAGCAACTGATTACGTTCAATTTCCATTCCAGTCCGTACCGATACGACCATTTCACGATATTCTTCTGGAGAACCTAGACCATAAATACAGGACACGGATGCAATAATAATGACATCATCACGCTCGAATAATGAAGATGTTGCAGAGTGACGCAACTTATCAATTTCATCATTAATGCTTGAATCCTTCTCGATATAAGTATCCGTCTGCGGTACATAGGCCTCTGGCTGAAAGTAATCATAGTAGCTGACAAAGTATTCAACTGCATTATTAGGGAAGAACTCTTTAAATTCACTATATAATTGACCCGCTAATGTTTTATTGTGTGCCATAATAAGCGTCGGTTTTTTTACTTGTTTAATGACATTAGAAATCGTAAACGTTTTTCCTGTTCCTGTTGCACCGAGCAACGTTTGATGACGTTTACCTGCATGGACACCCTCCACTAATTCCGCAATTGCCTGTGGCTGATCTCCATTAGGCGTATATGGCGCTTGTAAATCAAATGTTTGCACACATGTCCCCGTCCTTTCCTACCAATTTGATACATATATTTTAGCATAGCATTATTAAAATTTCGAACATTTAACGAACGAATGTTTGTAAAAATTTTTCCGTATGCTATATTTAAGGTGATCGCGATAGAACGTATGTACTAATTACAACCTATCTATAAATAGATTACCCTTTCCAAATGTTAGCTAATCGAGATGGGTAAATGTAAATGCCCTAACTTAGAGGGGATCTCGGTTGCCAGTAAATCTGATCAGATGGAACGGATATCTGCTCGGGTTGACGGTAAATCTGATCAGCTAGAACGAAAATAGCAAAAAAATCCCGCTCTCTAATAAGTGGAGAGCGGGCTCGTCATATTATTCACTTGCATCTTGGTGTAAAATTACTAGTTCGGCTGCGTATAGATGAAATGCCTTTTCATCTTTTTCATCGAGTGCTCTATCTATCAGAACCATGAGCTGCTCTTCACGATGCATACGCTGGATATGATTTAAAAATAAATCTAAATAAATCTCGTTTAATAATTTCTCTGCCTCATCAACTTTCTTAGACTGACCAACGGCTTTCAGAAAATCTGTATACGAATAATATTTATCCAACGATCTCACCTCGATCCTTTTCTAAATTATAAGAAAATTGAAATTAAAATGCAATGCTTAAGAACTGAAAATCACTTCGATTTACTATTAATCTCGTACAATTTCAAGCAATTTCTCTATACAATCGCTTGATATATCAACGGTTTTCTCTTTTTATCTATATTTTCAGAATTTAAATTTGTGTTCTACACTTCAGTAACAAATAGAAAAAGGAGGTTTACATAGATGTCATCAAACTACATCAATGGATATTTAATGTCTTTCAACACCTATTTACTTCAGCCAATGCAGTATGACTCTAAAATTTTCACAAGGGTAATTGATAAGCATAATGAGCTGATCGTCACACGGAAACCAATGCATATATTACGAAAATCTTGTATCTCACTTGGAACAACCTATGAAGCAGCAAGACATTCCGCCAAACGCTTTTTCGGCAATCAACATAAGCTTCCAATCGTTGTTGCTTATGATTATGGTTATCCTTGTATTTTCCTACCAACGTTTTCTCCTAACTCTATCCACAATATTTGGATTGGACTTCACGCCATTTCGAATATTGTACCGAGTAAAATGGGTTGTATCGTTACACTGAAAAATGATAAACAGATTGAGCTACCTATTCAATATGCTTCGATTAGCAAGCAATTTGTCAATGCATCGATGCTTTATAAACATTACATGAATGAACGTAAGGAGATTAGCCAAGACACTCCGTATCATCCACCTTTTTAATTTGAATGGTCTATCAAACTAAAAAACCCCTCAAAAGCACAGTTTCATTGTGCCTTTGAGGGGCTTTCATTACCCGATTTTCGAACGTAAATATGCATTAATGAATGGATTTACATCGCCATCCATCACTGCTCCTACATTACCTGTTTCTTCATTTGTACGATGATCCTTCACCATTGAATATGGATGGAATACATATGAACGAATTTGTGAACCCCAGCCGATTTCCTTCTGTTCACCACGGATTTCATCTAGCTGTGCCTGCTGCTTTTCGATCTCTAATTGATAGAGTTTCCCTTTTAACATCGTCATTGCTTTTTCACGGTTTTTAATCTGTGAACGTTCTGCCTGACATTGTACGACAGTACCAGTTGGAATGTGCGTAATACGAACAGCTGAATCTGTTGTATTAATGTGCTGACCACCTGCACCTGTTGCACGATACGTATCAATTTTTAAATCCTCTGTACGAATATCAATTTCAATATTGTCATCGAATTCAGGCATAACATCACAAGAAACGAACGATGTATGACGACGACCAGAAGAGTCAAACGGTGAAATACGTACTAAACGATGGACACCTTTTTCTGCTTGCAAATAGCCATAAGCATTATGACCCTTAATGGACAATGTTACAGATTTAATCCCTGCTTCATCGCCTGGAAGATAATCAACTGTTTCGACTTTAAAGCCACGTTTTTCCGCCCAGCGTGTGTACATACGAAGTAGCATTGAGCCCCAATCCTGAGATTCCGTACCACCTGCTCCTGGATGCAGCTCTAAAATCGCATTATTTTGATCGTATGGACCGCTTAATAGTAATTGCAGCTCAAAATCGCCCATTTTTTGCTGGAATTCTTCTAATTCATTGCCTAGCTCCTCCTGCAATTCTTCATCAGGCTCTTCGCGCAATAGCTCTAGCGTCATATCTAGGTTCTCATACGTTTCCAATAAATCTTTATACTCATTAACTGTTGCCTTTAAGCCATTACTCTCATTAATGATTACCTGTGCCCCTTGCTGATCATCCCAGAAAGCTGGCTCAAGCATCATTTCATCTAATTCTTGAATGCGTGCCTCTTTGTTTTCTAAGTCAAAGAGACCCCCTAAAATCCGCCAATTTTTTGGCTGAAGTGTCTAACGCGTTACGTACATCTGCTAATTCAATCATTGTTAAATCCTCCGAACATTATTAAGGGGGCAAACTTGTATGATAGAAGTTTAAAAATCAGCAATAAAATGATTTTAAAATACTGATACTTCATTTTTAAAGCCCCGATCTCTTTATTATAACGTTTTTACGACGGAAAACATACTTTTTTACAACACAGAGGATTCGTTTCAGTCTTTTTCAGCTTCATCCTCAAAGATAACATCGTTCGCTATACGTTGGAATACTTTACCTTGATCATATTGAACTAATAAATTCTTTGTTCGTTTTTCCAGTTTATATTTTAATAAATAAGCTCTTTGAATTCTGGTTTCAAATGCTCTAACACTTAAGTCCACATTAGTTTCATAGCCGTTCATAAAAATTACTTTTGTATTCTTTTTATCGACAGCTAGATAGTCCTGAATATGATGAACAGCAAACCATATACATTCCTGTCGTAAATAAGACATACTTGGAAACCATACAATATTACTTTGTTCATGAACAACAATTGGATTTTTATTCAACTTTCCAAGTATCATTCTCGAGCCATCGAAAGCCCCTCTTAAGCTAGAACCAAAATAACGTAGATTATAATCCATTAATTTTGTCGGCGCTAATTTTGATATATATTCGTAATCCCTTTCTATTACACGTGTACACAAGTTACCATGGGCATCATACTCCGGTATATACAGCATCGTTTTACTACTCATAATGTCATCATTATGCATGTCAATCCTCCTTAAAATAGTATTTATCCAATGTAATTCCTCGGGAAGGTCTGGCCATGACATCATTTCTCGAGGATTTTTTATATCCACTCATGAATCACCCCCTTTATTCAAAAATCAGGTTCAAATCAACGAAACTTTCCAACTATTCATCTTTATAATAAATCAGAAAAAAGTTATAAACATTACCCTTTTTATTGAACTATTTACCTATTGTTGTAGTATCATATATCTTTTTCTGAATTTTCCGTTATTTCATTTCATTTAAACTTTATTGAAAAACCTCCTACTTACTAACTAACGATTGTTCGCACATTTTCTATGGTCTTAGCTAGCAGAATGAGTATCGTGAAAACATCCTAAAACATAGAAAAAAGACCATTCTAACATAAAGTTAAAATGATCTTTTTCGAAAAATTATTGAGCTGCACCATGGCAGTTTTTAAATTTCTTACCGCTTCCGCATGGACATGAATCATTACGCCCGACATTTTCTGCCTTACGAGCAGGTTGCTTTTTCGGAGCTGAGCCGCCATCCTCTTTCGGATTAACAGCTTGACCTTTTGCAACTTCCTCACGCTCTAAATTATTATGGATTTCTGCCTTCATCGCATATTTTGCTACATCTTCGCGAATGGAAGCGACCATATCCTCAAACATAGCAAAGCCCTCTTGTTGATATTCACGAAGCGGGTCATTTTGACCATATGCACGAAGATGGATACCTTGACGTAGCTGATCCATAGCATCGATATGATCAATCCACTTCGTATCAATTGAACGTAATAAGATAACCTTTTCAAATTCACGCATACGCTCTGGCGTAAGCTGTTCTTCTTTTTCATCATAACGCGTTTGGACAGCGTTAGAAATTAGTTGGTTAATCTCTTCTGCGGATTTACCTTGGAAATCTTCCACCTTCAAATCGCCTTCATCTAATAGGTTTGCTGCAACATAGTCATCAATTGCTTTTAAATGCCAATCTTTTTGCTCACCTTGCGTATACAATGCGACAACGTTGTCGATCGTTTCTTGAATCATAGACTCAACAAGCACACGCATATTTTCTGTTTCTAATACGTCGTAACGCTCTTTATAAATAATCTCACGTTGCTGACGTAACACATCATCATATTGTAATAGACGTTTACGAGCATCGAAGTTATTACCTTCAACGCGTTTTTGAGCTGATTCTACTGCTCTTGAAACAACTTTAGATTGTAGTGGCTGTGAATCATCCATCCCTAATTTCATCATCATGTTCTTCATATTATCGGAGCCAAAACGACGCATTAATTCATCTTCTAGTGACAGATAGAATTGAGTAATCCCCGGGTTCCCTTGACGACCAGAACGACCACGTAGCTGATTATCGATACGACGAGATTCATGACGCTCCGTACCAATTACCGCTAAACCGCCAAGCTCCATTACACCTTCTCCAGGTTTAATGTCCGTACCACGACCAGCCATGTTCGTAGCAATTGTTACTGCACCCTGCGTACCAGCATTCGCAATAATTTCTGCTTCACGCTCATGGTTTTTCGCGTTTAATACGTTATGTGGGATTTTATGTTTATCCAATAAATTCGAAATAATTTCAGATGTTTCAATAGCAACAGTACCGACAAGAACTGGTTGTCCAGCTCTATGGCGCTCTGCAATATCTGCCGCCACCGCTTTATATTTCCCTTCCATCGAAGCAAAAATTAAGTCCGGACGGTCATCACGAGCAATCGGCTTATTCGTAGGAATCGCCACAACACTCATATTATAAATATTACGGAATTCCTCTTCCTCTGTTTTCGCAGTACCTGTCATACCCGAAAGCTTTAGATACATACGGAAGTAGTTTTGGAACGTAATTGTCGCCATCGTCATCGATTCATTTTGAATCTCTACGCCCTCTTTAGCTTCAATTGCCTGATGCAGTCCATCTGAGTAACGACGACCTTTCATTAAACGACCTGTAAAGCCGTCAACAATAATGATTTCGCCCTCTTGTACAACATAATCAACATCATTATGCATACTTACATGTGCCTTTAACGACTGGTTAATCGCATGGTTTAAACGCACATGTGTTAAATCAAACAGGTTATCAATGCCAAATGCTTTCTCTGCTTTTTCAACACCAGCATCTGTTAACGTAACACCTTTTGTAGATTCTTCATATGTGTAATCTGTTTCCGCACTTAACATACGAACAAACGCATTAGACTGTTTATAAAGCTGCGCTGATTTCCCAGCCTGACCCGAAATAATTAATGGAGTACGCGCTTCATCAATTAAAATCGAGTCAACCTCATCGATTACCGCAAAATGTAGCGGACGTTGTACACGTTCTTCTTTATAAAGCACCATATTATCACGTAAATAGTCAAAGCCAAGCTCATTGTTTGTACTATACGTAATATCAGCTTCATAGGCTGCACGTTTTTCTTCTTTTGATAAGCTGTTCAAGTTTAAACCAACCGTTAAGCCTAAGAAATTATATAAATGCCCCATTTCTTCAGCATCACGACTCGCTAAATATTCGTTGACTGTCACAACATGTACGCCTTTACCAGTAATGGCATTTAGATAAACAGCCATCGTAGCCGTTAACGTTTTACCTTCACCGGTTTTCATTTCCGCAATATTACCTTCATCTAGTGAAGCAGCACCCATAATTTGTACACGGAATGGGTACATCTCTAACACACGCTTTGACCCTTCTCGACAAACGGCAAAAGCTTCCGCACGGATCGAGTCTAAATGCTCTCCGTCGGCATAGCGTTTTTTAAACTCTTCTGTTTTCGCTTGTAATTGATCATCTGAAAGCTGTTCCATTTGAGAAGCGAATCCCTCAACCTGGTCAGCGACTTTTTCTAATTTTTTTAGTTCACGTTTATTGAAATCAAATAATTTATTTAATAGGTTTGCCATGAATTTTTTCACTTCCTATATAGTCTCAACTTTCATTTTACCATTGTGTAACAGTTTCATGCAAACAGAGTCCTTAGCATGAAAGGAAATCATATCAATTACGCCTTGGCGTGATTGCGTCCGGATTTTGAATTGTGCTAGCACAATTCAAAATCCGTGATATCTGCCAGAGGCTTATCTTCATTCAGTAGGCGTTCGGTGAAAATTGAGGTAAGAATTCCTACTGAATGAAGATAAAAAAGGCTCCCGCTTTTCGCGAGAGCCCTTGTGCATATTAAAATTTAAGTTGTTTCAATTAAGCCATATTTACCGTCTTTGCGTTTGTAGACAATATTTGTGCCGTTTGATTCTGCATCTGTGAAGATATAGAAATCATGCCCTAGCATATTCATTTGTAAGACAGCTTCTTCTTGATCCATCGGTTTTAAATCAAATTGCTTTGTACGAACAATTGAGTATTCATCTTCCTCTGTAACTGCATCAGCGGCTGCTTGAGAAGTAGCAAAATAAAGGCCTGTACCTTCGCGCTCACGGAATTTACGGTTTACCTTTGTTTTATGCTTACGGATTTGACGTTCTAATTTATCAACGATTAAGTCAACCGCAGCATACATATCATTATGACGCTCTTCTGCACGAAGAGTTAAGTTCTTCATTGGAATTGTAACTTCCACTTTAGTTTGCTTGTCATTATAAACCTTTAAATTTACGTTAGCATTGGCGTTAACATCTTCGTTAAAATAACGTTCAACTTTTTCGATTTTGTTTTCAACATACTCTCGAATAGCTGGAGTTACCTCAATATTTTCACCGCGAATGTTAAAGTTTAACATGTAAACTCCTCCTTTATAACTGCTATACTTTATACTTCTACACAAGTGTGCGAAATTCCTCTAAAATAATTCTTTTTTTCAAAAAAATTTTTTCCTGAAATAATGTGTAGCATTTGCGAAAGCAAAGAAGTTAGATATGGGATGAACAAAATCATCCCCCACTGATGAATACTTCCTTTATGAATTAATGCTATTTAGTTTTGCCTCATCAGCTTCTCTTCTTCGGCGTAGTTTCAACTCTTCGACAATCAAATCCTCAACCGCTTCTTGATTATTAAAATTCACACCATACTGCTTACCATTACCAAAAGGACGGCTCCAAATGACTTCACCATAAGCTCGTACCTCTCTTGTATCCAGAATAAAGCGTAAATCCAAAGGACGAGGATTGACACCTAAATCCACCTCAGTAAACATCTTTAACCCTCGTGGACTAATATCAAGCAAATCAGCCATTGCCGTTTGCGCTTGATCGACTCTACCTTCCTCATAAATGGCAAAAGTCATTTTAACAGGCTCCTCAAATTTAAATCGAAAGCCTTCTTGGCGCTTAAATATCATCTTCCCACCTCAATACTATTCTAAACATCTATGTAGCTTGATTATGACACGATGCATGTTTTACATCCAGAGGGAATAAGTAACATATTTTACCGGATAAAGACCTATTTTACGACTAATTAAATGTTTCCCTTTTGTACGATATAAAGTTCGTGTCTCGTATTTCTTGCAAAGAAAAGAGACCATCTTGAATCGATGGCCTCTATGTTGTCTAAATTTGTCCAGCGTTTCCCTGGCCGTATTGCTGCTGTCGATTGATGCGAATAACTTCCTTCCATGTATCACGGAATTCCGTCACTAATCCCTCAACTTCTTCAATGATAGCGACATCACTTTGAATATTTGCTTCGACTAAACGATGATTCATATATTCATAAAGTGCAAGCATATTTTTTGATATTTCGATATCCATATTCAATGTTGCCATCAGCTCGCTAATAATTGCTTGTGCTTTGATAAGATTTGTATTTTTTTCTTGAATATTCTTTTCTTGAATGGCTAGTTTCGCTTTGTGCAAGAACTTTAAACATCCATTATAAAGCATTAATGTCAGCTCACCAGGGGAAGCAGTGGTAACACTATTTTGTTTGTACGCGTTTTGTGCTGTTAGATTTGCTGCCAATAAAGGACAACTCCTTTGAAAGGTTACTTATTTACTAGTTTAAACCATCTTACGAAGAAAAGCTAATAGGTCAATTACGCCTCGACGGAATTGGGTCTGAATTTTGAATTATGTGGTCACAATTCAAAATTCATTACATCCGCCAGAGCTTTATCTTCCATTTAGCTATCGGCCTCTGCTACGCTAAATGGGGATAAAAAGTTAATTCTTTTTGTCATAATACATGCCATCCATTACACGAACATTCGAGTAGGGATCGAAGTATTGTCCTTCACTTTTCTTTGTTTTCTGTAGGTTTGCCATATCCTGCTTTACGGCGCTCATGACAGTAGCCAATCGTTCTTTTATCCCATTATCTAATTCAAGTAACGTTCGATGAATCCGATTCTGTTCGTCGAATTGAAAGCTATCTTGAACCAAATCTTCAATAATTTTTCCCCGCTTGTCTAACATATTGTTAATATTATCAATATATTCATCGCGCTCTTCACCTTTTGGAATGTCGCCCAAAAGTTTAAATAAGTTAGCTGACACCTGCAATAGTTGATCTATTTGTTGCATATCATTCTCCTACCTTACTAATTAGAAGCCTCCACCTGCACCTTGCATGAACATACTAGATTGCTGGTTCGCTTTATTGATCGCTTGCTCCATAGCTGTAAATTGTTTCCAGTAACGCTGTTCAATATTCTCTAATTTAACTTTCCAAGTGTTTATTCGACTATCAACATCTAATAAATTTTTACCAATTGAGTAGTTTTGTTCTGTCATAGTTGCTTTACCAGCTTTTTTCTCAATGTTAGTAGTAAATGTACTCATTGAAGAACGTAACTTTTGAACAACCCCTGGTTCTCCTGGATTATTTTCGGTAACTGTATTGGTAAATGTTTTTACAACAGCCTCTGGATCTTTAGCAATTGCAGCACGTAACTTCTCATCATCTATTTTTAATTTACCACCGTCAGTATAATCATTAGATGTTGTTATCCCCAACTCATACAATGTATCTAGCTCAGCGTTAGTACTACCACCTTTTTCGTACATATTGCTACGTAATGCAGAAAGACCACTTCGGATCATTGAATCACTTCGAAGAATACCACTTTTCGCCTTTTCTTCCCACTTTTCAATATCCGATTTTTCCATATCAGCTTTTTGTTCATCTGTTAATGGTGTAAAGTCTCTATATTTTTTTTCCTTTGTTACATTATTTAAAGATTCTACAAGACCATTATATGTGTCTACAAATTTTTTAATTTGATTAAACAAATGGTCTGAATCAGTTTTAGTTGTAATGCTAATTGGCTTAGTTCCCGTATATGTATCATTTAGAGTAACCGTAAAACCATTCAAATCGAATGTATTAGAAGATCGTTCAATGTCAATTCCATTAACAGTTAATTTTGCATTTTGTCCATCTGTATTTAAAGCATTCGCTGGATTTGATACTCCACCTGAATGAGACAAATCAGGATTTACCCCAAAACCAAGTTTTTGAAAAATACCAGCAGAATCTTTTGTAACATATAAGTTTACATCCTCAATAGTTTGAGTAGTTCCACCTTGTTCTAAATCTAACTTACCACCAGTACCTGTTGCATCAGTTGTAATCGATATTTGACCTGACCGCTCATCATAAAATGCTGAAAGTCCAGTCCCATTATTTAATTTAGATATCACACTATCAATTGAATCTGTTTGTTTAAATGATAAATTAACATCTTTAAAAGTACCGTCTTTTTGAAGAACTTTCATTTCAATAGTCTGATCACCAGTGACACCGATGTCTTCTAAAGTAGTGGACTTCGTGATAGCACCGCCACCTGATAATGTTGTACCAATGTTACCTACACGTCTTGTTGAAGTAGCTAGTTGTGAAACTGAAGAAATATCTAAGCTAGCACCATCTTTTGACGTTGTTGCTGTAGCAGAAATTGCATTATTACTACTTGTTGTAGTCTTTTTCCAAATATCTTTTTGTAAAAGCATTTCTTTTGATAAAAAATCATCAAACGCTTTGATTTGCTTATTGACATCTCGGTACGCGTCACGTTGCCATTCATAAGTCTGCTTTTTTTGATAAAGTTTATTTAATGGCGCCTTTTCTGCCTTCATCATTTTTTCTACAAGACTATCAATATCCATTCCTGACGCTAAACCACCAATTCGATTTACCATACGAAAAACCTCCAATGTATTATTTAAATTTTTTCGTCTACAATCATTCCTACTTGTTTCTGCATTTCATAAAAAGCATCTAATAATTCTTTAGGCGGAATTTCTTTAATCACTTCTTCTGTGTCCGAATCGACAAGTTGAATAAAATATTTGTCCAACCCCTCATGTAACACAAATTTTGACCGTCTATGATCCACCTCTAGAAATTCATTCACAGTGTTTACTGCTTGCTTTAGTTCATCAATTGGAAATTCAGATGTTTCAAGACCAAATTGCGCTTTATTTTTAGAAACCACTTTTTCTCCTATAATAGCAACTTGAGATTGGGTATCAGAATTCTTTTTTTCTGTTGTTGCTATGTTATTCCCAACGTTTTTCTGAACTGACATTTCTGTATTTTGTGAAGCAATACGCATAATAAACCCCTCCGTGAGATAAATTACTTTGTATTTATACTATCGGACTGTAAAATTATTTTTTCACAAAAAAAATAGAAAATAGCGGAAAAGGTCTGCAGTAGTTAAAGTAGAACCAACTGTATTACCAATTCTATGATGTTAGTTTGTTATTTCTTCAACTTTGGCATTGAGTGTAGTTTATATGTTGGCAGGAAATGCTATATTCAACAAAAATTCACAAGAGACTGATTGCTTTAATTCGTACATTGTTTAATATTAAATGCCTTCTACTGGTTAACTCATTTCTTGTCTCAATAGTAAAACTCCTTCAAAGTAATGCTCGTTTTTCAACAATAGTTTTTTGGGTCTTTTTTTCAGGTAAATGTGTGTATCATCCTGGGAACATTAAGCCATTGATTGTTATAGCGATCCAATAGATCCACCATTTTCGACGATGACAAATAGGTATAACTATAGATACCCCCATAAATCAAACATACTTTAAGTTTTCCACTAATTAATCTATTCAATTTCTGCTTTCACTTTGAATATTAGTAGAATGGCTCTATAATTATATTTTTCTTTACACCCAACAATCTATTATCTACTTTACTCATTTTGACAAAGTAAAAACGATAGCATAATACAAAATTACGCTATCGCTTTCTATGTTCCATATTAGCCAATGATTTTCACAAATTTCTGTAACCTATACAAACAAAGGTTTTAGTCTTACTTCAACAATTTTACCTACCTGCTCAAAATTCTCAGCAGACAGTGTACCATTTTTTAATAAATACCTTTTCGGCCTTACAATTTGATATAAGTGAATTTGTATGAATATCCCTTCCTCATTTTAACCTGTAAGCCATTCTCTAAGTACTAAAATCGTTGCATACTACCAAATTGTGTTTTATGCGAAATAGTATAGCATTAATACTGCTTTTTAATTTTCAATAAACATTGAATTAAACTTTATCATTTTTACTTCCTAAAGCTATTTAACTTTATTTTGAATCAAATAATCACATATCTCGAAATCAAGCAAAGTATCAATATCAAATGATTGTTCATTTGACATAACAAATCCTATCGTTTCTTCTGTTAAAAATGATTGTTCGTGTAAAAGCGCCTCTATCTCAGCAATATAAATTGCTCCGTTTAATGCATAAGCAACAGGTAAGTCTTGTCTTCTTGTTGCAATTTGTTCTTGCTTTATTAAAGGACGCATGCTTCCATCCTCTAAAGTATACATCCAATAGGGCGATTTATCTGGCTCAGTGACAGAAACACAAAATTTTGCTTTCTTTTGTAAAATGTATTCAATACAACCATCAATATCATCAACTGTACGTAGCGGAGAAGTTGGCTGTAATAATAAGACATAATCATAACCCGGGCACTGTTGAATAGCATGTAATACTGGAGCAATGCCTGGTGTATCATCACAAGCTAATTCTAATGGTCTAATAAATGGTACATCACAATCGTATTGCTTTGCCACTTTAATAATCTTCGAATCTTCAGAGGATACAATTAGACTTGTAATGTATTTAGACTTTTTTGCTTCTTCAATAGTCCATGCAATTAAAGGTTTACCTGCTAATTCACGTATGTTTTTCCGTGGTACACCTTTAGAACCTCCACGTGCTGGAATTATCGCTAATATTTTGTGCTTCATAATGAGAGCTCCTTAAACTCTTTATTTGCCCTATTAAAATCATCTACCTGCCCTATATCTAACCAATATTCATGAATAGGAAAAACAGATGTTTTCATTTTCTTTTCAATCAATTGTTCAAAAAGTGTAGGCATATCGTAATATTCATCCTGAGGTATAAAATCGAACACTTCTGGATTAAGTACGTAAATACCAGCATTAACGAAGCTACGATGTATTGGCTTTTCATTTATTGATAATAGATTTGTACCAGCTGTTTCAATAACGCCATAAGGAATCTGATATTCGTATTCTCTTACACACATTGTTGCAATTGATTGATGTTCTTTATGAAATTGCATAAGTTGATCAAAATTTATTTGTGTAAGTAGGTCTCCATTCATAACAAAAAACGGCTCAGCCGGTCGATTGTTTATTAATGAAAGTGCCCCGGCAGTCCCCATTCTCTTATCTTCTTCTATGTACTCAATTGTCACATCAAAAGCTTTACCATTTTGAAAATAGTCTTGAATAACTTCCTTTTTGTAATTTACAGAGAAAATAAAATTCGTGTAACCATTTTGCTTAAAACCTTCAATAATTGTTTCTAAAATTGGTTTATTCCCTACCCTCAGCATTGGTTTCGGTATTTCATTTGTTAGTGGACGGAGCCTAGTACCTAGTCCACCTAGCATTAAAACAACTTTATTTTGATGGTCCAACGACATATCAAGGTTATCCATAAATAAAATATCTATTATTTTATTTGATTGATCTACTATAGGTAATTGCTTAAGCATCTTGGTTTTCATTAATTGCTTATATTTATTAAGCTTTTGTCCAGTTTGCGCACTAATTGGATTAGGGTTCATAATTGAAGTGATCGGAACCTCAAGGCCTTCTCCACGCAAAATACCTCGTCGAATATCACCATCAGTTACGGTACCAAGTAATCTCTGTTTTTCATCTACAACAACTGCAAACTTAAAAGAAGATTCGTTAATGATTTTCATTGTATGAAATAAAGAAATTGTAGGATAAACTAATATTTCTTCCCATCTGTTAATAGAATTCACCTTCTTTTTCAATAAAACAATAAAAATATTAGAGACTATTTCTTACTAGCCACAACAACCCATTCCTTTATTTCATGCTCTCCATTTTGATAACTTCTTGTTATATATTCAAACTCTTCAATTTGAAAATTATTTAATAAATCTAATACATCTTCTTTAGTACTAAATCTACAGTATCCTGTCCCTTTTAAAGGACCTTCAGATACAATCCATGAGTTATACCCAACTTTTTCTCCTGTTCCTTCACCCCAGCTACCATTCGCAAAAGTTTTGGTGAAAATCTTACCATTTGATTTTAAAACTCTATAAATCTCCGAAAATATCTTATTAGATTCTTCAAATGAGTTAATACATATAGATTCATTATCAATAACTGCATCAAAGAAGTCATTTTCATATGGAATAACTGTAAAGTCCCCCTGTATAATTTCTCCATTCCATCCTTGAACTTCTTTATCTAATCTTTCATTTGCTCTTTTAACTGCAGTAGGGGAACCGTCTATACCATATACCGAAAAACCTTCACGTGCAATGTACCACACATTTGCACCAGGACCACTTCCTACCTCAAGTATTCTGATACTTTTTCTATCTTCTACTTTATAAAAATTTCTCGCAATAAATCTAACCAAATCTTCTGCTGGGTATTTTCCCCATTCATTATTTCTAAAAATTTCTTCCCAAATTTGTTCCCAAGCCAATATACTCACTCACCTATCTATAAAATATTATTCTATGATTATTTTCATCTATATTATGTGTTAGTTTCAATTTATTATATATATTATTATTATGCACATAATATCCAATACAATAATCTAGTTCTATATCAGAAAAACCTTGTTTAAAACGATATAATGAATTTTCTGTTTCCGTATCATAACCACCACCAAGATATAGATATTTCAATTTATTCATTTTTGCATATATAGCATAATCATGAATTAAAAGTGACGTTACAGAAAATTTCCTTCCCATTTCATTTGTTGCAGATAAATGATAATCGCTAATATATCCATTTTGTAAAAAAATAATACCTCCTAATATATGACCTTCTCTATCTACAGCAGAAACTAATTGTACAAACTCTTCCTTAATTAAGGTTGTTATATACTGTTCTGAGAGAAAATATTCTGCATCTGCTTTTTTGCTACGCATTAAATTATGATAAATGCTAGTAAACGCCTTTATATACCGTTCCTCTTTAGAAAATACGGTTGAAATTTTTTCTCTTTTAGCCTTACTTATATTGCCTCGAATCCTACTTTTATATGATAAAGTCAATTCCTGGTGCTCTAAATCTATAGCTATTGTTTTTCTATTAAAAAGTTTTTCACCATAATAATCTTTGCTTTTTAATAATGGATGAAATTTCATAAATTCAATTATATAATTTTGTTCACTTGCCCATTTTAAATAGTAATTAAAAGCCCTTTCTTGAAAGTTTTTTTCACCAACAATTAATGGACCACCATAACCATTTGGTGCTTGGATATCTCGATATACCATCCCATTAATGTCCACACTATTTTCTACAAAAGCGTGATAAAAAACTTGATTTTCCTCTTCAAATATAAAAAATCTAGGTTTGGAATTGACATCGTTTAGTCTTTCATTATTAATATATTTAGGATGATAGTAAATTGAAACATCAGGAAAATATTTATTAAATATATTACTTGCATAATTTAAATCTACTATCATTATTTTATTTCCTCATCTTGACTATAATCAACTTCAGCCTCTTTACCTAGTAAATCCCAATATTTCATTGGACTTATACCTGTTCCAGGTCTTTTAATTATTAAGTTTTCCTCGGAGTAATGTTCACCACTCTTTATTGCTTTTTTAGCAACAATGCTTTTTCTTGCTACTTGAATATTTTTTATTTCAGAAGGACTCGGAATTTTTATAGAATTACCTAATGCCAATTCTACTTCTCTTATCCCTTTTACCATAAGGTTTAATTCTTCTGGTGACAATGATGCCTTATGATCTGGTCCCTCTGCATTTTTATCATAAGTAATATGTTTTTCGATTACTTTGGCACCTAATGCAGCTGCAGCAATAGGAATAGATATTCCATTAGTATGATCTGAGTACCCAACACCTAAATCAAATGCCATTTTTAAAGAATTAATCGCTAAAAGGTTTATTTCATTTACTGGTGCAGGATATTCAGTAGTACAGTGTAGTAATATTACATGTTTTTTCAATAGTGCTTGTCCTTCTGGAGAATAATAAGCACTTTTAAAAGCTGTTCTTGATGGTTGAACTTGAGTATTGAGTAAACCGAAAGCCATTACTCCCAACATTTCTTCAATTTCCCCAATGTTGGACATTCCTGTAGAAATTATATATTTCTTTCTTTTCTTAGCTAAATGTAATAAGAAAGGTCCATTGGTAATTTCGCCTGATGGTATCTTTACAGTTTCCATACCTAATTCATCTATTAAAAAATCTGCACTTTCATTATCAAATGGTGTAGATAAAAATTCTATCTCACATAAGTCACAATACTTCTTTAATTCATAAAATTGATGAAATGATAACTCAAGTTTTTTTACCATATCAAATTGCGATTCATTATTCCCCGTGTTTTCGATTTGGTATTTTGCCTTAACAGCATATTTACTAACAACTAATTCTGTTTTAAACGTTTGAAATTTTACAGCATTTACGTTGGACTGTTTAGCTATGTCAATTAGCTTTTTAGCTAAATTTATATCACCATTATGGTTAACTCCTGCCTCCGCTATTATATATGTACCCACTAACTATCTATCCCTTCTATATCAAAGAATCTCTTAGTTTTTTTCCATTCTACATTAGTTAAAATATCTATAATCTTATAGGCCGTTTCCCCTTCTCCATAAGGGTTCTCAGTAGCAATATTCTTATTAAGTGCTTTGATAATAGCATTTTTTATTTGATTTTTTTCAAAATCTACATCAATAACTGATGAGGCTTTCAATCTTCCTAATTGCCTATTTCCTATATTTATTGTTGCTTTATTAAATGATGGAACTTCATACAAGCCACTTGAGGAATTCCCCACCACTGCGTCAATATAATGTAAACAACTTAAATATTTTATTTTTCCTAAGGAATCATAAATCTTAGCATTTTTATTATCTTTACAATAATTCTCAAACAGATAATTGATCTCCCTTCCACCATTATCTGCATTTGCCTTAGTGAAAATAAAACCAATATCAAATAATATTTTGATTTCGTCTAAAGCTTCTAATAAAATCTGCGCATATTTTTTGGTATATGAAGTTTCTACTGTTACAGGGTGCAATGTAATCAATATATTTTTTTTAAGAAAATTGAAATTCATCAGCTTACTTAGTTCTTTTAATGATAATAATTCTGTATTTTTAATATTATCTATCCCTAAACTTCCTACATTAAAGACAGTCTGTGGATCTTCCCCTAATTGAATTAATCTCTTCTTTGCAATTTCATTTGTAACAAAATGAAGATTTGACATTTTAGAGATACTATGTCTAATGGCATCATCATAAGCTCCCTCTGTTACATCCCCACCTGCTATATGAGCAATAGGAATTTGTAAGATAAGAGCAACCTGAGCAACAGCTAACATCTCAAATCTATCTCCTAAGATAATAATTAAATCTGGTCTTAATTTATCTAAAGCCTCAGCAAAACCAATGCTAGTTAGCCCCATTGATTTTGCTACACCAACTGCTGAATCAGAAGATAATAAGGCTTCAACTTTATCATTTATTTTATAACCATCATTTTCAATTTCCCTATAGGTAAAACCAAATTCCGGTGATAAATGCATACCCGTAACAATCATTTGTAATAAAAATGTTTCACTTTTCGAAATTTCTTTAAGTAAACCACTTAATAGTCCATACTCGGCTCTAGTTGCAGTCACTACACATATTTTTTTTTTCATTTTTACTCCCTATCAAAAACAGATATGATTTTTTATTATCTGATGATTTGTCAAATTAAGTGCAACAGTTGCTCATCAAATGCCTCGTTTGCAGTTTTCCAACCAAGACATTTTCTTGGTCGGTTGTTGATATAGTTTAATGCTTCTGTTAGTTCTTTTGGTGATACTTCATCGAAATTTGTTTGCTTAGGGAAGAATTCGCGAAGTAATCCATTTCCATTTTCGTTACTTCCGCGTTGCCAAGAAGAATAGGCGTCCGCAAAATAAACATCAATTTTCAAGTCTTTTTCTAACATTTTATAGCAGCTAAATTCTTTACCTCTGTCTGTTGTGGCTGTTTTTATAGTGCCTTTTGGTAATTTAGTATGCAGAAGACGTACTGCTCTTTCCATTGATTGAGCTGAGCGATCTGGTATCAAAAAGCCAACATACCACCGTGTCATTCGCTCAATAAATGTTGCTACACAACCTTTTGCTTTCCCACGTCCAGATACAACTGTATCTAACTCCCAATGTCCAAAGGTTTCACGTTTACGTACTTCTTTTGGGCGTTTAGAAATTGGTGTGCCAATGTTAAATCTTCCCCTTGTTTCGCGGGGCTTTTGACGCTTTCCTTTTTGACGGAGAACGGTTATAGGCACTTCTAAAAGATCATCCTAAATCCAGCGATAGATGGTTTTAAAACTCAGCTGTCCTTGATACAAGCGGCCGACAATTTGTTCAGGCGACCAAGTATCCCGCAACTTTTCTTGAACAGCTTCTTTTACTTCTGGCGTACATTTTGACTTGGCACCACAGTTGGATTTATTTTGGTGGTAACGTACTTGCGCTTCGTCAGCCGTACTACCGGCGTGGCGTTTTATTTCTCTGGAAATCGTAGAAGGTTGACGATTTAAGAGTTTTGCTATTTTACGAATTGAATAATCCAGTTCCAGGTATGTTTCTATTTTTACACGTTCTGATATGGTAAGATGGGTATAGCTCATAACGATTCCTCCGTTTGAATGTTGGTGTGGTAACTACATTCTACACGAGGTCGTTATGGGCTTCCTTTATATTGACTTCTGGGTGTTGCACTTAATATTACAATCCGTCCTCTAAAAAACTTATTAAACTTTAGTGTAAGCATCCACTGTTGATTGATTCATAAAAAATGTTTCCTCACTTGCTTTACCGCTGTTATACTAGCTATCTCCGCCCACAATTGCTACACTTCTCAAAGTAATACTCTTCTAAATTAGATTAACATTTTAAAAAAATTTAGTTGGTGTGCTCGGAATGTTCACTACCCGACTATTACATTTTTCTGTTTGTGCTAAATCCATTCTTGGACATTTTTCGAACATTTGTAGGAAATGCATTGGTTGCCATATAGGACGGCTCATAATACCGTTATTATTCATAAATGCAAGAATCTCATCTCTATCATACCCCTCATCTAAAATAAGGGTTTGAATCCAGTAATTGCTAGTGCATTTTGTTGGCTCTTTAAATAAACGTACACCTTTCATATTTAATAATAGCTCTTCATACTTCTCCGTCAATTTACGTTTTTGTTCGATAAATTCCGGCATTTTTTCTAATTGTGCACAACCAAGAGCAGCATTAATGTTCGGCATACGATAGTTATAACCAATCTCATCATGCACATATTCCCATTTATGAGGGACCTTTGCAGTTGTAGTAATATGTTTAGCATAATCAGCTAACATTTCATCATTTGTTAGAATTGCTCCACCACCACCAGTTGTAATTATTTTGTTACCATTAAAACTTATTGCATTAACCTTTCCGAAGCTACCTGTATGTTTTCCTTTATAGTAACTTCCCAAAGACTCAGCTGCATCTTCAACTAACACGAGATTATATTTCTCACAAAGTGCAACTAATTTATCTATGGAGCACGGGTGCCCGAAAGTATGCATTGGTACTAATGCTTTAATACGGCAATTTGTTTGTTTATTAAAAAGTTCACCATCCCTAAACTCAGCAATGTGCTCTAAATATTTATCTAATTTAATGGGATCGACACCTAATGTTTCCTCATTAACATCAACAAAGTGCGGAGTTGCTTGAAGATAACAAGCAGCATTGGCTGTTGCTACAAAAGTTAACGAGGGCATAAGTACTTCATCCTCAGCCTTAATACCAGCAACCTTTAATGCAATATGCAATGCAGCAGTGCCGTTGACTACTGCAACAGCTCGCTTTACTCCAACAAATTTTGCTAACTCTTCCTCGAAACGAGTCACATATGTACCTACAGAAGAAACCCAGCCTGATTTTACACAATCCGTTACGTATTCAATTTCTTTTTCATTAAATGTTGGTTCATGTAAAGGAACAAATTCTTTACCATACATCATCTTTACATCATTGACAAATTGTACCCATTGTTCATTCATATATTATAAACATCTGCCTTATACTGAGATAAATTTCTTGGATCTGTAAACCACTGGATAGTTTCTTCAAGACCTCGTCTGAACCCTTCTTTTCCACCATATTGTGGTGACCAACCTAATAGTTCCCTCGCTTTTTTATTTTCTGCCCAAAGACGCTCTACTTCACTTTTTTCTGGTCGAAGTCGCTGTTCATCTGTTTCAATTGTTAAATTGACACCCAAAATATTTGCAATCATTTGTGCTGTTTCACCAATTGAAATCTCATAGTTTGAACCAATGTTTATCACCTCACCAATTGAATTAGGTGATTTCATCACAGAAATAAAACCTTCTACTGTATCTTTTACATAGTTAAAGTCCCGCGTTGGGCTAACCGCGCCTAACTTGATTGTTGTTTTTCCACTCGCAAGCTGGCTTATAATCGTCGGAATTACCGCACGTGCTGATTGACGTGGTCCATATGTATTAAATGGACGAATAATCGATACAGGTGTGCCAAATGAACGATAGAATGATAACGCCATCTGATCAGCCCCTATTTTAGATGCTGAATACGGTGATTGTCCTTGTAATGGATGGTTCTCGTCAATAGGGACGTATAAAGCAGTTCCATAAACTTCACTTGTAGAAGTGTGTACAACCTTTTCTATCCCTAGTTCTTTTGCAGCTTGTACAACATTTAAAGCCCCAGTCACATTGGTATCAACATATGTCGCTGGTGAATGGTATGAATACGGAATCGCAATCAGTGCAGCTAAATTCAACACATGTGTACAACCTTTCATTGCTTCTTTAACTCCATACGGATCACGTATATCCCCAGAAAAGACATCTACGTGTGATTTAATTTCTTTAGGGGATTGATCTAACCATCCCCAAGAATTAAACGAATTATAGTTTACAAACGCTCTTACGTTATAACCTTTTCTAACTAATTCCTCTGTTAAGTGAGAACCTATGAAGCCATCTGCCCCTGTTACTAATACTTTCATATGACTAACCCTATCCTTCTACTATGGATTTCTCTAAACTTCCCTTCAGATAATCTACAACCTCTGATATTGTTCCTGCTATAGGTTCTAATACTTTTAACTGATATTTACGCTTTAACAATAAATTCTCTACAGTAAAGGAATCTGAAATACTATTTTTATTCCACATATACTGAATAATAACTGATTGTAAATTATGAGTTAATAATGGATGGAGCATTAATCGTTCAACTAATGCATCTGTTACAGATAGAGACTGTAATAATTGTTGCTTCTTTGTTTGAATGGAATCTTCATTAATTTCTAATTTTCTCAATAAATAAATCATTTGAGTACACTGCAAATTAAAGCTTTCAAACGCTTCTATTTCTTTTTCGAATGATTTTTTTACATTCTCTACATCAATTTTATACTTATCTGAAGCCACTACTAGATCGTAAACAGATGGAATTTCTTGCTTACAATAAACATCTATCATTTCTTTTAGCGATAATTGACGTGTATGTTTAATTTTAGCACCACCTTCGGTTGCATTTATTACATCTAAATTAAGCATTAGTATTTTATTTTCATACCAATTTCGGAACATAGTCCATATCTTCGTCGTACGAACAGGCGTACCATAGTAACCTTCTACAATTTCATCATCTTTAGTATTCATTACTCTTTTAGTTACATCATCATACAGTGTTCCCGATGCATGCGTCACACTTTCACCATATGCTAAATCTTGGCCAATTAACGTAATGGGTGAGCATCCAAGTAAATGAGCTACACCAAATGCAACATGAGCACAGGACATCCCCATCAGCATTCCCACATCTCCATCGATTTCAAGTTTATTTTGAAGCCACTGATACTCTTTTACCTCTGTTCTAAAAGGCAATAAAAATTCGCCTTTAAATGTTTCAAATACTTGTGTATCCAATAATAACGGTCCAACTAACGTAACTGTTTTCGGGAAATTCTTATCCTTATAAAAATATTCATAAGTTAAATGGTCCCTTTCTACAGAGCATACAAAATCCGGGATTATACCTTCACTTAAAAGTCTAGAAATAATAGTATCTACTGCTATTATTACAGACTTTCCTTGAGCAGATTTTAGATGTTGTATATTATTATTTAATGAAGGACCTGCTGCTACAACAATTGCTGGATAGCCTTTTAGTTTATCCTTTACACCTAATGGATTTCTTGAGTTAGGAATAAACTTAAGATTATCTAGATTTTGTTTTAAGCCGATTAAACTATCTTTAACATCATTACCATATGATAACACCATACTACGTATTATTTCTTTAATATCTTTCACACAGTTTTTTGCTTTTTGAATTTCAAAATGTCGATAAAAATAGGTTAGATATACCTCACTGTTTTTTAATAGACACAGCATTTTGAAATCAGAAAAAATTATTCTTAAAAATTCATTAATCATAGTTATATCATCATCTGCAAATAGAAAAATTTTCTCATCTTTAAAAATTGATAAATCTTTAAAATTCAAATTATAATTAAAAATAGAAAGACTTGGCTCTATAACAATAATATATGTATCTTCATGTTTTTTTCTGTATAGCTCTTCAATTTCTTTTAAAGAATTCATACCAATAATAAAAATAATTTGTCTTAATTCTTTATTTATTTGAAAATTATCATCATAAACATCTTTTACTTCATAAATTTTCCCTGTATTGTTTTCAAAATACTCCACATTTAATTCTATATCTGTCATCAAATAATGAATAGGTTGTGTAATATTTTCTTTATTCCCAATCCAATGTTTATTGTTTTTAATAAGAATATCTATATTCTGATCTATTAGCATATATTGACCAACTTTCTAATTAAAATTTTTATCATTCTTTTTATATTATATCGACAATCAAGATAATACTTTTATGTATATGGCTACTTTCTTTTAAATACAGCTTCATATTTTTCTAATTGTAAAAATAGAAAAAACCAATCCCATATTCCAGGATTGGCTTTTCCATTATTTCAATTATTGTAATAATTGAAGAACACCTTGTGGTTGTTGGTTAGCTTGAGCAAGCATAGATTGTGCAGCTTGCATTAAGATATTGTTCTTAGTGAACGACATCATTTCAGCAGCCATATCTGTATCGCGGATACGTGATTCAGCAGCTGTTAAGTTTTCAGAAGTTGCACCTAAGTTATTAATTGTGTGTTCTAAACGGTTTTGAACAGCACCTAGGTTAGAACGTGTATCAGAAACTGTTTTAATTGCTGCATCTAATGTAGTAATTGCTTTGTCAGCTGAAGTTTGAGATGAGATATCCAATCCACCAACTGTAACTGCTTGACCGCTAGCAGCTGATTTAACTAAAGCACTTGTTGTGTCACTGTAGAAACCATCAGCTGAAGCTTTCACTTCATCAATAGCTGCTGCTACTGATGTTGCTGCTACTGCTGATACAATAGTTGCACCTGCTGAGAACCATGTAGCACCAGTTGAACCAGCACCAGCTGTTGCACCAGCACCTGCTGTTACTACTTGTGCACCTTCTTCAAGACCTAATGCTTTAGAAGAAGTGTCTGCGATAGATAATTTAATGCTTTGACCTTCATTAGCACCGATGTGGAATACTTTATCTTTGAAATCAGAGTTTAATAATTTTTGAGTATTGAACTCTGTGTCTGTAGAAATACGAGTAATTTCTTCACGTAATTGTTCTACTTCTTTTTGAAGTGCGTCACGGTCAGCGTTAACGTTAGTATCGTTCGCAGATTGTACTGATAATTCACGCATACGTTGTAGGATAGCGTGTGTTTCGTTAAGAGCACCCTCAGCAGTTTGGATTAAAGAGATTGAATCTTGAGCGTTTTTAGTTGCCATGTCAAGACCACGGATTTGTCCACGCATTTTTTCAGAGATTGCTAAACCAGCAGCATCGTCACCAGCGCGGTTGATTTTGTAACCAGAAGATAATTTCTCAAGGTTTTTAGAAGCTTGAGCGTTGTTGAAGCCTAAGTTACGGTGTGTGTTTAAAGCTGAAATGTTGTGTTGAATTCTCATTTGGAATTCCTCCTTGAATGTTTGTTTTGTTATTCCACATCCGTGTGGAATTTCGGATTAGGTAGTATTTATGTACTTCCTGCCCCTCACAATCTATATATCGTAATTAGTTGGAAATGTTTAATAGTTTTTTTAAAGTTTTTTTATTTTTTTATGTAATAAATTACTAGTTTGCAATTATAACTACGGCACATATACTTTATTTCTTCTTTAACTGTTCTAAGAAGCTTGATGATGCTGATAAAGCTTCCTTATTCTGTGCTTGGATAGCTTCAAAAACTTCGGAACGGTGTACTTTAACTGTTTTTGGCGCGACAATGCCGATTTTAATTTGCTCACCTTCGACAGCTAGTATTTTAATTTCGATTTGATCGCCAATCATGATAGATTCATCTTTTTTTCGAGAAAGGACTAGCATTATTTCGCACTTCCTTCCAATGTTTGCATTGGATAACGTAATGGATAAGATTTATTATCTTGAAGAACAATTTGTTTACCGCATTTTTTATCCATGTTAATGATTAAAGGCGCAAGCAAGTTCATAGTGGATTCTTGGAATGTTTCCTTCATTGTTACAATAGCGTATGTAAGTACGTTCTCTTCCTTTCCAATTTTTAGCTGCTCACGATCATCTTCACTTATATCAAAGCTGTAATCTTTTTTGAAGGCGAACGGATAGGCAACTACAAAACCAATTTCCACATTATCAACAGATTGCAGCATCGCTAAAGGAAGATCTGCATCTATAGGTAATAATACAAAATTTTTTTCATTCTCTAATCCAAGTAATCCATGCTCAAACGTTAATATATCCTGTTCCCCAAGTTCGACTTCACCTAAAAATTTTGTAGCAATTTTCATTATTTCATACGCTCCTTTAAATGATGACATCGATGTTAACATCTGGTCTTTGTACCATTGTACCAGTTACTTTACCTGGCGTGTATTCGTGAATTGGTTTGTTCACCTTTGCGTCAATAATTGGTTCTCTACGCTGGATATTAACGTCCGTTGCCCCAGGCGTATAGTCGATTTTGACTGATCCTACAGATGGTACAAACTTAATATTAAATTGCACTTGGTGAGGACCATGGTTTTGTTTTGCAATACCCTGAATTGTCGCACGCCCATGTCCTTTACCAGCATTATCCATCATTTGACGCCCTTCTCTTGCTCTTCGCGCCATCCCCTTAAGAACCTCTTGTTTTCCTTGTTCTGCGTAGTTTGCGCTTGATTCAAAGGGGCCGATTAATCCTAAATCGCGTCTAGCCTGTGAAGAATCGATTTTTAGTACACTGCGAGTTGTATTTATTTCGAGAATGGCTGCGGGTTGTTTAATACGCTGTGTTGCGTTTGGTTGTTTAATATACTGTTGTGACTTTGATATATTAAGGTCTATTTTCGCATCTGTTGTATGAATTTGAATTTGTGGGAGTCTCATCTACATCTCTCCTTTCAAGAAAAACGTCTGAACAAAATGTCCAAACGCTTCTTTTAATCTTATTCGTTAAGATCTCTCAAATCTGAATCAAATTGAAAGACTATTTTATCTAATAAAATCTACTAATGTTTGTTGAATAATCTGTGCACCTACAGATAATGCTGCTTGATGAATGGAATTTTGAGTGATCATTTCTGTAATTGCTTTTGCGTAATCAACATCTTCATTATCGGACATTTGCTTTGTTACACTTACTTCTCGGATAGCAAGACGATTCTCCATTAACTCTACACGATTTTGACGTGCCCCGACATCAGCCTGAGCCTCGAGAATTTTATTATGGATTGCAGTAATATCATCTCCAGTGCTTTGTTCAGCTACTCCTCCAAGCGCATTACCGATTTCTTCACCAGTAGCTGGACCACCAGGACGTTCAGGATCTAAAAGATCTGAAATTTCCCCCATCATATCATCAATATTTTGAAATAGTTCAGCTCCAGGAGTATTCACGTTCATCTGAATGCCATCATAAACTTCAATCTTTACGTCTTCAGAATTTAAATTTGTATTAAGTGCGCCATTTTCAAAAAGCGGCTGACCTGTTTTCGTACCACTAAAAATATAACGATCAGCAATCTTTGTGTTTCCTACATCTTGAATTTGCTGACGAATTTGATCGATTTCAGCTTTAATTTTCGCACGTTCATCCGGTGTGTTCGTATCGTTGGCCGCTTGAATCACTAGCTCACGCACACGCTTCATCTGCTCACCAACTTGGTTGAGCGATTCGTCTGTTGTATCTAACCAGTTATTAACCTCATTCATATTACGTGTATATTGTTCTACTTGACCTAAATCACGGCGATAGCCCATTCCTTTTACTGCAATAACTGGGTCATCGGAAGGACGAGTTATCTTTGTACCTGAAGTGATTTGGTCTTGTAGCTTAGATATTTTACCGTAGCTGTTATTTAAGTTTAAAAGCATGTTATTCGATAACATGGATTGCGTTACGCGCATTTTTTTAAAGCCCCTTTCTATCATAATACTAGAGTATTTTCTATAGTCCTACACGGCCCATGCCGTTAATGATTTTGTCTAATGTTTCATCGACAACTGTAATCATACGTGCGTTGGCATTATATGCTTGTTGGAACGTAATCATATTTGTCATTTCCTCATCAAGGGACACTGAACTTACTGAGGCACGATTACCAGAAAGTGTTACTAATAATTTTTCTGAAGTCATGTTTAAGCGATATGCTTCTTCACCATCTGTTCCTAGTTTACCGATCATTCCTTGATAGAAAGAGTTAAATGTCGCACCATTTAAATCAGCTTGGCTTTTGGATTGAAGATTAGCAAGTTCAAGTGCAAATTTACCATTTCCTTCTTCATTTGCTGCGTCAGAAGCAGCTAATTTAGAAGGATCTTTTATGAAAACATCGTTTACCTTAATATTGCCTGCAGTTATTGCTCCGTTTTCCCCAGTAAAGAAATCATCATTATTTTTAACACCTGATAAATCATAACCTTCCTTGTGCAGGTCATTGAAGGCTTTAGCAAATTTAGCTGCCAAATCATTAAGGTCTTCTAATGTTTCAACGTAATAACCTTTTGGCCCATCTGGACTATCATATCCGTACGAATCAATAAGAGATAACAGTTTCCCTTTACCTGATTCTAACTGGTCATATGTAATGGATTCTGATTTACCAAGTCCACTTACTTGAATAGATGAGAACACATTGGACAAGTCGTTGCCATTAATTTGCTTGGAACCACTTGGATCTGCGACAGTGCCATTTACTTCGATAGTAGCGAAGTCTCTACCATTCACTAGTTCAATTTCCTCTGTACCATATTTGAGCACAACTGTAAGGCTTCCTTCAGCCACAGCACTAGCATTTCCGCCAGATTCGACACGTTTAATGGATACAGGTATGTAATTATTTAATTCATCGATTAACACATCACGTTCATCGTATAAATCGTTCGGTACATGACCATTCGGTTCTACTTCCTGCACTTGTTTATTGATAGCAGCAATTTGCTTTAAGAGTGAGTTGATACGATCCGTCGCTACATTAATTTCGTTTCCTAAATTACCCTGAATTGTTTTCAGCTGCTTGTCCATATATCTAAATGATTCAGCTAGGTGTTCAGCGCGTTTGATCGCTACTTGACGAGAGGCTGCATTTTCTGGGTTTGTACTGACATCTTGAAGTCCTTTCCAGAACTGTTCTAATGCTGCGTTTAAACCATATTGAGACGGTTCGTTCATGATATCTTCCATTTGAGAAATCGCATTTGAACGTGATTCCCAATAGCCTAACTTGTTTGTTTCTTGACGGACTTGACGGTCGATAAATTCGTCACGCACACGTTGAATCGATCCCGCTTCTACCCCAGTTCCGAGATGTCCTGGATAGTTAGGTTGATTTAAACCTGCTTGTGGGAAACCTTGCGTCGCTTGCATATTTACTCGTTGGCGAGAGTAACCTAATGTATTTGCATTGGAAATATTATGTCCAGTTGTATATAAAGCCGTTTGTTGTGTAAATAAACCGCGTTTACTTGCTTCTAAGCCCATAAATGTTGAGCGCATTTTTTTTCCTCCCTTTTATAACGTTTTTAATTTCAAGCAAATGTTTCTTGCATGGGTGCAAGAAACTATGCTTGAGAATCGAAATATGATTTTTTGGCCATTGAATTTGTGCCGCGAACCTCACTGCCAGAGTAGTTCATTTGCTCAGTCCGAGGTCGTACATTATCCAATGTCAGATTGACAAATTGTAGTGATTGGAACACTAGTTTTTGATTTAAATCGTTTTGTTTTTTTAAGTCATTGATAATTTGCAATAATCTATTGCGAACAGCTGAGAGCGTGTCTTTTTCAGTCTGTTGTTCAGCAGCCTTGATGACATCTGCGACAGTTGCTTTGTCAGTTGAAGCAAATCCTTTTGCCCCAAGGTAATCCGTTACCTGTTTCTGACGCTGTTGCTCGAGCTTATCGATGGCTGCTACATGTGCCTGCTCATCCTTGAGCATTTGGTCTAGTGCTTCGATATCGCCAGCTGTAATGATTTCGGTTTTTTTAATGGCTAGTTCAAGTAAGCTTTTATGCATTCTTTCTAACTTTGTTAATGTAGAACAGATCGCTTCTGTAGACATTTTGCTAAGCACCCTTTCTGATATTCCTTAGAAACGATAATATTTCAGCATATCTTCTGCAACTTTGCGAGCGTCCACTTTGTATTCACCTGAATTGATATCTTTTTTTAGTTGTTGTACGCGTTCTGCACGCTCTGTGCTGTATGTTGAAACTCCTTGCATCTCCTGTGCAGTTTTTGAAATTTCGATTTTATCTGCAAAAGATGCCTTGTTAGCGCTTGATTTTACATCGCGCACCTGATTTTTATAGGCGTTCACTGCATTAATCCCATAAGATGTAATTTTCATTTAATAACCCCCTATCTAAAAAGCTTATCTTCCTATTATTTCGGATTGTCTCACATAATGTTAAGTTTTCAAATATAAAAAAGTGTGCTAATTTTGTTTAAAATTAACACACTTTAGGCCTTTAGCGTTTTCGTTCTGCGTGATATGTTACACGATCACGTTCTGCAACACTATCACGGAACTCCTTCGCCGCTTCAAATGTACGTAGCTCCGACTTTAATTCATCCTGACATTTTGTACATAGCTTACCTTTTGTCGTTAGATGACCACAGTTATCACATGGATAGCCAAGATTAGGGAACATCGCAGTCTGTAAGCGTCCCTTGCGTACCCATTTATACAATAACTCCTCTTCAGCTCCAGTTGCTTCAACAATACGTTCTACTGTCGCAGCACGGTTTTCACGTTTACGTAAAAAGCGATAAACGATTTGATATAAGTCCTCTTCAGATTGAGCGCACTTATGACATACTTCTCTGACCCCTGTATAATTAAAAAACTCATTACATTTCGGACAATTACGAACCTCTGCCATCACTCTTCCTCCTCTTACATATAACTGCTAGATACGAATCTTATTTACTCGTAATCTATTATACACAATGCATTAGCATTTTCATCCATTAATTAGTGTGAAGCTTTTGATATTTCTAGCACCCGCATTCATTAAAATCTCGGTGGCATGCTGTAAAGTAGTTCCTGTCGTTTTTATATCGTCAAAAAGAAGATATTCTTTATGCTCTACATGTGCTCCATCCATCAAACGGAAAAGAGAAGCTGCATGGATACGCTGCTCTTTATTTTTGGAGCTTTGAGTTTCTGTCGTCGTCTTTTCTAAGAGTTGCAAAAAAGGAATATTAGCTGCCTTTAATAACTCCTCCATATGCGAAAAGGTACGTTCCCTTTGCTTAAGTGGGTGCATAGGAATCGGTATAATGGTTGCTTTTTCATGTTTGAAGCGCGCATATAGTTCCTGCCGAAATACTTTAGCGAGAGCTACATCCTGTAGAAATTTATATTGATGCAAATAATCTTTCATCGCATCGTTATATTGGTAAAGTGCTGTTACTGTTGAGGAATATTCAAATCGAGCCGAGCATCTATCACAAATGGTTGGGTGAAATTGTTTGGTTAAAAGCATTTTCCATGAAATTGCTGATTGCAAAGGCTGTGAGCATAATAAGCATAGTGTTTCAATTTTATTCATTGTGAAAATCCTTTCTTATTATAATAAAGAATTTTAGTACGCGCATCATCCATTTCAATCGTAATACCATGATGGAAAAATACAACGTCTCCATCTGCAAAATTGGCATTTCGACCAACTCGTCCTGCAATTTGTATAAGTGCACTTGAAGTAAAAATGGTTGATTCTGCCCCAATCACTGCAACCTGTACATTCTTGATCGTAATCCCTCTTTCTAAAATGGTCGTAGTCAGTAAACCCGGAACTTCTTCATTTCGTAATTTAAGCACTTTTTCTTTACGTCCAGGATCCTCAGCATGTACTGCCATGATGCTTCCATCTAATAACTGAAAAAGAGGCGTAGCTATTTTCATTAACTCTACTGTCGGGAAAAATAATAGAAAAGGCTCTTTTCGTGCAAGGCGTTCCTCTGTCCATTGCTTTATCTTTCGCGGGATCTTTCCTCGTTTCAAGCTTTTTTCATAGTTCCATAGGGAATGAAATCGAGGGACTGGTAATGGACGATTATGATAGCGCTTTGGGATAAATGAATAGCTCTCATTTTGATATTGAGTAAGTAATTTATGCGAAGGTGTTGCTGTGACCAACATTATTGGTGCGTTTTCTGTTTTTGCCTTTTGCACTGCGCTTTGTAAGGTTTCATCAAATGTATATGGAAAGGCATCCGCCTCATCAACAATCATGACGTCAAACGCCCGCTCAAACCGATACAGTTGATGAGTTGTCGCCAACACAAGTTGGGCATAACCAACCTGTTTTGGTGAACCACCATATAAAGCATGGATCATCGTTTGCGGGAAAACTGTTTGAAAGCGTGGATATAACTCTAGCACTACATCTGTACGAGGCGTAGCGATACATACCCGTAAGCCCTGCTCTAACGCATAATGAACAGTCGGAAAAAGTAGCTCTGTTTTTCCAGCCCCACATACTGCATGGATAAGATGGGAACGTTTTACTTTAACACTTTCTAGCATTTCCTTTGCCGCCTGCTGTTGAAGCACTGTAAATTGCCCCGCCCATTTGAGTGCATGCTTTCTTGTTCTAATTGCGTGAGGGCCTGTCCAAATCATCAATTGCGTACAGCTACTCACTCTCCCCATATTCAGACAATGTCTACAATATACACATTGCTGCTGGCACTTTGAACAATCAAACGTTGTAAATTGCTGAGGATTATCATTACGGCACCGATTGCATCTTAAATGTGGCTCTTTTTGAATCCCTTCTATTATATGGAAGTATTGAAGATTGATTGATTTCTCGATATCTTCCTTGGAAAATGGGGCATGCTCCTTTAACCAAATACGTCCTTCATAAAAATCTCGTAATGCAGGTGGCAACAACCAACCTTTGTATGTCATTGCTTTGCTCCTTTCATGTGACTGATTTTTATCAGCGATTTTCGTGAGTTTATCAGCGATTTCTGATCTTTTATCAGCGATGTTCGCGGGTTTATCAGCGATTCTCTTACTTTTATCAGCGATGTTCACGGGTTTATCAGCGATTCTCTTACTTTTATCAGCGATGTTCACGGGTTTATCAGCGATTCTCTTACTTTTATCAGCGATGTTGAAGAATTACAGGCGATCCCCCGCTTCACCCGACAAAACGGTATACCCAAAAATAAAAAAACAGCCTCTACAAATTTGCTGTAGAGACTGTCTCACTTAATATTATTTTTTTGTCCAGCCTAGCCCCATTGCGCCTTCACCTAAATGCGTGCCAATGACGGGACCGAAATAGCTTAATTTAAAGTTCACGCTCGGGTAGGTTGCTGCTAGTTGTGCTAGCCATTCTTCTGCTTCAGCCTGGCAATTGCCGTGGATCACGACAGCGTCCAGTGCTTCATACTTTTGAACATCCTCAGCTAGTAGCTCCTCCGCACGCTTTAATGCTTTTTTACGCGTACGAATTTTTTCAAAAGGTACAATAACCTTGTCCACAAAATGCAGTACTGGCTTTACTTGTAATAAGCCGCCAATTAATGCCGCTGCTGAAGACAAACGTCCCCCACGTTGTAAGTGCGCTAAGTCATCTACAATGAAGTAAGCACGAATTGATTGCTTCATGTCTGCCAATGTAGCGAGAATTTCTTTTGCAGAAGAGCCCTGAGCCGCCATTTCAGCTGCTCTTAAAGCATAAAAACCCTGTACCGCACAGGATATTTCACTATCAAAAGCGTACACATCAATGTCCTCTACCATCTCGCCTGCTTGAATTGCACCTTGATATGTTCCACTGATTCCACTTGATAAATGAATTGATATTACTTCATCATACTCTTTTGCCAGCTCTTCAAAGAGAGAGGCAAATTCTCCAATTGGGGGCTGCGTTGTTTTTGGGAATTCTTTTGCCCCGCGTACTTTATCATAAAATTCAGATGCTGTGATATCTACTTCTTCTGCAAATAGTTGCCCTGAGATATTTACACTTAACGGAATCATATGAATGTTTAAGCGTTCTCGTTCCTCAGCCGGAATATATGCAGTACTATCTGTTACGATTGCTGTCCTCATCCATGTCCACTCTCCTATTCTAAATAGTTTACATGCAATTGCGCCTCGGCGCAATTGTTGCTGTCGCTTCGCTTTCGCACAGATAAAAAAATTGTTGCTGTCGCTTCGCTTTCGCACAGATAAAAAAATTGTTGCTGTCGCTTCGCTTTTACTACAGATAAAAAGAAATGAATGTGAAATGAATTACGACGTTACGTAATCTCGTCTAAATGTCGAATAGAAGTAAGTACACTCCCCTTTTTCAACCTTCTAGACATCTGCTAAATTGTTAAACTTAGCTTCCATTTCACATTCATTTTCTATGTATACAGATTTATCTTCATTCAATTAATCCTTCTATTAAATAAATACAGGCTCATCACTATAACTTGGGGTTGATTTCCGTTCCAGCTAGGCAAGTCCAATGAGTTGTTGGGCGTGATGCTTTTTGCCTTCGTTCCTCTATCTAGCTCGCTCTTGACGCTAATCTCAGAAAATCACCCAACCTCAACTCTTAGTGATGAGCCTGAATGAAGATATCCTCATTTTATTTGCCAGTAGTTGATTTCGTTTCATCTCCAGTATAGAAGACGCTAGTAACCTTCCAGAGTCCATCTTCTTTGACGAATACTGTCACTTGTTGTCCTGCACTTTCATGCTTTATATTTGTTGTAGTTTGTACTATATGCGATGTTAAATTTGAATAGACCTGTGCTTCATTTTCGCTATATTTTATAATCGTAGTATCTTTAGCATCTCGTTTAACGTCTGACTGTTTAAATACTTCTTTAATGTAGTTCTTTTCTCCCTCATAATTGAAACCTTTTGGATTCTTTGAGAGTGTTTGCATATAACGATCAATTTCTTTTGAATTGAAAGCCGTAATATATTCATTAAAGGCTGCTAATATCGCTTTGTTTTCTTCAGCAGGGATATTTTCTGCCTTTGTTATTTCCCCACCATTCTTTTCAAACCCGACGGTTCCATCATCAATGATTTTTTGTCTTTCTTCTGCACTCATTTCATCATCTTTTTTATTACCACAGGCAGTTAACACTAATGTAGTTAACATTAATAGGGTAAAAACTGCTAGAAAACTTTTCTTTAACATCAAAAAACCTCCCGCGCATATTGTAGCATATAAATCCCGTTGTAGGAATTTTGTTGTGCATTTTCAACATTTAGGTGTTACGCCTTCCTTATGACGCCCATGGTTTTAAAATGTTGCACTATTACTATGTATAAATTGTTACACCTTTTATATGACATTTGGCTATTGTGGGTAACTTTCACTAAAAAAACTGCTTTAAAAACTACTAAATAAGATAGTAGCCTTTAAAAACAGCTTTAATTTCAATATATGTTATTAGCGTACTTCAACCCAACCATTTTTAATGGCTGTAACAACAGCTTGTGTACGGTCGTTTACATTCATTTTTTGTAAAATGCTTGAAACGTGGTTTTTAACTGTTTTTTCAGAAATGAACAGGGTCTCACCAATTGTACGGTTAGATTGTCCATCTGTTAATAATTGTAATACTTCACATTCACGTTTTGTTAGTAAATGGAATGGGCGACGAATTTCTGTTTGATGGAAGTTACCTTTATTTTCATGCTCAGAAAGACGACGGAATTCCGCTACTAAATTTTTAGTTACTTTTGGATGTAGGTAAGATCCACCATTCGCAACTACTTTAATGGCTTCAACAATTTCGTCAGCATCCATCTCTTTTAGCATATAGCCAAGTGATCCAGATTTTAGCGCATGTGTTACGTATGTTTCATCATCATGAATGGATAACATAATAACCTTCGCATCTGGGAATTCACTAATTAATTCTGCCGTTGCCTCTACTCCATTTTTCCCCGGCATATTGATATCCATTAGTACAACATCTGGTTGATTTTCAGCATATAAAGAAACCACATCCGTACCATCGTCACCTTCTGCTACTACGTCAAATGTATCTTCAAAATCTAAAATACGTTTTACTCCTTCGCGGAATAGCTGGTGATCGTCTACAATTATAATCTTCGTCATTTGTCTTTACCCCCTAAAATTCTCCAACAATCGTTTTACACTACTTCTAACGGAATTTTAAATAAAACCGTCGTACCTCGATTTATCTCACTTTTAATTGAGATTGTCCCATCCAAAATTTCGATACGTTCTTTCATACCTAAAATCCCAAAGGAATGGTCTTTAACCTCCTGTGGATTGAAACCTATACCATCGTCCTTTACAACGATATTTACGGCATTTTTCAACCACTCCAGTTTTACCCAAATATCTTTACATTTCCCGTGCTTCATGGCATTTGTAACACATTCTTGCACTAACCGGAAAATAGATACTTCATAATTTGATGGTATACGCTTTTCGGTGCTTCTCGATTGGAAATGAACTTCAACTCCAGGATTATATTCAGTCACTGTCGATAAGTATTTTTTTAATGTCGGAACAATTCCCAAATCATCAAGTGCCATTGGTCTTAAATCATAGATTATACGTCGCACCTCTGATAATGCATTACGCACCGTTTTCTTTAAATCAGCAATTTCAGCCAAAGCATATTCAATGCCCTTTTCACGATACGTTCTGTCTATTAAATTAGTGCGCATCAGTACATTTGCCAGCATTTGAGCAGGTCCATCATGAATTTCCCTAGATAGACGTTTGCGCTCCTCTTCTTGTGCTGCAATAATTCGTATACCAAAATCTTGTTTCATTTTTGCTTGTTCAAGTGCCAAACCAACATTTTTTAAATCTGAAGTTAAGTAATTCAAAACGACATTTACTTGATTGACAATATGATCTGCACGTTCAATCGTATCGAGTAACGCTCTTAATCTTCTCTCTAAATCATCTCTTTTATCACGTAGTTGCTTTTCTTGTGTTCTAATAACGGAGAGTTTCACTTGAAAATCATGTGCAGTTTCATATGCTTCTCTAACTTGTTCTTCGGTATAATTATCAAAAGCTTTACTTACTAACACAAGTCTTTGCTTAGCGAGCTGTGTACTTTTTTCTAAAGCATCGCCTTCATCAATAACAATTGAAACTTGTTTTCGAACAATTTCTAGCTCTATTTTCATATCTTCGAAATTTCTTCGGCTTTGTTCGCTTATAATAAAGATATCATCTTTTGAGCTCATGATTGTTTCTAACATTCGATTAAATATGTCATCAAGCGACTTTAAATCGAAGGTATCATTTGAAAACATAGTATACTCCCCAGTCTAATGTCTTATGATTACTTACTATTTCAATAGACCAATTACATAGTCTACACCTATTATAGCATTCTCATGTTAAAATTTAATGCTTTTTCTTTATGAAAATTATAGAATAGAACTCTACTTTAAAGGAGATTGATACTGATGAGAGAAAACTATTTAACTGTAAAAGGATACGGAGAAAGTGAAATTGTTATTTCAAAATCTCGCTTCCTTACTTATATAGAACGTGCAGAAACGGAAGAGGATGCAATTTCTTTTATTGAACGCATAAAAAAATTGCATCATAATGCTACACATAATTGTTCAGCCTATATTATTGGAGAGCATGATCATATTCAAAAAGCAAATGATGACGGGGAACCTAGTGGCACAGCTGGCGTCCCTATGTTAGAAGTCCTAAAAAAACAAGGGTTAAAAGATACGGTCGTTGTCGTCACACGCTACTTTGGTGGCATTAAGCTTGGCGGTGGCGGTCTTATTCGAGCGTATGGAAAAGCGACAACAGAAGGATTACTTGCTGCCCAAGTAGTTGAACGCAAGCTTCACCATTTTATGAACATTTCCATTGATTACACTTGGCTAGGTAAAGTAGAAAATGAAATTCGAGGTTCTTCATATACTTTAGAAGAAATTCGCTATTTAGAAGGCGTCGAAATTATTGTATCCGTATTAAAAGAGGAAGAAGAACAATTCCAAAACTGGGTAACAGAAATGACAAACGGACAAGCAAATATTGCTTTTGAGAATGCTCAATTTATTGAATTTGTTGTGAAATAAATAGTTTTAATTGTCGAATGCTAAATATCCATAGTATAATTTTAATATTGAGCTATTTTATCTTTTACACATTTTCTAAGATTACTTGAATAAGTTTAGTTTAATCGCTTTATTATTCCCAAAATTCAGAGGAGAATATATTAAAAATGAAAAATAGAATTAAAAGCAAAAAGAGGTCTTCCAAAGCTTCCATAATTATAAAAGTTTCCCTTCTTCTTGTTGCTAGTTTACTAATTTGCGCAACTGCTTATGGTGTATATATTACGAAGCAAGTAAAGCATGCAGCTGACTCAGCACATGAAGAATTAAAAGGTCGAGACATTTCAGCACTTCGTAATGAGAAGGTTGAACCAGTACACGATAACGTTTCAATCCTATTTGTCGGTGTTGATGATAGTGAAGATCGCGGGCAAGGCTCTGAGAACTCACGTTCAGATGCCCTTATTCTAGCAACATTAAATAATAAGACAAAAACAATTAAAATGTTGAGTATCCCCCGAGATTCTTATGTATATATTCCTTCAATGGGACGTAATGATAAAATTACTCATGCACATGCTCATGGTGGAACAATTTCAACAATTGATACAGTAGAAAAACTATTAGATGTGCCAATTGACTACTATGTTCGTATGAACTTTAATGCGTTTATTGACGTTGTTGATGCATTAGGTGGAATTGAAGCTGATGTACCGTACAAGTTACACGAAAAAGACGAATTCGATCGCAATGCCATCAACTTAGAGCCTGGTTTACAGCATTTAAACGGAAGTCAAGCACTTGCACTCGCAAGAACACGTAAGCAAGACAATGATATTGAACGCGGCAAACGTCAACAAGAGATTTTAACAGCGATCATCAATAAAGTTTCTTCGGTAGAATCCATTACAAAATACGATGATGTCATTAGAGCACTTGGTGATAACATGAAGACAAATATGACATTTAGCGAAATGAAGTCATTCCTATCTTATTTATCACAAGGGATGCCACGTATCGATTCTTTAACATTAGATGGTACAGATGATATGTCTACTGGTATTTACTACTACCAATTAAATCAAGAATCGGTTGATGAAGTATCACAAACGCTAAAAAACCATCTTGACACAAATAAAGCATCTAGTAGCTTAACGAATAAAAATACTGATAAAGATAACGCTGCTGGCGAAGATTCAACAGATAAAGATAGCACTCAGTAACTATAAAAGCCTTTCCACTTTAAATTGTGGAAAGGCTTTTTGTTTGGCATGATTTCGTGATGTTTGCTTAACGTGGAAATTATAGATTGGAGCACTTATTGACCTGAGTTTTGCTCTATGTTACTCGAGCAGTTCTGAGTTCTACACTTGAGCGGATTTTCTCATTTTCTCCTTGCCTAAGCAGTTCTGAGATTTACCTACGCGGATTTCCTCCTTGCCTGAGCAGATATCCACCGTACCCTAGGAGTTTAACAGCCTACCTGAGTAGTTTTTGTCAAATTGGGCAGCTTATATTGGGATTCGCCGCTAAAAGTGTGAGTTGCGCCGCTAACCTAAGGAAGAACGCCGCTAAAACATAAAGTTGCGCCGCTAATCAGGCAAATATCGCCGCTAAAATCCGAAATTCCGCCGCTAACCAAGCAAGGAACGCTGCCATAACATAAAAGTTTTTCTCTTTACCCGAGCCGTTCTCCGACCCACCTGAGCACTTCCCCACCTCACCCGAGTAATTCTCCACTCTACCTGAGGGCTTTTTCGCAAAGATTCGAACTTCTTACAAGCCCACTTCCCTCTATGCCACCTAAGTAAGATCACATAAAGTAAAAAAGCAACCATCCGTAAAATGGATGATTGCTTGAATGTTTTATTTATTAAATATCCGCACAAAATTCAATAGTGGTTTATAGTTCTTACCCGCGAGTCCGATGACTTCAACCAAAATTTCAATTGCAGTTAAAATGACAGCTACGAGTAAAATGGCACCCCATACCTTTGCCATTGAGAAAATGATGGCTGCTAAACCAAACATGATGGCAATCCCATAAATAATGAGTACTGTTTGACGATGTGTGAAGCCCATATCTAGTAAACGGTGATGTAAGTGTGATTTATCTGGATCAGACCATTTTTTCTTCATACGCACGCGACGAACAATCGCGAAGAATGTATCAGAAATTGGCACACCTAGTATAATAACTGGGATAATTAATGTTACGACCGTTACATTTTTAAATCCAAGCAATGCGAGCACTGATATCATAAAGCCAAGGAATAAGGCTCCTGTATCTCCCATGAAGATTTTCGCTGGGTGAAAATTGTAAAATAAAAATCCAAATGTTGCTGCTGCTAAAATGGCTGCGATTGCTAAAACGAACATATTGCCCATAATAAATGCCATAACGGCTAAAGTAATAAGAGCAATCGTTGAAACACCTGCTGCTAGGCCATCTAAGCCATCAATTAAATTAATGGCATTTGTAATACCAACAATCCAAAGAATTGTTAAAGGGATACTTAGTAATCCAAAATTTAATTCACCTACAAATGGTAAATTAATCATATCAATTTGAATGCCACCTACAAAAATAACGATAAGTGCCGCAACAAGCTGACCAATTAATTTTGCTTTTGCGGAAATTTCACGCATATCGTCTATGACACCTGTTGCTACGATAATACAAGCTCCAATTATAATTGCCAGTAAAAAATCGCTGCCATTTTCATTGTATATCAAAATCGGTTGGAATATAGCCACAGCTATTAAAAACGCAAGGAAAATCGCCAATCCCCCAAGTCTTGGCATAATTCGTGCATGTACTTTTCGATAGTTTGGTGCATCGACAGCACCTATTCTGAATGCTAATCGTTTAACTAGTGGAGTTAACAATATTGAAGCAACAAATGCTGCTATTAAAGACACGTAAAGCATGTCTCTCCTCCTCAAAAAAATAATCTACATTTAAATTCTAATTGATTATAGCACGAACAGACGCCGAAATATACTTTTTCTATTTATTTTCCACCATTTCACAAATATTATTCTTCTTTTTCAAATTGGAAGAATGCTGCATGTCAAATGTAGTCATCATTCGTAAAATTTGATAAAATAATGTAGTGTCTAGCATTTAGACAACTTAAAAGGAGCGTATATTTCATGTTCTCAATTTTCAAACGCAACAATGAGCAAACTAGTGCTCGTCAATTAAAACGCTACTATAAAATAGTAGATCAAATCAATAGTCTTGAAGAAAAATATGTAAATAAGTCAGATGATGAATTAAAAGAAATGACTTTTATTTTCAAGGATCGTTTAGAGCAAGGTGAACCAATTACATCTATCATCCCAGACGCATTTGCTGTTGTACGCGAAGCCTCAAAACGTGTATTAGGTATGCGTCATTTTGATGTACAGCTTATCGGTGGTCTTGTTTTAACTGAAGGCAATATTGCAGAAATGCCTACAGGTGAAGGTAAAACGCTTGTCGCTTCTCTTCCTTCGTATGTACGCGCATTAGAAGGTAAAGGTGTTCACGTTATTACTGTTAATGACTATCTAGCTAAGCGTGACTACGAGCTTGTCGGCCAAATCCATCGTTTCCTTGGTTTAACAGTTGGTTTAAATATACCGATGATGGAGCCAGATGCCAAAAAAGAAGCCTATAACGCCGATATTACATATGGTGTAGGTACTGAGTTCGGATTTGACTACTTACGCGACAACATGGCTCATAGCTTAGCTGATAAAGTACAGCGTCCTTATCACTTCGCCATTATCGATGAAGTCGATAGTGTCCTTATTGATGAGGCAAAAACACCACTTATTATCGCTGGGAAAATGGCTGCGAATGATGAACTACATCGCATTGCCTCTATGCTAGCAAAACGTTTTAAAGAAGAAGAAGATTACGATTTTGATGAAGAAACAAAAGCTACTTCTTTAACAGATAAAGGCATTGAAAAGGTTGAGGCTGCCTTCAATGTTGATAATCTTTATGATCTTGAACACCAAACACTTTACCATTATGTGATCCAAGCAGTTCGTGCACACGTAATGTTCAAGCGTGATGTTGATTACATCGTAAAAGATGACAAAATCGAGCTTGTTGATATGTTCACAGGTCGCATTTTAGAAGGTCGCTCGCTATCTGATGGCTTACATCAAGCAATTGAAGCAAAAGAAGGCGTAACGATTACTGAAGAAAATAAAGCACAGGCACAGATTACAATTCAGAACTATTTCCGTATGTATCCGAAGCTTTCTGGGATGACGGGTACGGCGAAAACTCAGGAAAAAGAAATCCGTGAAGTATACGGCATGGAAGTTATTCAAATTCCAACAAACCGTCCACGTCAACGTGTCGATCAGCCTGATATTATTTTCAACAAACAAGAAGATAAATATAAGTTCGTAGCAGCTGAAGCTAAACGTCGTCACGACAAGGGACAACCTGTTTTAATTGGGACAACGTCAATACTGCAATCTGAAACAGTAGCCGAATACTTAAAGAAAGCAGGCTTAAAATTCCAATTGCTGAACGCTAAAACAGTTGAGCAAGAGGTTGAGCTGATTTCACAAGCTGGTCAGAAAGGTCGTGTTACTGTAGCAACAAATATGGCCGGCCGAGGTACAGATATTGTGCTAGATGAAGCCGTTCACGAGCTTGGAGGCTTATATGTCATCGGTACCGAAAAGCATGAAAGCCGCCGTGTAGATAATCAGCTACGTGGTCGTTCAGGTCGCCAAGGTGACATAGGTGAAAGCCTCTTCATTCTCTCTATTGAAGATGATATGTTCCGCCGTTATGCAAAAGAAGAGGTTGAAAAATTCTCAGAAAAAATGATTGTTGATGAAAAAGGCATTATCCAAAATAAAGAGGTTCAAGAACTTATTAACCGTACACAACGTATTGTTGAAGGCTCTCAATACGGTATGCGTGATTACAACCTAAAATTAGATGATGTTATCAATGACCAGCGTACAGTTATTTACGGTCTACGTGATAAAATTTTAGCTGGTGAAGATTTAATGGGTGAGCTAAAAAAAATGCTAAGTGAAACGGTTGATTTTGCTGTTCGCGAAGCTGCTCCAGATGAACTCCCTTCAGTGGAATGGGATTACGATCAAATGGAAAGCTCTCTCAATTCACTATTTATTACTCCTGTCACAATAGACCGTGAAGTGGGTAAAGTAAAACAAATTTTAGCTGATATTCAACCTTCTGAACAAGAGTTGCTTGATCATATGGAAAAATTTTCTGACAACGCAAAAGTAATGAATGTTATTCCACAAGTGATGCTAAGCTACCTAGACAATGGCTGGGTAAAACATTTAGAAAACATGGCACATTTAAAAGAAGGAATCGGCTTACGTCATTACCAACAAGAAGACCCGATGCGAATTTACCAACGTGAAGGCCTCGAGTTATTTGGAATGAATTTCCAAGAATTACGTCGTTCTATTATTATTGAAATTACAGGCTTCATGAAAATGATTGAAGCACAAATGGAGGTACAATAATGGGCTTATTCTCATTCTTTAAAAAATCAGACAAACTAGGGCAAGAAAATACAATCGATTCTAAGGATCTACTTCAAAACATCGAAGTAGAAAATACAGACAATAATCAGGATGTTGTGACGAAATTATCTTATCATCCAGATTGGGAAGTGCCTCAAGAGCAAAAATATATATTTAATTTCCTTGCTAATGAGCTAGAACCATTAAAGCCAAATCAATTATCACTTTCTTCTATTAGTATAGAAGAAGATATGCGCTCTAAAAAATGGCATGTGCGTGCATTTTTCCGCTCATCATTACCTCAAGCAATTGAGCTTGGTGAAATTGAGCTGTTTATTATGGATAAAAATGACGAGCTTGTAGCATCTAAAAAATTCGACTTTGCAGCACTTGGCACAATTCCAGCAGAAAGTGCTCGTCCATGGGTATTTGAATTTGAAAAATCAACGATAAAAGTCGATGAAATACCAGAAGATGGCTGGAAAATCGCATTTAACCTTGTTTCCCTTCGCGGTCACCAATTAGAATTAGACCCATCATGGGAAAAACAACTACCTGAAGCACAAAAAGAGGAACTTGCAAAAATCGTAAAAACTTTACCTAAGTTAGGTGAAACAGAAGTAAACTTCACCGGCCTACAAGCGAAACTTGCTGATAACGGTAATTTTAATGTGTCTATCTTCATTCGTAACGGACATAATAAAGCTATTAACCTAGAACAATTACCACTAGAAATTATTGACGCAACAGGCAAACAAATTGCAAAAGGTTCATTTAAAATGGATCCAATATTAACTGTGCAACCAAACTCAACAAAGCCATGGACATTTATCTTCCCTGCAGAGCTTGTTGACGCGAAAGATGCCGACCTTTCTCGTTGGACAGCACGCGTAACGCAATAAAGTGTTGAAAGAGGCTGGGACATAACTAGCTTCAATTAGTGAGAAATCCGAATTTGAATGAATTCAAATTCGGATTTCTCTATTTTTTATGTTGTCTCCAT
>NZ_JBNNVB010000033.1:0-60146 GCF_050280325.1 Lysinibacillus sp. NPDC093216 | reverse complement strand
TCCAAAATTTTGTTTCGTTCACCAACTCTAGGTTAGTTACTAAAAACTTTATTGATTACGTTTTGCTTGTTCAGTTTTCAAGGTTCATTTTGTTGTCATTTTGCTTCAACAACTTTTATAATATAACATTTTCTTGTTTTTGTTGTCAACACTTTTTTAGAAGTTTTTAACTTCTTTTCAAAAGCATCAACTCTTATATAATATCACTCTACGTTTTCAATGTCAACATCTTTATTTAATGTTTTTTTGAATCCGTTTCGTTTCTTGCGTCGTCTTAACGACAAGTAACAATTTAACACGATTTCAATACAACCGCAAGTGTTTTTTTGCTATAAAATTATCTTTTTTATAAATATAGAATTAGCGAGCTATTTTACGATTTTTCGAGCACTAAATAATTCTTATAATCTTCTAGCTATCTCTTTATTTGTTTTACTATACATCTCTTTCTCATAAATCTCAATAAAATCAATTATGCCTCGGCATAATTGCGTCCGGAATTGGCTTTTTGCTTGCACAAAGAACTCCTTGCCGATCCCGTAACATCCGCTAGAGGCTTTAACTTTCTTTCAGAAAATGCCTTTGTAGCGAAAGCGCAGCGACAGGTGTTTGGACACCTACTGAAAGATAGTTAAATAAGAAGAGTATCTATATTGGTCTTTTTTCAAGGATTCTTTCTAAAGCTTCCCTTCATAAAGCATAAAAGATATCAAAACACATCGGAACGCACCATTACCCTAATAAATACTCAACCATGAAAAAAGGAGTCAGCGGTTCTCCTGCACCTCGACTCCTACTTATTCATGTTTGTTACTTTTTTAACTTTATTGTTCTGCTACAAATGCGGTATTCAAAATTGAAAGTTAGCTAATTAAACTTAAATCTAAAATCAACTAATTTTAATTATTTTGTTTATCAGCTACATCTAGGCACCAAGAGAAATTATCCCACGCAGAATACCAGCCGCTGAAAATTTCAGAGGAATCATCCCAACGGACATCGAATTTCTTCTGACCGTTTATATCCACTAAATATAATGTAAGAGTTGGATCTGCTTTAGAAACCGCCAATTTCATACCATGTTCAAGCTCTTCCTCAGTTAACAGAACATCTGAAACTGAGCGTACTTGTGCCTGTTCAAATACTTGTTTGTTAAAGATTTTATAATTCATTATAAGCCTCCAATAAAACTTTTGATAATGTCTATTTCTATTTAATCTGCAAATTATAGAACTCTAAAAGTATACCTTAAATTCATTCATCATTTAAATACTCTACTTAATTCTTTCTAATTTAAACTTTTAAATAGTTACTATTTCATTGCAGAAGATGCAAAACAGGAGTCTTAGTGCTTCTTCTACACCTCGACTCCTGCTTATTCAAGATAACCTTTTAAAACTATTACTTAGTAGTATGACGCATTGTTGGGAATAATAATACGTCGCGAATTGATGGTGAATTTGTAAGAAGCATGATTAAACGGTCGATACCAACACCTAATCCACCTGTTGGAGGCATACCGTATTCTAATGCTTCAATGAAATCATTGTCCATTTCGTGTGCTTCATCATTACCAGCTGCTTTTTCAGCTAACTGAGCTTCAAAGCGCTCACGTTGGTCAATTGGATCATTTAGTTCTGTAAAGGCATTTGCATGCTCACGACGGACGATAAATAGTTCGAAACGGTCTGTGAACCGCTCGTCCTCTGGGTTTTTCTTTGCTAGAGGCGAGATTTCTACTGGATGACCATAAACAAATGTAGGCTGAACAAGAGTCTCTTCAATCTTTTGCTCGAAGAACTCGTTAATAATATGCCCTACCTCATGTGTTTCTTTAACTTCTACTCCATGTTCTTTAGCAAGCGCTTGAGCTTGTTCCTTAGTCATCAGTTGCCAGAAGTCTACACCTGTAGCTTCTTTTACTGCATCTACCATATGAACTCGTTTCCAGCCTACAGCAAGATCAATTTCATCTTCACCGTATTGAACTGTAGTAGTGCCCAAAACTTCCTGAGCTACATGAGCAATAAGGTTTTCAGTTAGAGACATAATATCTTTATAATCCGCATAAGCTTCATACAGCTCTATCATTGTGAATTCAGGATTGTGGCGTGTTGAAATCCCTTCATTTCGGAAAACACGACCAATTTCATATACTTTCTCTAGTCCACCAACAATTAGACGTTTCAAATGCAGTTCGATTGCAATACGCATATATAATTCCATATCAAGCGCATTATGGTGTGTAATAAACGGACGAGCCGCCGCACCACCAGCTATTGTATGAAGCATTGGTGTTTCTACTTCTAAATATCCTGCATTATCTAAATAATTGCGAATAGCACGGATAATTTTAGAACGTGTAATGAATGTTGTTTTACTATCCTCATTCGTCATTAAATCTAAATAGCGTTGACGGTAACGTTGTTCAACATCTTGTAAGCCATGGAATTTTTCTGGCATAGGGCGTAGAGCTTTTGATAGGAATGTAAATTCTTCAGCTTTTACTGAAAGCTCTCCAACTTGTGTTCGGAATACATTACCACGAATACCTACGATATCGCCTAAGTCAGCTTGTTTAAATAATTCATATGCTTCTTCGCCAACATGATCTTGACGAACATAAATTTGAATTTGGCCACCTAAATCTTGAATATGTGCAAAGCCGGCTTTTCCTTTACCGCGTTTCGTCATAATACGACCCGCAATAATTACCTCTTGTAGGTTTTCTTCTAGCTGCTCTTTCGTTTGATCTGCAAATTGTTCACGCACTTCTGTTGATAAATGCGTGCGTTCAAAACGACTACCAAATGGATCTTGACCATTTTCTCGAATAGCCGTCATTTTTTGGCGTCTCACCAAAAGCTGATCATTTAATTCTTCTATGTTTGACACTTGTTTCACTCCTTATTAAATTGTCCGCGTTGCGTTTACGTCCATAATATTTCTATTGTACACAATTTTATTGCTGTAATCATCTGTTTCGTTTTAATTTCCATAATAGGATAAATAATTAATAATTCTAAAAATTAATGTTACCAGAAAAATAGACGTCTCAGAACGAACAGAGAGACGTCTATTTACTGTATTAAAGAATGAATTCTTTTGCTTCTGGTACTATTAATTTAGATTCAAGCTCTTCGTAGTCTTGTACAATTCCATTTAATAGCGCACGAAGCTCTACCGCAGTTTCTGTTTGGTTAATCGCTTTACGCGCTTTACCATTACCACGAATACCTTTTAAATACCATGAAGCATGTTTACGCATTTCACGTACCGCCACACCTTCTCCTTTTAATTGCATAAGGCGTTCAAAGTGAAGCAAACACACATCAATTTTTTCGCGTACACTCGGCTCTTCCTTTAACTCACCAGTTTCAAGGTATTGAACTGTACGATAAATCATCCATGGATTGCCTAACGCAGCGCGTCCAATCATTACTGCGTCCACTCCAGTAGTATCAAGCATACGTTTTGCATCTTGAGGAGTTTCTACATCACCATTACCAAGCACAGGAATTTTTACATTTTCCTTCACTTGACGAATGAAATCCCAATTTGCTTTTCCTTCATACATTTGTACACGTGTACGTCCATGAACAGCTACTGCTGAAGCACCAGCACGTTCGGCAGCTTGTGCATTCTCAACAGCAAAGATATGCTCGTCATCCCAGCCAATACGCATTTTCACGCTGACAGGTTTTTTTACTGCATCTACAACAGCCGCTACCATTTCATATAATTTATTTGGATCTAAAAGTAAACGGGCGCCCGCTTCACATTTAATAATTTTATTAACTGGGCAACCCATATTAATATCGATAATATCGGCAGTTGTGTTTTCATCTACATACTTAGCCGCTTCCACTAGCGTAGCCTTATCACCACCAAAGATTTGCAATGAAAGTGGATTTTCACGCTCATCGATATAAAGCATGCCTAGTGTTTTTTCGTTCTTCTGGACAATCCCTTTATCACTAATCATTTCTGCATATACTAGCCCTGCTCCGAACTCCTTAACAGTTAAACGGAAAGCAGAGTTACAGATTCCTGCCATTGGTGCTAATACGACACGGTTGTCCATGACTATATCGCCAATTTGAAACGGCTTCTCAGTTGTCTGACTCAACGCTGTTTTCCCCCTTCTATAGGTTTTCACCTATTCCATATATCAATCGTTAATGCTACGCAAATCAATTATGCCTCGGCATGATGGCATCCGAATTTGGCTTTGTGCTTAGGCTTGCTGATGTTATAGGCAGTCACTACACCAGTTATCTTTGACCACTGGATTAGAAACTTAATTAACGGTCTGCATAATTTTCAGCTCTGCTGATGCTCGCCATAAAGTTACGCCTTCCTCTTCACAATTCATCTGCTGCATTGTATCATGTGCCCTTTGCAGTTGTTGTCCAACTGGTGCAGGTGTAATTTCTATTAGTGGAACTAATACGAAAGCTCGCTCATACATTCTTGGATGTGGAACAATTAAGCTCTCTGTTTCAACATTTTCGTGATTGTAGAGTAGAATGTCAAGGTCTATGATTCGAGGGCCCCATCGAAATTCACGAACACGCCCAAGTTCGCTTTCAACCCATTGGCATATGTTCAGCATTTCGGAAGATGAGTAACTCGTTTTAATATGAACAGCAATATTTAAAAAATCTGCTTGGTCCGTGTAGCCTACAGCAGCTGTTTCATAAACAGAAGAAATGTGTACAACTTCAATTTCCTCTTTGCCCTTTAAAAGAGTAACAGCATGTTGTAGGTTTTCAAATCGATCTCCCATATTTGTACCGATTGATAAATACACATCATTCATTCGTAATCACCTCTCGTGATCTCTACCGATACTTCTTTATAATAGCCATGGATTGGTGGATCTGGTTTAATAAGCTCCACGCGAACTCCCTTAACCTTTTCTGAGTATGTCTCTAAAATACTGTTTGCTATTTTGGATACAAGCGCTTCAATAAGCTTGAACGGCTCTCCTTCTACAATATCACGGCATAACGCATAAACCTCTGCATAGTTCACCGTATGATTTAAGTCATCCGTCTCTCCAGCCTTTGTCATATCTACAGCAAGTGAAACATTGGCACGGAAGCGTTGGCCAAGTGTTGTTTCCGCTGCTAAAACGCCATGATAGCCGTAAAACTGCATGTCCTTTAAATGAATATAGTCCATCACGCTTCCTCCTTATAAGTACGCTTACCAACTAAAACATCAGCCATATGTGTAGATCGTGCCATTTCCTTTACATCATGCACACGAATCATATGGCAGCCTTTTTCAATACCGTAAACAACTGTTGCCCCTGTACCTTCTATACGCTCCTCAACAGGCAACTTTAAGACATTACCAATCATTGATTTACGTGAAGTCGCTAGCAAAACAGGATAACCCATTGCTACTAAATCATCTAAATGCTTCATCATTTCTATATTTTGAGCAGTAGTCTTCGCAAAGCCTATGCCTGGATCTAAAATAATATGATTGTCTGGTATACCTGCATTCCGAGCAATAGCAATACTCTTCTCTAAGTCAGCCTTTGCCGTCATCCAGAAATCAGCACCATAATTAGTGTTGTCTCGATTATGCATTAAAATAATCGGTACATTTAAATCTGCAGCAACTTGAGCGATCTCGGGTTCAGCTTGCGCTCCCCAAATATCATTAATAATATGTGCACCAGCTTCAATGGCTGCACGAGCTACGTTCGCTTTATACGTATCAACCGATATAACTGCTGGCACTTCAGCTACTAAAGCTTGAATAACTGGTACAATTCGTGCAATTTCATCTTCATCGGAAATACGTTCATAACCTGGGCGTGTTGATTCTCCGCCAACATCAATAATTTTAGCGCCCTCAGCTACCATTTTTTTCGCTTGAGCAACTGCAGCTTCTACGTTATTGTACTTTCCTCCATCTGAAAATGAATCCGGTGTGACATTTAAAATACCCATCATAAAAGTTTCTGCTGTATAGTCTAACGTGATCCCGTTAATAGTTAATGGTGTTGTATATTTTTCTAGCATGTTAACTCTCCTTCTATTCTTGTTCCACTTCATTGACAAATACTTCATGTAAACGCGAATAAACAGGCCCTTTATTGCCTAATAACTGCTTACTCTCTAATTTAAGAATTGGAACAAGCTCTTGTACAGAGTTAGTAATAAAGCACTCTGAACTTTGCTCTACATCCTCTTTAGTAAAGAAGCCTTCTTTTACCTTAATCCCTAGAGATTGTGCTCGCTCAACTACCCACGCTCGGATAATACCAGGTAAAATACCCGCCTCTAAGGAAGGCGTATATAGTATATCATCTTTCACCCAAAAGATATTTGATGTTACACCTTCAGCAACAAAGCCATTTTCCGTTAAAAAGAAGCCTTCTTGTTGTGCCAAAGATGGCATCTCAAAACGCCCAAGAACGTTATTGCCATAATGGTGCGATTTCACTCGAAGCCCTTTTTCAGGCGTATTACGCGGTGTTACAAGCCACTGTGCGTTTTTTTCCATACCTCGAGGTGTATCATGTAATTCTTTGCGAAAAACAATAACATTCGGTTGTCTATATTCAGTAGGCTGTAAACCGATACTATGCTCTCCAGCTGAGACATTTATTCGGAAATATCCATCCTGCCCATCGGCTTGTTCATTTAATTGCTGAACAACCTTCAGTAAATCCTCTTCCGTATATGGCATATGAATACGATATTGAGAAAGCGCGGTTTGCAACCTCTCCATATGTGCTTCCCAGCAAAACACCTTTCCCTTATACGTTCGAAACGTTTCAAAAAAGCCTAACCCGTATAAAAATCCATGATCAAATGGTGAAATGCGCAAATCCTGCGCCGCTATGTAGTCTCCATTCATCCAGCACAGCATTTACTTCGCTCCCTCAACATACAAATCTATAAACTGGCGTAGAAGCTTTTTACCTTGCTCCGTCATAATCGATTCAGGATGATATTGCACTCCCTCAATTGGATAGTCTTTATGACGAACGCCCATAATTTCACCTTCTTCTGTCCATGCTGTCACTTCAAAACATGCCGGTAACGTTTCCTTTTCTACAATTAAGGAGTGGTAACGAGTAGCTGCAAATGGATTTGGCATCCCCTTATGCAAACCTATTTCAGCATGTAGCACCGGTGATGTTTTACCATGCATCAAACGTTCAGCTCGTATAACATTCCCCCCGAATACTTGAGCAATAGCTTGATGGCCAAGGCAAACGCCTAAAATCGGAATATTTCCCGCGAAATACTTAATAATGTTCAGGCTTTCACCCGCTTCATTTGGGCTACATGGCCCCGGAGAAATGACAATCATATCTGGTGCAAGCTGCTCAATATCTTTCACCGTTAATACATCGTTTCTTTTGACCACTAATTCATGTCCAAATTCCCCAAAATATTGTACAAGGTTATACGTAAAAGAATCGTAGTTATCAATCATTAAAATCATTTTGCTCGCTCCTCTGCCATTGCCTTTGCCTGCCACATCGCCTTCGCTTTATTTAAAGATTCTAGGTATTCTCTTTCCGGAACAGAATCAATAACAATTCCTGCGCCTGCCTGAATATGCGCTACTCCATCTTTAACAAATGCTGTACGAATAACAATATTAAACTCCATATCACCTGTGAAGCCTAGCCAGCCAATTGAACCCGTATATAATCCTCGTCTTACAGGTTCTAATTCTTCAATAATCTCCATCGTACGAATTTTAGGTGCACCTGTTATCGTTCCTCCTGGGAACATGGCACGGATAACGTCTGCATTGGTTTTCCCTTCAGCTATTTCTCCTCGTACATTAGAAACAATGTGCATCACGTGTGAATAACGTTCAATCACCATGAACTCATCTACTTCAACCGTCCCATATGTAGATACTCTCCCTAAATCATTGCGCTCTAAATCAACAAGCATTACATGTTCAGCGCGTTCCTTTTCGTTATCGATCAATTCTTGCGCTAAAGCTAAATCCTCAGCCTCAGATTTCCCTCTTGGTCGTGTACCAGCGATTGGTCGAGTAGACAACTCCTTACCATGACGCTTCACCAAAAGCTCAGGTGAACCAGAAACGACAGTAAAATCCGGCGCTTCTATATAAGCCATGTAAGGTGAAGGATTAAATGCACGTAATGCTTCATATACATCCATTGCAGTTGCGTTTAATTTTTTGGATTGACGTACCGACAAATTCACTTGAAATACATCACCTTGCGCTATGTATGTTTGGATTTTACTTACTGCTTCCTCAAAGGCAGTCCCAGCAAAAGATACTAACAATTCACTTTCGTCATTTACTATTTCGACAGCATTTGTTTTTTCAAATTTACGTGTAAGCAGTCCTTCTTGTGCGGCCTCTTGCCACACATTAGCCCATTCTTCCAAATCCACACTACAGTCTGTTAGCTTCATAAGCGTTACTTTATTTGTTTTCACATCGTGTACTGCCCAGCAATCAAAAATATAAAAATAGATATCTGGTATATGTAAATCATCTACAGCAGTATTCTGTAACGCTTCAATTTTACGAGCGTAATCGTATGAAACAAACCCGATAGCACCACCTTGAAAAACAGGAAGCTCCGCATTATATGAAATGTGATAGTTCTTCACTAATTTCTCTAATAATGCAAGAGGTTCACCATTTAAATTTTCAGTCTCACCATTTCTCCAATTTACAAGTAAACCATTCTCGATTGATTGTGCTATAGCTAGCGGATTCCAAGCAGCTATTGTAAAATTTCCTCCGCGTCCACTTTCTAAAAATACATGTGCTTGTTCTGCTTCAGTTTGCTTCTTATAACTATAAAAAAACGAGTCTGCATCCATCGTTATTGTTTTTGTCAGCATTGTCTTCAAGTTGCTATTCCCCTTTAAGTCATATGATGTGATTCCATCTTAACTTGAATATTGCCTGGAAGCGAATATTTTTCAATAGCCACGTAAAATTTAATTACCGAATGTTTTTACATCAGATCGGTGATGAACAAATATGCTAAAACGCTCATTTACATCCGAAGCAACAGTACGCACTCCACCTCTTTTGCGAACGAAACACCTCGTAATCCATAACTTGAAAATAGAATAAGATTCTTTAACAAATAAAAAAGACTCCTCGTTAAAGGAGCCTTTACGTTCAAATAATTGGATTAGTCTTCAAATTGATATAAAGGTGTTGATAAGTAACGTTCCCCATTAGAAGGTACGATTGCAAGAACATTCGAGCCCTTACCTAAACGTTTTGCTGCTTCAATCGCAACATGAATAGCTGCACCTGATGAAATACCGCATAAGATACCTTCTTCACGTGCTACTTTACGAGCTACCTCGAAAGCAATTTCATTTTCAACTGGGAATACAGAAGAATACACATCTGTATCTAACACTTCAGGTACGAAGCCAGCTCCGATACCTTGAATTTTATGAGGACCTGGTTGACCGCCAGAAAGTACTGGTGAATCTTTTGGCTCAACAGCAATAATTTCAATCTCTGGATACTTCTCTTTTAGCACAGCACCCGCACCCGTAATTGTACCACCTGTACCAACACCAGCAACAAATGCATCTAATTTTAAACCTTCAAATGCTTCTACAATTTCCGGACCAGTTGTTAAACGGTGAACAACTGCATTAGCTGGGTTCGTGAATTGTTGTGGTAAGAAGTAGCCATGTTCAGCAGCTAATTCCTCCGCCTTAGAAATTGCACCTTTCATACCTGCTGGTCCAGGTGTTAACACAAGCTCTGCACCATATGCACGTAATAAGTTACGACGCTCTAGGCTCATTGTTTCCGGCATTACTAAAATCGCTTTATAGCCTTTAGCAGCAGCAATCATCGCTAGACCAATACCAGTGTTACCAGAAGTAGGTTCAATAATTGTACCACCAGACTTTAATGTACCATCTTTTTCAGCCGCTTCAATCATCGCTAAAGCTAAACGATCTTTCACTGAGCTACCCGGGTTAAAATATTCTAATTTTACATAAACAGTACCTTCGTTTTCATCTGTTGCATGATTTAATTTAACAATTGGCGTTTTACCAACTAATTCAGCTACTGAGTTTGCTAATCTACTCATTTATCAATCCACTCCTAATCCCTACTATTTTTATAGGTTTTACTTATTTTTGATTTTATCAATATTTCCATTCGATTGTCAATAAATATAACTTATATTTTCAGAATATTTATTACTTCGCCTTGTTCGTAATAACGTCAAAAGTTATTGGCTTTGCGAATGAAGGGAAACAAAAATCTGCTCAATATCCCGAAGTGGCCATTACTCTGTTGACGCTAAACGTCTGCAGGGTTTCCCTGGCTCACTTTTCCCGCAGATATCTTGCAGATTTTTCAACTTCTTTCAGCAAATGTCTTTTGTACCGAAAGCGTAGCGACAGGTACAGATGTTTTTTGTACCGTATCTGCAGGCCTAAGCACAAAGCCGATTCCGGACGCAATTATGCCGAGGCATAATTGATACTCATTTCAGAGCAATCTGTTATTTACTTTTTTTTGCTTCTCCGTAATACCAAGTCGCATTGAATTCAGACCAGAATGATTCCGGTGTAACATGTTGTGGCAATTGCTCTAACGCAAGCTCACGTTCAATATGTTCTTTCACATCGTCATATGTAAAGGATTGTCCTTCTGTTATCTCTTGAACTTGTACAATTCCGTAATGACCGTTAGCGAGCTTAAATGCTTTACTAACCTCACCTGTTTTTAAAGCCTTCACTGCTTTTAAAATGGCAGGATCGACATTTTCCTGTTTTTCTGTGAGGAAACCAATATCTCCGCCTAAGCTAGCTGAAGCACTGTCTACTGAAACTTCACGTGCTAACACCGAAAAATCAGCGGGATCTTTTATTTCACTTAATGCTTCCTCAGCAGCTTTTTTTGAATTCACTTCTATAAAATTCGTACGATAGCTTGTTTTCGTATTGTACAGTGCCTGATTTTCCTCATAATATTTTTCAATACTACCTTCTTTTATAACCACATCTTTTGTCAGTACCTTATCTAATATAAGCTGTGAGCGAATTTTTTGTTGCAGTTGCTCTGACGAAAGGTTTTGCATTGCAGTATCAAATTTATCTTGGGCAGAACGCATTAAGGCTAACTCTAAATCAATCTCCTTATCCGTTACTTGTATTTTAAACTTTTTAGCTGCTTTTTCCATCACTGTTTCATTCACTAAATTTTGTAGCGTCTCTTTACCATAGCGTTCTTCCATGGCTACCATCCACTCTTGACGTGTAATAATATCCCCGTCAACGGCAGCGACTTGCTCGTCGCTACCAATTTCCTTGTCTTTATTAGGAATTAACCAAGTTATAAACCATAAAATATTTCCTAATAATAAGATTGCAATAACTGTTAATGCAGGTTTTGTCTTCAGACGACGTTGCAATAAGGGCGTTTGGTTGGGTGTTGCAGCGGATAAAGGTCGTCGATTACGCGTTGAGCTCATCGATGAATCCTTCTAACTCTTCTTTTGAGAAGTGGTATGTTTCTAAACAGAAATGACATTGTGCTTCTGCTTCGCCATCCTCTTTAATCATTTCTCGAATTTCCTGTGTCCCTAACCCTAAAATCGCTGCACCAAATCGCTCTTTTGAACATTGACATTTGAATTCTACCGGCATGGAATCTAAAATTTGCAGATGACCGTTTCCTAATACAGCTTCTAATATTTGCTCCGGTGTAAAACCTTTTTCAATCATTTTTGAAACAGGCTCTATAGAAGCAAGATGCTGCTCAATTTCATCGATTGTTTCTTCTTCACAACCTGGCATTAATTGAAGGATAAACCCACCAGCTGCTAGAATTGTGTTATCAGGATTTACTAAAACCCCTAATCCAACAGATGAAGGCACTTGCTCTGATGTAGCGAAATAGTAAGTAAAGTCCTCAGCAATTTCACCCGATACAATTGGCGTTTGTCCAGAGAACATGTCTCTCAAGCCAAGATCTTTTACGACTGTTAATGAGCCCTCTGTCCCAACACCCGCTCGAACATCAAGCTTACCGTGCTCGTTTAAATCGAAATGAACGTGGGGATTTGTTACAAAACCACGTACTTCACCGTGCGCGTTACTGTCAATTACCATTGGGCCAATTGGACCGTTCCCCTCAATTTTAACAGTGATTTTTTCCTCACCTTTTAACATGGCACCCATCATCACCGCAGCAGTCATAGAACGACCAAGGGCTGCCGACACAACAGGCCATGTATTATGACGACGTTGTGCTTCTCCTACAGTTGTTGTTGTACAAGCCGCAAAAACACGAACCTGTCCGTTGAATCCTAAACCTCGTACTAAATAGTCTTTCATAAATGAAATGTCCCTCATTTCTTATTGATTGCGTTTATATAGCTTATATAAGCCTTTTAATGTTAAAAACGGATCGACTACATCAATAGCTTGCGTCTCACCAGCAATTAAATTTGCTAATCCTCCAGTAGCAATTACTAAAGGCTCTTCCTTACTTTGTGCTTTCATGCGATTAACAATTCCCTCAACTTGCCCAACGAAGCCATAAAAAATCCCGGCCTGCATCGCAGATACGGTTGTCTTTCCAACAATATGTGTAGAGCGCAATATTTCAATACGTGGCAATCTAGCTGCCTGTGTATAAAGCGCCTCCGTTGAAATCGAAATGCCTGGAGCGATAGCACCGCCCATATAATCGCCCTTTTCGTTTAAGTAACAATATGTTGTGGCAGTACCAAAATCAACAATAATCAGTGGTGCTTTATAAACATCAAGAGCTGCAATAGCGTTCACTATGCGGTCTGAGCCAACTTCACGCGGGTTTTCATATTTAATATTCAATCCTGTTTTCACACCTGGTCCTACAACGAGCGGTTTTTTGCGAAAATACTTTTGACACATCGTTTCTAACGAAAACATTATTGGTGGTACAACAGAGGATATAATAATGCCTGTAACCTGTTCAAATGAAATGCCTGCATGATTAAAGAAAGATAATACTTGCATTGCGTATTCATCTTCTGTTTTATGAAGGTCTGTCACCATACGCCAATGGAAGGCCAATTGATCGTTGTCATCATAGACACCTAATACGATATTCGAATTTCCTGCATCTAAAACTAAAATCATGGTTGATGCCTCCTATTTATTGCCCTTCATCGTAATTGTACCTGTCACTATGCGATTGATACAACTAAAACAATGTATATTCATGCACAAAAAATCAAGATCAATTATCCCTCGGCATAATTGCGTCCGGAATGGACTTTGCGCTTACAAAAATAAGTTAAAACACTTTAGAAAATGATACCACATTTTTATTACTATGAAATAGCATACATGCTCACTCAAAAAAGGAGCCACCCCCATATTAGGTAGCTCCTTTCACATTATTTAAAATTAAATTTTTCTGGGTCTGGTCCGCAACGTAGGCCATCATTTAGTGCATCTAACTGAGTCATTTCTTCCTCAGCTAATGCAAAGTCAAAGACCGTTAGATTTTCCGTCATACGTGCAGGAGTCATTGTTTTTGGAATAGTTACTACACCATGCTGCACATCATAACGTAACACAATCTGTGCTGGTGTTTTGCCATATTTAGAAGCTAACTGCTGAATCAATGATTCTTCCAATAAAGAACCATTCATTAGTGGTGACCATGCTTCTACCTGTATTCCTTTTTCCTTACAATAGGCACGTACTTCCTTTTGAGTTAAGTGCGGATGGAATTCAATTTGATTAATAACAGGAACAACTGATGTTTCCTTTAATAAATTTTCTAAATGTTGAACATGGAAATTACTAACGCCAATTGAGCGTACACGGCCATCCTGATAGATTTTTTCAAGTGCTTTATAAACATCAACATAATTTGTATCTATACCTGGCCAGTGAACTAAATATAAATCTAAATAATCTAATCCTAATTTCTCTAAACTACTATCATAAGCTGCAAGTGTTTCTTCATAGGAAAGCCCATCATTCCAAACCTTTGATGTTACGAATAGTTCTTCACGTGTTACTAAGCCCTCGTCAATTGCTGCACGAATTCCTCGTCCAACACTTTCTTCATTGCGATATACTTGGGCTGTATCAATGCTACGGTAACCTTTTGCAATAGCTGTTTTAACCGCCTCAGCCAAGTCATCCCCTTCAGGCACTCGAAAAACGCCATAGCCTATTAACGGCATCTCTAAACCATTATTCAATGTTACATTTCCCACGTTACAACACTCCTATCTATTTTGGTCCTAAAAAATTTAAGAACCTATATACGCAGCTGCGTACATTCTATCGTAATACCTATTACCGAAAAAAGGCAAAGAAAAAGACTGCTTACTAAAATTGTAAACAGTCTTTCTCACATTAATCACGCTTTTCATCGATACCTTTTGGTGTATTATTCGGCTCTCTACCTTCTTTAGGTAAATCAGCTGTTGTTGGATCCGGCTCATTGCTAAGCAATTCTTTTTTAACAGCCTGTTCACCAACTACATCTAATATTGGTTGAGCTTCAGCTTTAGGAGCTTTTTCCACAACCGTTTCTACCTCAGGTTCCGGTAAGACACCGTGATCACGTAAATGCTCAATTTCTTGCGCATTTAATGTTTCTTTTTGCATTAATGTATTAGCAATTAAATCAAGTAAATGACGTTTTTCAGTTAAGATTCGTTTAGTACGCTCATATTGCGAATCGATAATTTTTTGCATTTCTTTATCAATTTCATAGGCGATTGAATCAGAGTAATTTTGATCTGAATTAAAGTCACGACCAAGGAATACATTCCCACCCTGACTTGAACCAAACTGCATTGCACCAAGATTTTCACTCATACCATATTCAGTGACCATGGCACGTGCAATACTTGTTACCTTTTGGAAGTCGTTATGTGCCCCAGTAGATACTTCGCCAAGTACGATTTCCTCTGCTACACGACCACCAAGTAGGCCAGCAATACGGTCTAATAGTTCTTGTTTTGTTGTGAAGAAACGTTCTTCCTTCGGTAACATAATCGCGTAACCTCCAGCTTGGCCACGAGGGACGATTGTTACTTTGTGTACTGTATCTGCTTCATCTAACTCTAAACCAACAACTACGTGCCCAGCTTCATGGAAGGCTACAAGTTTCTTCTCTTTCGCTGAGTAAACGCGGCTAGCTTTTGCCGGACCTGCAATTACTCGGTCAGATGCCTCATCGATATCTGCCATATTAATTGTACGTTTGCTTTTACGAGCCGCTACAAGTGCAGCCTCATTTAACAAGTTCTCTAAGTCAGCACCTGAGAAACCTGGTGTACGTTGTGCAACAGCTGCTAAATCTACTGTATCAGATAAAGGCTTGTTGCGCGCATGTACTTTTAGAATTGCTTCACGACCTTTTACATCAGGATGTCCTACTGTAATTTGACGGTCAAATCGACCAGGACGTAATAACGCTTTATCTAAAATATCTGGGCGGTTTGTTGCAGCGATAATAATAATACCTTCATTTGCCCCGAAACCATCCATTTCAACTAACAATTGGTTCAATGTTTGTTCACGCTCGTCATGGCCACCACCAAGACCTGCGCCACGTTGACGACCTACTGCATCAATCTCATCGATAAAGATGATACAAGGTGCATTTTTCTTGGCATTTTCAAATAAGTCACGAACACGTGATGCACCGACACCGACAAACATTTCTACGAAGTCAGAACCTGAAATCGAGAAGAATGGTACGCCTGCCTCACCTGCTACCGCTCGTGCAAGTAATGTTTTACCTGTACCTGGAGGACCTACAAGTAAGATACCCTTTGGAATTCGGGCACCAATTTCAGTAAATTTACGGTGATCCTTTAAGAAATCAACAACCTCTACAAGCTCTGCTTTCTCTTCATCAGCACCCGCTACATCTGTAAAACGAACTTTTTTCTTCTGGTCGTCATAAAGTTTGGCTTTACTTTTACCAAAGCTCATCACTTTATTACCGCCACCTTGAGATTGACTCATTAGGAAGAAGAATAAGAAAATGATAATGATGAAAGGAATGATCCCTGTAAAGAACTGAATCCATCCACTTGTTTCTGGCGCTGTTAAATATTTAATATTACTATTCTTATCCTTAGCAGCCTCATCGATACGGTTCAATAAAGATTGGTTATCACGAGGGATATTTGCTGTAAAGCTTTGACCCTTCTCATAACCCTTCATCGTACCCTCAACGATGTATACTGATTTATCAGGTTGAATTGTAGCACTTGTTATTTCTTTCTTATCTAGAGCATCTTGAAACTCAGAATAAGTTAACTCTTTCGTTGGCGCATTTCCACCATTGAAAGTACCAAATATACCGATAATCACTAAGAAAATCAGTAAATAGAATATGGTATATCGAAATATTCGATTCATCTCCAGCCTCCTCATTACAAACAGAAAAATTATAAGTAAAATCTTAACATATCATGATTTCATCATACAACGAAAAGCCCTACATAAAAAAAGTTTCGTCCGATTTTTGTCGAAATCGAAAAATATTTATGCATTTATCAAGTATGTTCCAGCGTAGTTGTATCTAACAATGTACCTAGATTTTTGAATTATGATCAATTATGCCTCTGCATAATTGTGTCCTGAATCGGCTTTGTGCTTAATTGCCACAGGACGTGGCGTTCTTAGCGGATGTTTGGACACCTGCTAAAAAGCAACTTAAACCTGCATTCATCTCACCACCTATAGAGGTGGGGGACGAAAGAAGTTAAAAAAATAAAAATCTATGACCTTCGCTGGAGGCACTTACTTTTCATAGTGGTATTCTTTCGTTAATTTCTTACTTGTTAGAAAGAATAAACTGCCGGCTTTAAAATGCCGATATACGGTAAATTACGGTATTTTTCTGCGTAGTCTAAACCATACCCTACAACAAAACCATCTGGCACTTCAAAACCAACATAATCAGCACCTAAGTCTACTTTACGACCTGATGGTTTATCTAACAATGTCACAATTTTGATGGATTTTGCTTTACGGTATTTAAATAAGTCTACTAAATAACTTAACGTTAAGCCGCTATCAATAATATCCTCGATGATTAATACGTCACGTCCCTCAACGCTTGTATTTAAATCCTTTAGAATTTTAACTTCCCCTGATGAAACTGTAGCATTTCCGTAGCTAGAAACATCCATAAAATCTAGCTCAATGAAAGAATCGAAACGTTTCATCAAGTCTGTCATAAAAGGCATTGCCCCTTTTAAAACACCAACTGCTAGCGGGAATGAATCTTTGTATTCCTCTGTCAATTGTGCCCCTAACTCAGCGATTCTTTCTTGTAATTGTTCTTCTGTAATCATAACTTTTTCGATGTCATTTTGTAACATAGCGATTCCTCCTCGTGTGTATAAAAAAATGTTCAACCATTTGGGGTGAAATTTTACAAAGACCTTAGTCTACGATGAGCACTGTATCATCGTTTGGTTGCGGAGAGGTTGAAAAAAACATTCCCATACGCACACCAATTACCGCTACGACCTCATCAGATTGAGAAATCAGTAACGGCCAGCTATTTCGCTCATTTAAAGGAATCTTTTCATCTATAAAAAGGCGAGATAAGCGTTTTGGCTGATCCATTCCTTTTAACAGTATTCTGTCCCCTTCCTTACGCGCTCTAACATAGAGTGGAAGTTTGAGTTTGCTAGCGTTAAAATAAAAAAGTTGTGCAGTATTCGTCAGCATTTCAGACGATAAATCAGGCAACTCGACTACGCATAAACGTTCACCATTCGTCAGTGTTGTCCACCCATTAGTAGTCGAAATAATCTTTTTCTCAGGAGAAGCTTCATCTTCTAATGGCTCTTTCTTCTGAATTGTTAATTTTCCGTAACGGCGAACTGCTATAAAATCTTCTGGCAAGTGAACTTCAGCATACCCTGCTGTCGTATCACAAAGCTTTGAAATTGAAGTCAATAAAGCATAACTTTGTATCGTATTTGAATCTTTGTAAAGATAGTTTAATAGTATTAAAATGAGCCTCCTTTGTAAAGCAAGTGGTACCAATTGAAGAGCCTTAATTTCCATGCTATATGTATTTCCATCTTTTCTTTTTACTGTTCTAGAAAATACATCCTCCGCTAATGTCATTAAATAGGCATCGTCTTCTTGCAATTGTTTTGTAAAATGAGTTACCTGCTCTGTTACTCTTGGGTTTTCTGCCTCCAACAAAGGCACCACATGATGTCTAAACCGATTGCGTACATAGGTATCCTTAGCATTGCTAGCGTCTTCCCGATAATCTAAACCTTGCTTAAGTAAATATTCCCTTATTTCTAACTTTGTAACCGTTAAAAACGGACGAATTAATGTTTTTCCTTCAAAAATACGTTGTGAACGTATACCTTGCATACCATTTATCGTTGCATTTTTTGTCAGGGCCATTAATACTGACTCCAGTTGGTCGTCCGCATGATGTGCAGTTACAAGCTTGCTAGCATTCGTTTTTTCCATGACCTCTTTAAAATATTGATACCTTTCTCTACGACAAATAAGCTGTGTATTTCCATTTTCTGAAGCCATAATCTCTGGTATTGGAATTGCCTTTGCATATAAATATACACCATACTCATCACAATACTTCTGGACAAAAGCTCTGTCCTCAGTAGACGCTTCACCTCTTAGCATATGATCAACATGTACGGCTCCTACTGTAATTCCCCACTGCTCTTTTGTTTTGACAAAATAATGGAGCAAAGCCATTGAATCCACTCCACCCGAAACGGCGATGAGAAGATGGTCGTCTTGCTGCAATAATTGCTCTTCTTCGATAAATTTTTTGACCTTTAATTCAAGTGACAAACGCTTCTCCTCCCCTTTTCGTTCTCTTTTATGATGAATTGCTCATAGAGTGTTGAACTGGCCTAAATACAGCCCACGTAGGTACAACATGTGTAACCTCTAGCATCAATACAGTGCAATCGTCTTCAATGGCATAGTAAGATTGGAAAGATTGCATAATCGTTGTTAGTTTTTCCTGGATGGTTTTAGTAGTTCCAGCTACTTGCTGCGCATACGCTAAAAATAGCTCTTCTTGCTCGTCCCAATCATCAACACTTGAAAATAATCCATCAGAGTGCATCAAAATTACATCGCCAGCTTTAAGCTTTCTTTTTTCAGCCTCGACTGCTGAAATGGATAAAAAACCTACAGGCGCTGCATTACTTTCAACCTTCAGCACCTCTTTCCCACGTAAAATATACGTAGACATTCCCCCTGCCTTCCACGACCATAAATCACCTTGTTGTAAATCGACAAGTGCAAAATCAAGCGTTGCATACATATCATTTTGTTGCTTTAAGGACATGACATAATGCAACGTATGCATCGCAGTCTCTGGGTTCATATTGTAATTTAAACATTCTCGCATTAAGTGTATTAACTTTCTACTCTCATGCTGTGCTTCTTTACTCTGACCCATACCATCTGACAATAAAATTGCAAATAGTCCTGGATGTAATTGAAATAATGCATGGGAATCACCGGAATATAACGTCGCATCTTTAGACATGCTATATATATCATACTCTACTTCAAAGCTAATAGCTGATCTAAAGCTTACTTGAATGTGACGAAATGGTATATCGCTTGCTACTACTTTTTCAATTTCAAATGGTTCTTCAAAAATATCATATAAAATCGGCAATATCATCCGTTCAGCTACTGTTGTGTCTTCCTCCCAATCGACTCGTGCTGGTGCTAAAGCACAGACTATTTTTCGTGCCCCAGGTTTATTACTAAGCACATCTAGTTGAAAACATTCAATATTAGCATCTTTTAATCGTTGAGTAATGTCCTTCTCCACACTAACGAATGAAATAGTCTCTTCTTTCATCTCCGCTATTAACTGATTTAGATGATTGCTCATATCACGTAGCTGAAGCGCTATCATTTTCTTGCCATGGAAATACTGACCATTAATGCGCTCTCTGTACAGCTCCGTTTCCAATTCCTCGAAAATTTTCGTTGATTTCACACATTTATAGCGTATTTGTTCTTCGACACGATGAATACCAGAATCCTTCCCAACACCTTTCATATGAAACCAGTCTGTCATGAGCTTGTCCATTCCGTTATTTTGCGCTCCCCAACAGCGATCATAGCGGAAACAGCTCAAGCATGTATTCATCGGTGACACTTCCTTCGCCTCTTCTATCGGGGCCGTCATAAAACGCTCAAACACAAGCTCCTTCATAAACTGTACAAAATGCTGAAAATGCTCTAATTTAAACGTAACATGCTCCGTTAACCAATTTTGACGAGCGAGTAAGACCTCCTCACGCTGTGGAAACAGCTTGTCCCGCACCTTTTCAGAATATTTACTTGGGATCGTTATAAAAACGATACTACCAACAACAATCGATGTAAAATACACGCTATCTAACGGCAATGTTGCATCGTAAAATAAAAAAAACACACTTGGCAAAATACTGCCAATTGCTACACCGAATCGTCCAACACGAGCCCCCATCCCGGCACACAATCCTGTTAAGGTGGCTACAGACAGCATACCCGTAAATGAAAGTTTTGCAACACCAATGAGAGTCCCGAGTACGGCTCCGATAACCGTCGCTAATGGTACACTTCCTACTAACGCACCGAAGCAAATGAATAGTTGTAATAAAAAAATGGGGAGTGAAAAATAGCTAATGACAATCGCTTGCATACCTGTAAGCATAGCAGCAAATACAACTAATCCAGAGCCTAGCTTCTCATAAGTCCAATGACTCGTAAACCATTCATGAGAATTGACAAACAACACTTGCATAAACAGCGTCATAATAAGAGCTAAAGCCGCTTCACAGCCTACATAAAATTGCACAAGCACCGGAGGTAAACCTTGATACATAACTCCCTGCCACATTATCTGTACAAGTAGTACCGCTAAAGATACCGCTATACTTTGTGGTATCTGCCAATAACGGAAGCGCATAACACATTCATACAATACGATCTGCAATGCTAAAATGAAGACTTGTCCAAAGCCAAGGAAAAAACATCCTATCAAACCACCGAACAAAACATATTTGGCATATTCTTTATATTTCGTTCGAATAATTGCCCAAAAAGGAACTGAGAAAGGTACGGCCGCTTCAAACACCACAGACTGAGCTAAAAAGAAGGATGTTAAAAAAAATAAAGAGCCTATTAACAATTGCCTTTTTTTCACTCCTAATTTCTGTTCGTCTACATTTGCCGTGTTATACCATTCAATACTCGTCATTTCACTATCCCCTTTCTGCCTTTTGGAGCTATTATAAGAAATTATGTATGGAAAGATTGTCTGACGGTGACAGAAAAAAATATAAACATTTCGACGAATACATATGCATAAATACGAGAAATGGCAACAATTTCTACAAAAACGATTTGCTGCACAACATTATAAACATCTCTTTCTGTATAATTTGTTTAAAAATTACGAAAATTACACAACCCAGTCCCACCGTTGTTACATAAAAAACTTTACATTTTTTGCCATGAGAGGTCTAGTGCATGTTGGCCCCCTTCTTTTTCATTGATCGATGCTCCCAATTTCATTAAAATACTATAGTCAACAAGTACACCGATACTTTTCTACTTAAGAACAAAAAGTTTGATAAATTCCCAATCAAAAGGCTCATCACCAAAAGTTGTGGATGACATTTGATTAATTATGCCTCGGTATAATTGCGTACGGAGGCTCTAACTTCATTCAACAATGTCTTTTGTAACAAAAGAGAAGCGTCAGCTACAGAAGACTCCTACATTTGTAGGTGGTGAGATAAATAAAGGTGTGGTTCCATTTCAGTGGAGTCCAAACACCTTTGATAAGAGTTGATCGGAGTGGAGACTAGGCGACTCCTTGGGGATTAGCAATAGAGGAACGAAGGCTAAAAGCATCACATCCTGTGATAACGCCTTCGTGACCTACATCGGTGCTGTTGCTGTCGCTTCGTTAGCACTACGCTTTCGCGCAAAAGACATCTGTTGGCCCGAGACCCTGCAGCGAAGCGGATGTTTTCTGTGCGAAAGCGAAGCGTCAGCAACAAATGTTTTATCTGCGCGAAAGCGAAGCGTCAGCGGCAAATGTTTTATCTGTGCGAAAGCGAAGCGTCAGCGGCAAATGTTTTATCTGTGCGAAAGCGAAGCGTCAGCGGCAAATGTTTTATCTGTGCGAAAGCGAAGCGTCAGCAACAAAGCGCCTAGTCGGAACGGAAATCAACTACACTTTATGGTGATGAGCTATCAAATACTCTCTCTTTTTGTTAGCAAATCTTTAAATAATTAATAAAACCATATATTTTTATTAATTTTTTTAAAAAAACTACTTGACGTTAGTTACAAAGGCATGTATTATATAACTTGTTGCTTAAGGCAAAACGCGGAAGTAGTTCAGTGGTAGAACACCACCTTGCCAAGGTGGGGGTCGCGAGTTCGAACCTCGTCTTCCGCTCCATAATCTTTAATGGCGGCCTAGCTCAGCTGGCTAGAGCGTACGGTTCATACCCGTAAGGTCGGGGGTTCGATCCCCTCGGCCGCCACCATAGTAGGCCCCTTGGTCAAGTGGTTAAGACACCGCCCTTTCACGGCGGTAACACGGGTTCGAATCCCGTAGGGGTCATATCAAATAGGCGTCTCAGAACGATTTCTGAGACGCCTATTTTTTTTGCAGATTAAAGTTGAATACTAGAAATATCGAATTTATTTATTTTTTACTACCTGATGCCCCGGTGTAATCAGTTTAGGAACGCCTGCGCCAATGGTTTCACGAGCAGTTTCCCTTTGTTATTGCCACTGTTGTTGTTACTGTTGCTGTTGCTTTCGCACAGACAAAACCCTATTGTTACTGTCGCTTCGCTTTCGCACATAAAAAATACTCGTTGCTCCTAACGCCCCTTCGGAAAGACCCCAGCTGAAACGGAAATCAACCCAAGTTATGGTGATGAACATAAAAATATGGCATACTAATAATGAAAAAAGCGTGTAAACTAGGAGGTTTATTTCCTTTGGGTTCATTAACTAAAGCTGCTTTAATTTGCGGAAGTGGCTCTATGATTATTCTCGTATCTATTCTTATTAATTTACCATTTGCCGTACAAATATTTTTACTCCTCACCGGACTAGCGGTTAGTGTTTACGGTGTGTTTTTACTTGTCAAAATGGTTGTTAAGCCAGCCGAAAAACCTTTAGAAACACTAACAGAACAAACACCCGCGCAAGCTCCTAAAAAGAAGAAAAGACCGACATCCACGTTGTAGGACGACACATAGATCCTACTAGAAGGGTCATTATGACTTATAGCTAGATGAGATGTATGCAAAGATTATTAAAAAAAGGGATTAGCTTTATTAAAAAGCTAATCCCAAATCTATTTAATACACTTTTTCTACGATTAAAACAGTCAGCAAACTACCCTCTTCTAGCTCCACGACCACCGCGTTTTGATTCTGTAGCACGTTTAAGTGTTGCTAGGCGTTCATCACTATCTTTTAAGAAACGTGCCATTTTTTGCTCAAAATTCTCTTTTGGCTGATGACGATCGTTGCGATCATTAGATCGATTATCGCGACGTGGACGTGCTGGACGCTCTGGACGCTCTGGTCTCTCTGGTCTCTCTGCTTGAGGCTTTGCTTTACGGATTGAAAGACCGATCTTTCCGTCCGCTTCAACATTCATCACTTTTACTTCAACTTCATCTCCAACTTTTAGATGCTCATTGATATCTTTTACATAATTGTCAGCAACTTCACTGATGTGTACTAAGCCTGTTTTGCCGTCTGGCAGCTCAACGAATGCTCCAAAATTTGTGATTCCTGTTACTTTACCTTGTACCTTGCTGCCTACTTCAATTGACATAAAAAAAATGCTCCTCCTTAAAAATTAAGCGACTCATTTGAGTCATGTAATCAATTTAATCAAACTTTTTACTACAATAAGTTTCTCTTTTCATTATATATAACAATAAAAGAGTGTCAACAATACATAGCTTTTCAGTCTTCTTTTTTACCTTTCTTTTCTGATTTGCTGTCTTTTTTATCTTTTTCCTCCGGTATATCGCCTTTTTTACCTTTTTCATCCGGAATAATGAAAATTATTTCACCTTTTTCGGATAAAAAATAATCTTTACGTAATAACTTCGCGATATACTCATCATCCTCTAACTGTTTAATTTTAAGATTTAACGAATCTCGCTCATCTTTCAATTCAGAAAGATGCTCCTTCGCTTCAACCTTTTTTTGCTCTTTTGCAGCTAGAGTTTCATTTTGATTCGAAAGTATATTTAAGAGAAAGGCAATAATAACGACTGGCACAATCGCAAAAAAGGCAATACGGCGCATTTTCCGTTTTCGCGCTTGAATTTTACGATTTATAGCTTTATCCGTGTTACGGACATAGTCATTATCAAGTTTAGTATAGTTTTGTTGGTCATCATTTGATGAACGACGTAAAGTCATGCCCGCACCTCCGAAAATTATTGTTGTCTTTTATTATACTTGATAAATCGAACTTTTTTAAAAAAAGTGTTGGACAAATACGAATAAATTTTGACAAAAGGTCTTAAAACAAACGCACCAATACTTATTAAGAATTTAAAAATTTGTCGAATGATAGCACTTATTAACCGTATGATGAACCACAGGGGTCTCCATGTTATATTCACCAAAACCCTCGCGACGAAACGTAAAAAAGTTTGAAAAAACGTTTGATACAAAAAAATTCCGGCTATTTGCGCTAGCGGGTCATAAGCCCGCCAAGCGCCATCTTTTAGCCAAAATAATAAATAGTATGTCATGCCTCCAAGTAGAATCCAGGTAAGTAGTTCAAATACCATCATCCATCTTCGAAGGCTTGACCTTTTTGGAGTTGAAAAAACAATGAGCCTTACACTATCAATAATGAACCCGACTGCTATACCGCTCAAAACCATGACTAATAGCTGAACAAATTGTTCACTAACAATCATCCAAACAATTTATGAAGGAAACCTTTCGAGAAGCCACTTTCCTCCTCGTCATACTGCAAGGTTTTTACAGTTCCTTCAAGCGTCAATAACCCTTTGTCAACATCTAAATGAACGATATGCAGTTCTTCTCCACGGATTAACAAATGCCCTTGGGACGTCTTGATGAAAAATTCTTCCTGATCAAAGCGTTCAATTGATTTTACAGAAGTCATGTCCATTCTTTTACGATTACGAATCGTTAAAATATGCTCTCCAGATGGAATTGTGTAACGGTTACTTTCTTGATGTAGCGTCATTTTTTTCCTCCTTTAGTCGTCCTAGCTTCTGTTCACTTTATGCGGACAACCTTAAAAGCATGACAACTTTATTAAAGTTGTTACACTTTTATCCCCCATTTACGGAAAAAGCCATGGACAACTTCAGAAGACTCCTACACTATTATTAATTAGTCCTCATCATCAATAAATTCAGGTTCAATTTTTTCAAGGCGCTCTTCCTTCAAAATAGTAAACATTTTTGCGGCATCTTCTTTTTTCACAGTATCACGTAATTCCTCTACACGCGCTGTCACAATTTTTTGTCCAAAACGAATAGCTAGCTCATCGCCAACTTTAACAGCACTACTAGCTTTCGCGACCTTACCATTGATCGTAATACGACCTTGGTCTGCTACTTCCTTCGCTAATGTACGACGTTTAATTAAACGTGATACTTTTAAAAATTTATCTAATCGCATATTTTTACTCCTTTTCTAGCTGCTTTGCTTCATTCCAGAAAGCATCTAATTGTTCTAATGTATAATCAGAAAATGGCTTTCCACTTTCCTTTACCTTTGCTTCCACATAACCAAAGCGTTTCGCAAACTTCTCATTCGCATGTAACATAGCCTCTTCTGGAGATAGCTTGTAGAAACGCGCTAAATTCACAAGTGTGAACAAGACATCTCCAAATTCATCGAGACGTGACGCATTTGTACCTTTCGTCACCTCATTACGAAATTCCTGCCACTCCTCTGCAAACTTGTCCCATGCGCCATCTACATCAGGCCAATCAAATCCTACCTTCGCAGCTCTTTTTTGATAATTATATGCTGTTTGTAGAGCAGATGACGCCCGGTATTCCTCTTTTAATAGTGGCTTTTCACTTATACCCTTTTCTTCCGCTTTTATAACTTCCCAGTTAGCTACAACACCCTCTACATCTTCCACCGATACATCTCCAAATACATGAGGGTGTCGACGAATCATTTTTTCACTTATTGAAGCTAATACATCTTCCAACGTAAAGTAACCTTGATCTTCTCCGATTTGTGCATGAAGGAACACTTGTAACAGTACATCTCCAAGCTCCTCGATCATCGCAAAGTCATCCTCTGCATCTACCGCTGCCAAATATTCGTGTGCTTCTTCTAGTAAATATTTTTTCAGTGACTCATGTGTTTGCTTTTGATCCCATGGACAGCCATCTGGACCTCGTAATACAGCAATAATTTGACGGAAAGTTGTCCAGTCTCGTAAAGCGTCCTCTTGTGATTTTACAGGTGGCACATATACCGTTGTTAAATTGTCCACCTCAACGCTTTGGTCGAGTTCATAAAGTGGTACCTTCACTAATTTTTCCTGTGACGAGCCAGCTGCTGTAACGACTGTAACAGGGTATTCGTCATCGTATTTCTCCATTAACGTTAGCTTTACTTCTGATGCACTAAATGTATCATATACTTGGGCTATTAAAATATGTTGACGCATGTTAATGTCATGCATAGAAAAGCTAGTGCCATCCAGCAGTTGGAAACCCTCAATTGGGTCGATTTTTAACGCACCAAATATTGGATCTAAGAAGCTTTGCCCACCTTCAATGACTAGTTTTACTTTTCCCTCATCCGCAGCGGCAATAAGCAATTGTACAGTCTGCTCTGCGACAAGTGGATGCCCCGGTACAGCGTACATGACATCTTCATTTGCTGTTGCAGCCACAAGCTTTTCTGCAATTTCCTCATACACAGGCTGGAACGAATTATGTTTTTCATAGACTGCATCAAAGCTTTCAAATTGTAAGCCCTCAGCTGATAATTCTTCTAATACAGGATGGTCCACTGTACGAACATATAATTTTCTTGCCGCTTTTAGTTTCTTATAGACACCCATTTGCAGCTGATTAAAATCACCCGCACCTAGACCAATAACTGTTAAAGTATTCAATCAATCCACCTACTTCTTTCGATTTAACCATAATTGATAAACTGCCATTTTGCGCCCAAACGGTAGTAAGTACCACTCTTTTTCGACTAGTACTCGTAACTTAGCAATTATTGTGATCATTACAAACGCTCCTAAACACACGGCTGAAAAACCTGCTACCACTGCGACAAATCGAGGTGATAAAAATTGGTTTAACAACGATGGTATAAACTGTAGCCAAACTAGCACTACAGCTGCCATGCTGAGTGATGCAATTCCAAGTTTTTTGTAAAAATTGGCTGGCGCTAATTGAATGGCAGTCATTCTTTTTAAATAAAAAATAAGCATTAGGGCAGTAAACAAAAGACCTACATTATTAGCAATAGCCGCACCTAATACACCGAATAAATTAATTGTTAGCACATTCAATATTATTTTTAAAATAAAACCTATAATCAAAAATAAAGCCGGCTTTTTTAATTTTCCATAGCCTTGCAAAATAGCTGTAAATGTCAAAATAATCGACAATGGAACAATTTGTAATACATATACCATAAGTACTTCCGACAGTGCATCTGTTTTAAAGAGCATTACATTAATATAAGGCATAACGAGTATTAAACCTAGAGATGCCGCCCACCCAAATAATACAGACGCTTTATACGTTAGTTGAATAAACGGAATGGCACTACGGCCTTCCTGTCTTTTGGACATATGCGCGACAAGAGGCACAATAGCAAGTGAAAGTGAAGAAGCAATAACAACTCCGAGCTGTACCAATGGCTGCCCACGATCATAAACGCCTTTTGTTGCCTTAGCTACCGTCTGATCCATTCCACCATCTATTAATAGCGAATAAATTGTAAAGGAATCAACTAACTGATAGCCAAGCAACAATAGACCACTCATGCTCACACTTAAACTCAGCAATGTTACCTCTTTAATAATGGGAAAACTATCGATACGCCGCTGTTGTTTCTTATCATTAAATAAACCAAAACGTTTTTTAAAGATCAGCGCAAGTAATACAAAGCCTACAATTTCACCAATAACTGTACCTATAATGGCCATTTGTCCAGCACTATAAAGTGATTCTGTCGTCTTCATAATGATAAATGTTCCTGCTATAATGACAGATACTCTCACAGCTTGTTCAAGGACTTGTGCATAAGCAATCGGCTCCATAATGCCTCTTGATTGGAAGCCGCCCTTAAAAATAGCATGAGCTGGCATAACAAGTACTATAAATGAACCCGTCCGTATTAAAGGCGCAAGCTGAGTATCGCCCATAAGCTGCGCAATTATTTCAGCACCACTAAATAAAGCAACAAAAAACAATAACGATAGTACGGTTAAATAACGAAAAACAATACGCATAATACCGCTTCGTTGATGATCTCTCTCTAGCGGGTCTAAAATACAATCATTATCTGCAAGCATTTTAGAAATAGCTACTGCAAATCCACTAGCTGTCCATACGACAAAAATAGATATAACTGGATACACTTGCTGATAAATATAAAATCCTTCATCACCAACAAGATTTTGAAAAGGCACACGATAAATTGCACTAAGAACCTTCACAATAAGAGCAGCAATTGTAAGTAAGGCTGCGCCCTTCATGTAGCTTTTCATGCCAAAACGTTCCGACATAAATTGCCCTCTTTCCTTCTTTAACAATGCCAATAGTATAGCACATCTCCAAAGTATGACGCGCGCGGGTAGCACTACCATAAAACTATGTACGAAAAAAAGTTATTGTTCAGCCTAAAAAGGTCAGCGCAATAACTTTCAATTCTTATCAACTATTCATTTGTTTAGCTAGGAAGTTAGCAGCTGTTTCAGCAACTTTCACTTCAACTTCACCGATAAAGTGTACTTTAGACAAAACGATAATACAGCCGATCGGATCACCGTTTACCATAATAGGCGTTGCACAATAAGACTTTACTTGCTCATATTGTCCAGGAACAATCTCGATTGTTGTTTCCATTTTTTCTATTTTTGTTGAACGTTCGTCCATAAAACTTTCCGCAAAGGATGTAATACGACGATTAATATACTCTTTCTTACCGATCCCTGAGACAGCAATTACTTCATCTCGGTCGGTTACAAACGCTGGAGTACCTAACGTTTCATATAATGTTTCCACATATTCTCTTGCAAATTCCCCTAAATCATTAATTGGAGAATATTTCTTTAAAATGACTTCACCTTCACGGTCTGTATAAATTTCTAGTGGGTCTCCCTCACGAATACGTAACGTTCTACGAATTTCTTTTGGAATAACCACACGCCCTAAATCATCAATACGACGAACAATCCCTGTTGCCTTCATTCTTAATCCTCGCTTTCGCTACAATGAAATTTTTTCAATTTTAGTATGGTTTTTTATGAAGCAATCTATGCAAAAACTGAAGAAATAGGATTTCACACCCAACAATATTTTCAAAAAGGCCTTAAAAACCTAAGCAAATACCATGTAGAATTTTTCAACTTCAATCAACTTATCTTAGATTAACCACAAAAACAAATTTTTATAAATTAATTTATAAAATATTTTTAACAAGAAATAATAATAATTCAACCTTCGCCATTACGTCAATAAGTCAAAAGGATGTTTATCACAAAAGAACCATAACAAAAAGTGATACTTTTACCCTTATTTTCCCTACTATCTAGCTCATGAGTCTCAATTTGTGATATTGATCTCTAAGGAGCCACACAGTCTACAGTCCAATTAATAAATGAAGATAAAGCGCCACAACATTCACAGAGATTTCCTTGTAATTTTTTGTTTTTAACAATAAAAAGCTGATCATTATCCCTAGAGATAAGATCAGCTTTTCTTCTATTGTTGTTTTTTTGCGTCAGCAATAATATGCATCATTTCTTCTAAAATATCAAAGGGTTGATATTTCCCACACTTACGTTCATCAATCGTTAGTTTCAATTGCATACCATCCATACCAAACCCTACAGCACGTTCAAATTTCATAGATTCTTCCACAATTTTACCGCCATCAACTTGCCCAGTACCTTCTTCAGACAACAATATTGTGATAATTTTTTGCTTTTCTTTTACAGACAATACACCTGTACCCAAGCCCCATACCTTCATACGCGCAATTCGCAATAAACGCTCTGTTTCAATCGGAAGATCACCAAAACGATCCTGTAATTCCTCTATGATTTCGCTGTACTCCTCCACTTGATCCATTGCTTTTATACGTTTATACATTTGAATTTTTTGATAGCCATCAGGAATGTATGCATCTGGGATATACGCATCCACACTCAATAAAATTTCAATGTCAGGCTTCTCTTCTTTTTTCACACCTGTTTGGCGCTCAGCAATCGCTTCTTCCAGCATTTGTGAATACAAGTCAAAACCGACAGAATCAATAAAGCCATGCTGCTGCGCTCCAAGTAAATTTCCTGCACCACGAATAGATAAGTCACGCATAGCAATTTTAAATCCTGAACCTAACTCTGTAAATTCTTTAATCGCCTGTAATCTTTGCTCAGCTACATCCGTAAGGACTTTGTCACGTTGATACATAAAGTAAGCATACGCCACCCTATTAGAACGTCCAACACGCCCACGCAATTGATAAAGCTGCGCTAAGCCCATTCGATCAGCATCATGAACAATCAATGTGTTAACGTTTGGTATATCCACGCCTGTCTCAATAATGGTTGTCGTTACAAGCACATCATAGTCACCTTCTAAAAAGGCTAATATAACAGATTCTAATTCTGATTCCGTCATTTTGCCATGTGCATGCCCAATACGCGCTTCTGGGACAAGCATTTGAATTTCATCAACCTTACGAGCCATATCTTCTACACGATTGTATAAGTAGAATACTTGCCCACCACGCGCCATTTCTCTCTCAATAGCTTCCCCCACTAATGCACCGCTATGCTCCATTACATAAGTTTGCACAGGGAAACGGTTTGCTGGTGGCGTTTCAATTACCGATAGATCACGAACACCTACCATCGACATATGAAGTGTTCTTGGGATCGGAGTTGCCGTTAGCGTTAATACATCAACATTCGTCTTTAGTTGTTTAATTTTTTCCTTATGCGTTACACCAAAACGTTGCTCCTCATCAACAATCAGTAGTCCAAGGTCTTGGAATAATAAATCTTTAGATAAAATTCGATGCGTTCCAACGACAATATCAACTTGCCCTTCTTTTAAGCCCTTTAACGTCGCTGTTTGCTCTTTTTTCGAACGGAAACGAGACAAGAGACCTACATTCATAGCAAAGTCTTGGAATCTCTCACGAATCGTTTCGTAATGTTGCTGAGCTAAAATCGTTGTCGGCACAAGGAAAGCTACCTGCTTGCCATCTTGAATTGCTTTAAATGCCGCACGAATCGCTACCTCTGTTTTGCCGTACCCTACGTCTCCACATACAAGACGATCCATCGGACGCTCACGCTCCATATCACGTTTTACTTCGATAATTGAACGTAGCTGATCCTCCGTTTCTTCATAGGGGAAAGAAGCCTCAAAATTGCGCTGATCGTCATTGTCAATCGCGAATGCATGGCCTTTCTCTGCTTCACGTTTCGCATACAGCTTAATTAAATCATCAGCAATATCTTGCACAGCAGAGGATACCTTGGCTTTAGCTTTTTTCCACTCTGCTCCACCTAATTTATGTAGCTTCGGTTCTCGGTCTTCAGATGCTACATATTTTTGGATTAAATCTATTTGCTCTACGGGAACATATAACTTATCATCTGCGCGGTATCGAATGTGTAAGTAATCCTTATGTGTTCCATTTACCTCTAATGTTTCTAAGCCTATATATTTCCCAATACCGTGATGTACATGGACAACATAGTCGCCTGGTTTAATTTCTGTATAGCTTTTAATACGTTCTGCGTTCGTCATTTTTTGAGGACGTGCTTTTTTCTTCACCTGTTGTTTAAATAACTCATCCTCTGTGACAATCACCACACGTTGTAGTGGTAATTCAAAGCCACTAGATAGTGAGCCATCCACAATATAAATACCCGCTTCTGTCGGCTTACCAATTGTCGTATGAATATCATATTCTCCAAGCATTTGCTGTACACGTTTAACACGATCTTTATCTCTTGCAACAATTAATACTGTAAATTTACCAAGCAACCAGCGTTCAATCTCACTTTGTAATAATGACATTTGGCCATGAAATTGTTGCATTGGTTTGCAAGAAAAGTTCGTCGTCTTATTAAAAGATACACCTGCAAATGTTCGTGAAAATAATGAGAAGTATAGCTTTTGTTGAGACAGCATTGCTAGGATTTCTTTCAAAGAGAATGCTGGCTTTACATCATGCACCATTTTTCCTTCTTCAATTAATGATAAAAACCACTCATCCTCTTCGCGCTCCCAGGCATCCATAACCTCCTGAATACGTCCGAGCTCATCAAACAGCACAATGCCATCATATACAAAATAATCTCCTAAATATGATGTTTTCTCATACAATAACGAACCATATTTATTTACATAGTCCGGTAAATTCCCTTGCTGTAACAACTCAATATCATATTGAATATGCTGATACAGTAATTCCTTCGTCTCCTGCTTTTTGACTTTCTTTAAACTTGTCGCTAATGCCGCTTCTAAACGGCCTGCCAATGCCATTCTTTCTTCCTTTGTCAAAATAACTTCTGATGCTGGTAGAATACGAACCTTCTGCAATTTATCAATGGAACGTTGGTCGTCCGCAGAAAATGTTCGAATCGAGTCAACTTCCGTATCAAATAATTCTATACGAATCGGCGCCTCTAAATATGGTGGATAAATATCTAATATCCCTCCACGTAGCGCAAACTCTCCAGGTGTTGTCACCATTGAATTACGCACGTAACCCATCTCTACTAACGTTTGGAGCCATTCATCAATCTGAATATCTTCGCCTACTGCAATCTGTAAAAAATACTGTTGCCAATGCTCTTTAGGCTGCATCATTTTGCGTAAGCCCGCAACTGGTATCACATAAACAGCTTTTTCACCTCTAGCTAGGCAATCAAGTGTTGCGATACGCTCAGCACGTAACTCTGGAGAGGCAACAGACAAATCTGCAGCAATAAACTCATCGGCAGGATAATAATGAACATGCTCCTCACCTAAAAGTCCCGCCAGCTCGTCAACCATTTTTTGTGCCTGCAATAGATTAGGAGATACAATATAAATAGGTTTTTTTACATATTCAAATAACGCATCGACCATTACCGGGCGCGCGCTTCCTGTTAATCCTGTTATAAGCTGTGTTGCAGATTGACCGCTCTGAATCTCCTGTAAAAATGATGTGATATGTTTGTCCTGCATCACAAGCTGTCGTAAAACTTCCAATGTCAAAAGCTCCTCTCAGCGCATAATTCTATTCGCCATTACTAGTAATCTAGTACTATAATACGCATCTTTTTTGTATATTTTATCAATGGAAAAAGCTTTGAACGCACGTGATGTGCGCCAAAGCATCCTTCCAATCATTGAATCCATTTATTGAGTGCGTGATAATCTGGATATTGTTTCAGCGAATCCTCACATTGCTCACAAATGCAGTGCACCGTCGTGTGACCATGCTGATCTTTCTCAACATAATCATCCGCTTCACCCATTTCGAAAATATGTAGTTTTCGAATTGTATCATCTGCATCAAATGGTAGTGTTCCTATTTCAACTTCACAATGACGACATCGATAGCGAACTGACATCTCCAAATCATCCTCCTTTAAGCAACTTACTACTTAAAGTATAGACATTTCTAAAACAGTTTATGCACTTCCAATTTTGCTTTAGCGCCTTTTAGAATATAGAAACGTGGGGTTGATTTTCGTACCAACCAGTCGCTTTCCTGGGGGCGTCCGATGAGCCGCTTAGGTTAAAACAGCTGTAATATCCACACTACGCTTTAACCTATTATTACCCGTTAAAGCGATTCATCACATCAAGAAATGGCTTTGAAAGAGATTCTTCTACAGCATTTACACTTTTTTCAATAGCTTCACTAACAATAGCTTGATCTTCTTTTGAAAATTTTGACAACACATAATCTGCTACCTTCATACCAGCAGGCGGGCGATTAACCCCAACACGTATGCGATTAAATTCTTGTGTACCTAGATGCTGAATTAATGATTTAATACCATTATGTCCACCCGCACTTCCTTTTTGACGCAGGCGTAATTTCCCTGTTTCTAAATCTAAATCGTCATAAATAACAATTAAGTCTTCCACATCAATATCAAAATAGTTCATAAGGGGCCCAACACATTCCCCCGATAAATTCATATATGTTAAAGGTTTAACAAGTAGAACCTTTCCTTCAGGACGATGTACCGTTGCATACATACCATTAAACTTTGAATTAGTTAAAGGTGTACCCCATTTTTCAGCTAATGCATCAATAACATCGAAGCCAATATTATGTCTTGTATGCTCATAAGGCTTGCCTGGATTCCCTAAACCAACGATAATTTTCATAAGTACCCCTCTTCTTTCAAATCTAATAGTCATTATTTTACCATATCATGCACTAAGAAAGCAGTTTGTACAGTTTTTGAAAGTAAAAGTTCAATAATGGCTTGATATTATTTAAAATCCTCACTTCAACCATACATATCGTGAAATGGTTTTAAAACAACACATGTATTAATTTAAAATATAAAAGGCTACTGAAGAAGTTTAACTTCCTCAGTAGCCTTTCCTTAACAAATATTTTTACTCTTGTACCTGCTCACTATCTACTGTCGATTCCTCAACGACTGCCGGGGCCATAATTGATACCAATGTATGACCATTTTCACTGATAATATCAAAATCAATCGTATCTCGAATATCTGCTACCGTAATTGTTTCACCAATTTTAAGTTCAGTAATGTCAACTTCAATAGCTTCTGGTATATCTGCTGGTTTTACGTTAATTTTCACATCTAGGTTGGGCTGCATTAATATGCCACCCACACTAACTCCAACTGACTCTCCAACAAGTCTAATAGGCACTTCAGCTTCTATTGCTTCGGACATATCAATTGCTAAAAAGTCGATATGATTTACTTCATCTTTCATTGAGCATTGTTGAATTTCTGATACAACAACATTCACCTTTTTACCATCTAACTCCATTGAAAAAACACCGTTTTGCCCATTCTTTTGAATGGATTTTCTGAATTCATTCGCTGAAATAGAAATTGGGGTCGAATCTAATTTATAGCCGTAAATAACTGCAGGAATGGCTCCCCCTTTTCTAAGTTGGGTTAATGTCGAACGATGCCCAGCTTCGCGCTTTTTAACACTTAATACTGTACTCATACTATACTTCCCCTTCCAAGAAAAATTTATTTACGCCTTATTATAAATGTCACTACTTTCAATGACATTTGTTAAGGCTATAATAATATTTACTACAATTTTAGCTTATCACCATAACGTGGGGTTGATTTCCGTTCCAGCTGGGCGCTTTGTTGCTGACGCTTCGCTTTCGCACAGATAAAAACATTTGTTGCTGACGCTTCGCTTTCGCGCAGAGCAGAGCTTCCTGGGGGCGTCCGATGAGCCGCTTGGGCCAACAGATGTTTTTTGTGCGAAAGCGTAGTGCAACGAAGCGACAGCAACAGCACCGATGTTGGTCACGAAGGCGTTATCACAGGACGTGATGGTTTTAGCCTTCGTTCCTCTATTGCTATTCCCCAAGGAGTCGCCCAGCCTCCACTCCAATCAACTTATTCATAACTTATGTTTTAACAAAATATATCCCACCTTAGGCGGTAAACTATTTTTTATAAAGTAGTGTAAATATTATTAAGTCACAATTACCATATACCCTTTTACAAGAAAATTCAAACAAAAGAAACCTAGAAAAAGGACAAATCTACTTACAAACGTAGATTTGTCCTTAATAAGCCACATATTGGGATCTGTTTATTTATATTAATCAAATAGAGTACTTACAGATTTATTTTCATAGACACGAGAGATTGCATCTGCCATCAATTTAGCTACTGAAAGCTCTGTAATTTTTGGAGATTTTTTCTCTTCAGGAAGTTGGATTGTATTTGTTACAACTAATTCTTTAATCGAAGAGTTTTCGATACGCTCGATTGCTGGGCCTGATAATACCGGGTGAGAACAACAAGCATAAACTTCTTTCGCACCAGCTGCACGTAATGCATCCGCGCCGATTGTAATCGTACCAGCAGTATCAATAATATCATCAATCAAGATTGCCACTTTACCATCAACATTACCAACAATGTTCATTACTTCTGCAACGTTTGGTTTTGGACGGCGTTTGTCAATAATTGCAATAGGTGCTTTTAAACGTTCTGCCATTTTACGAGCACGTGTTACACCACCATGGTCTGGGGAAACAACAACGATTTCTTCTTCTGGGATACCTTTTGATTTGAAGTGATCAGATAATAAAGGCACTGCCATCAGGTGATCGATTAAAATATCGAAGAAACCTTGGATTTGTGGTGCATGTAAATCTAAAACGATAACACGTGTTGCACCAGCTGTTTCAAGTAAGTTTGCTACTAATTTAGCTGTAATTGGCTCACGTGCTTTTGCTTTACGGTCCTGACGAGCATATCCATAATAAGGCATTACAACGTTTACTGTACGAGCAGATGCGCGTTTGACAGCATCTACCATAATTAAAAGCTCCATTAAATGTTCGTTTACAGGCGCAGAAGTAGACTGCACGATAAACACATCACAACCACGAATACTTTCTTCAATGCTAATTTGAACCTCTCCATCGCTGAAGTGTTTAACAGAAGATTTACCTAATTCAACACCCATTTCTTGCGCAATTTCTTGAGCAAGCGGATTGTTAGAGTTAAGTGAAAATATTTTTAATTGTGAGTTTGCATAATGATACGGCATGATGGCCTCCTGTTTAGTTGATAATTATTTTGAATTTAATTTGCTTACATAATTCGGTTTGTTTTCTTGTCTTGCACGAGCAATTGCTAGCGCATCCTCAGGAACTTCTTTTGTAATTGTAGATCCTGCTGCAATAAATGAACCTTTTCCAACTTTCACTGGCGCTACTAAGTTAGTATTACATCCTACAAATACATCATCTTCAATAATTGTTTGGAACTTGTTTTTCCCATCATAGTTTACTGTAATGGAACCACAGCCAATATTGACATTGCTTCCTATTTCAGCATCGCCAATATAGCTTAAGTGGGATACTTTCGTGTCATTACCTAGTTTACTTTTCTTCACTTCTACAAAGTTACCAATTTTCACATGGCTACCTATATCAGAAAGTGGTCGAATATTTGCAAACGGTCCTATAGCTGTGTCTTCTGCTACAGCGCTTTCACGTACAACAGAAGAATGTACAGTTGTTCGGTCACCGATACGGCTATCAATGATTTGTGTGTTTGGCCCAATTATACAATCTTCACCAATAACAGTTGTACCTTCAATCATAGAACCTGGTTGGATGACAGTATCACGACCAATCATTGCCTCAGCGCTGATGTATGTTGCTTCTGAATTAATAATTGTGACACCGTTACGCATATGCTTTTCATTAATTCTTGTACGCATTAGCGCCTCTGCTTGAGACAGAGCAACACGATCATTGACACCAAGTGTTTCTTCAAAATCTTCCGTTACAAATGCTTCAACGACATCGCCTTGTTTTTGTAAAATTTCAATCACATCAGGTAAATAATACTCACCCTGAGCATTGTCATTTTTCACAAGCTTCAATGTCTCAAATAACGCTTTATTATCGAAGCAATATGTGCCCGTATTAATCTCTTTCACTAATTGCTGCTCTGCTGAAGCATCCTTTTGCTCAACAATTTGCTCCACTTGTCCATTGTCGCCACGTAAAATACGACCATAGCCTGTTGGATTTTCAGCAATAGCTGTTAAAATCGTTGCTTTAGCATTCTTTGCTTGATGATGCTCGAATAATGCTTGCATCGTTTCAGGGCGAATAAGTGGTGTATCGCCACAAACAACTAATGTTGTCCCTTCTTCGCTACCTAAAATTGCCTCCGCCTGTTGTACAGCATGAGCTGTCCCTAACTGTTCAGCCTGTAAAACATACTCGCTTTTATCGCCAAGCTGTTGTTTCACCTTTTCTGCACCATGTCCTACAACCGTTACAATGCGATTCACATCTAACGTTTGAATGTGATCCACCACATGTTGTACCATTGGCTTCCCACATACTGGATGGAGCACTTTATATAATTTGGACTTCATACGTGTACCTTGACCTGCAGCCAAAATGACAGCAAAAATGTTGCTCATCTGTAAGTCCTCCAATACGCTCATTTTCTCTTATGACTATATAGCAAAATCCATCTATTTTCAAGGCATGTTGACTTGACAAAAAGATGAATTTCCAAATCAAATGCACCTTATGCTCGAATGTTAATATGTATGTCCTAAAACTACTCATTTTCTCTTATTCTCAAAATAAAAAGAACTCTCCAAATTATGAAGAGCTCTCTTTAACTATACGCCAATTCCTTCTAATTCTTCTGCTGCTTCTACCTCGCTTGAATTATGGTACTCGTTTAAAATAATCTCCTGAATTTTATTACGAGTAGTAGAATTGATAGGATGCGCAATATCTCTAAATTCACCATCTGGCGTTCGTTTACTTGGCATAGCAACGAACAAACCTGTATTGCCATCAATCACACGAATATCATGAACTACGAACTCATTGTCGAGTGTAATGGAAGCAATCGCACGCATGCGACCATCCGTCTGTACACGACGTAATCTTACATCAGTAACTTCCATTTTCTCACCACCTCTCTTCTTAGATGCCTAAATGAAAATATAATATTCTTTATTACCGAATATTTTCCTTTTTCTAGTCTATCAAATTTTCTAAAAAATTTGAATACTTATTAGTATAATATTTCCTTTTTTATACGTAAATTTTGTCAATTGTTTGTCAGTCACCCTCTATGGGTGTTACTTTTCAGTTTGGTAATACTTTTAGGAGTTTTATCAGCGATTTGCTCCTTATCGGCGATTGTTGGGGTTTTATCAGCGGTTATTTTATTTTTATCAGCGATTATTGGAACTCTATCAGCGGTTTTTCCATTTTTATCAGCGATTATTGGAATTCTATCATCGATTTCACTACTTTATCAGCGATACTACTTGTAGTTTAGAATATTCACTTCCCCTTGGCGTATTGTCGCTGTCGCTTTGCTTTCGCGCAGAAAACATTTGTCGCTGTCGCTTTGCTTTCGCGCAGAAAACATTGCTATAAAAAAAGCCCACTAAAAGATTCTCTTCTAGTGAGCTTAAAAAATTCCTTATTTAACGATGGCAATAACTTCGATTTCTACTCTCACATCTTTTGGTAGACGTGCAACCTCTACGGCTGAACGAGCTGGTTTATGATCGCCAAAGTGGCTAGCATATACTTCATTCATTGCAACAAAGTCGTTCATATCCTTCATAAAAACGGTTGTTTTAATAACATTGTCCAAAGATGATCCAGCAGCAGCTAGAACTGCTTTTAAATTTGCAAATACTTGATTTGTTTGAACAGTGATATCACCTTCCACTAATTCGCCTGTTGCTGTTAGTGGGATCTGACCTGAGCTATAAAACATGCCATTTACAATAATCCCTTGTGAATATGGTCCAATTGCTGCTGGTGCATTTGTTGTTGCTACTACTTTCATTTGTCATTTCCCCTTTTAGAAAAATAGTTACCTTCACTTAGTGCAATTGTACGGTCTTTTTCATTGACCTCATGAAGCTTTACTAGTGAATAATAATCATCTACTAAAGTTTCGTCTGCATGCTCAGCCTCTACAAGCACTGCAATACCAGCTAGCTGACAGTCAAATTCCTCTAATAGATTTTTCATGCCGTTCATTGTACCACCGACCTTCATAAAGTCGTCAGTAATAAGCACTCGTTGCCCACTCTTCATGCTTCTTTTTGATAATACCATTGTCTGAATTCTTCTGGAAGAACCAGATACATAGTTGATGCTGACTGTAGAGCCTTCAGTTACCTTACTATCTCTTCTGACAACAACAACTGGTACATTTAAATGTCTTGCAATTGCGTGGGCAATAGAAATCCCCTTTGTTGCGACAGTCATTATGACATCAATTTGTTGATCAGCAAATGCGGATGCAAATACCTTTCCCACTCGATTAATTAAATCTGGATTGCCGAGTAAGTCCGTCATAAATAAATAACCGCCCGGTAACAAACGATCTGAATGCTCAAGCTCCGCCTTTAAATCATGAATAACTAAACGGACCTCAGCCTCGGACATTTTAGGAATATACTTAACTCCTCCTGCAGCGCCCGGTACTGTCATCAATAACCCGATTCCTTTTTCTTCGAAAGTTTCTTTTACAATCGTCAAATCTTCACTAATAGAAGACTTTGCAGATTGATATAGTTCAGAAAAATAAGTTAGCGGGATCAGCTGATGTGGATGTTCTAGTAAATAGTACGTCATATCAACTAGTCGTTCACTACGCTTCCATTTCATGCGACCCTCTCCTAAACACGAATATTTATAGGTAAAATTAACATAAATTTGCGGTTTTAAGCAAGCGAATTTCGCTCACCTAAAATCCGAACAGCATATACTTCTTCGCAAAAACCACGTAAACCATTATAAATTCGGCTCACTCGAGCTTCACTATCCACTAAACCAAACACCGTCGGACCGCTTCCACTCATTAATGTTGCATCTGCTCCAAAGCGCTTCATTTGTTCCTTTAACATTACTACTTCTGGATGTAGCTTAAAAGTTACAGTTTCCAAAACATTCCCTAATGATGCACATAGTAGCTCATAATCTTCCGTTTCAATAGCATGAATCATTTGCTTCGTATTTGGATGTTCTAACCCTTCAACCTTTAATCCTCCATATACCTCTGCAGTAGAGACACCTATTTTAGGCTTAGCTAAGACTACCCAACAGTTTGGTGGTGCAGGCAATTCCTGAATTTTTTCTCCGCGCCCCGTTGCTAATGCTGTGCCACCATAGACACAAAATGAAACATCCGAACCAATTTTCGCACCTAATTCAGCTAACTCATCTATAGATAACCCTAAATTCCACAACTCATTTAAACCCTTTAGTGTAGCAGCCGCATCGCTACTGCCACCTGCTAACCCTGCTGCGATTGGTATTTCCTTTTCTATAGTAATGGATACACCTTGTCCAATGCCGTATGTATCTTTAACTAGACGCGCTGCCTGATAAGCAAAATTTCGGTGATCATTTGGCACGAAATTATCAGTAGAAATTATTTCAATTACGCCATCTTCTCGAGATTCTAGGCAGATACGATCAGCTAAATCCACAGTTGTCATGACCATCTCTACCTCATGAAAATTATCTGGTCTTTTATAAAGCACATCTAATGTTAAATTTATTTTTGCAGGCGCCTTTACATAAAGCATCTTTCTTCCTCCTTATAGCTACACTTATCAATTACGCATTAGCGCAATTGGCTGACGCTTCGCCTCGCACAGATAAACAATGCTCCTAATTTTAAATTAAAGCTACCGATGCAGGTTAATAAGCCTTATCGCATGGAGTTAGGCTAACCTCCTAGCTTGTCCTTTAAACCGTAACATCTGACAGATCATTCAGTTTGATATTTTAATACACACTGAATAGAAATTACACTTTGTCCGTCTTTAGATGTAGGAGTCTTCTGTAACTGTTACAAAACATCAGTAGCTGGCGTTCACTTCGCTATATAAAACATTTTCTGAATGAAGATAAACCTGTCATTCATCTTTCACAAGATTATTCATTTTATTTTACCATAATGGGAATGTGAAAATGGAAAAAAAGAACCGTATACCCCTATTTGGTGTAACGGTTCTCTTTCGTCAGTCGTGTTGTTGTGTATACAGGAAGTTTTCATCCCTGTAATTGAAGTTTCAAAATAATAAGTGGTCTATTTTCACAAAGAGGCTACTTATTATGCTCTTGCTCACTACTTGCTCTTTCAGCCATTTCGATGGCACGTTTGACCATATTACCGGCGTCTCGAGCTTTTATGCCGCCCCAGCCTTCTCGTTGCACAACATCATAAAATCCAAGCTCTTTAGCGATCTCTTCCTTTAAACGAGGTGACATGATACCTTTTCTAGGCATATAAACTCCTCCTTAACAACTGACGATTTTAGTATGCCCCAGAAAACGCAAAACACTCATGCAGTTTTTATACATGAGTGTTTCAAAATATAGAAATAAGTACTAGAAACTATTTTGCGATAGCAGCTTGTGCTTCGTCTAAAAATGTAATCTCTACTGCCTCAGTTAAAATATCTGTGTAGCTATACGATACGCGCTTGCACGTATTGTCTTCTTGATCAAGCTCAACTACAAAGATAGCGCGATATGTCTCACGCAATACCCCTGCACACTCGACCGTTTTTTTGCGACCTCCGTTTGCTTTTAACTGCAAACGTTTACCCAAATGACAATCCAACGACTTTTTAATGTCCGCTAAAGTTTTTGGCATTTTCGCTTACACCTCACTAATAAATAGTATAAGCGATTCGCCCAAAAATGTCAACAAAATATATTATTTTATCAGCCTCTAATTAATGTTGTCAACTTATTTTTCATAAAAAAGACATGTTTTTTTACTTATACTCAAAAAAGTTAACAAAAATTTTTTACTTTGCAAATGTAGGGTATAGTGCATCGGCTAATTTTCCAAACTCTTGAATGGTTAGGGTCTCTCCTCGACGTGTTGGTTCAATATTTACCGCTCTTAAAGCATCCATAATTTTTTCTTTGTGTACCTTACCATTTGGTAAACCTGATTGTAAATTATTGAAGATTGTTTTTCGTCGTTGTACAAACGACGCACGAGTAACAACGAATAAAAAATCCTCATCAATTACGTTTACTGGAGGTTCATCATGCTTAATAAGACGGATCACTGCAGAATCCACGTTTGGTTGCGGCATAAAAACAGTTTTCGGTACCGTCATGGCAATATCAGCCTTTACATAATATTGAATCGCAATTGATAAAGAACCGTACTCCTTCGTTCCAGGCTTAGCTGTAATACGATCTGCAACCTCCTTTTGCATCATGACAACGAAACCGCGAATCGGCAAACGATCATTAAGTAATTTCATTAAAATTGGTGTCGTCACATAATAAGGTAAATTCGCTACAACCATAATATCTTCAATACCTGGCATCTCTTCCTGAATTACTTTAGCCACATCCGCCTTTAAAACATCTGAATGTACAATAGTTACATTATTATATGGGCTAAGTGTGTCTTCTAATACAGGTAATAATCTCTGATCAATTTCAAAAGATACAACCTTTTTTGCACTTCTTGCTAAATGCTCTGTTAATGCTCCAATGCCAGGACCAACTTCGATTGCGCCACTATTTTCAGTTAAATTTGCATGACTAACAATATTTCGTAAAATGTTCGGATCTATTAAAAAGTTTTGACCTAAGCTTTTTTTAAATGAAAATCCATATTTTCTTAAAATTTCCTGTGTTCTAATTGGTGTTGCAATATCCTTATGCATCGTTTTCCTCCTGATCTAACTGTGCGATTGCCGCACCAAATTGCTTTTCTGTAATTTGAAACATTTTCAATCTTTTATGAAGTTGTTTGCCGTTTGTTGCACCAATATTCAAAATTTCTCCAAGACGATCACGTCGAGTCTTCGCCCGTGGATGGCCAATTAAATGTGCCGTCATTAAATCTTCGAGAGTGATATCATCTGTGGTTGGCTCAATCTCATTTGGGGTATAGACATGTTGCAGTGCCTCGCGTATATCTTCATCTGCTGCATGCTCAATGCCTAGTCCTTTACCGTTTTTCGCAATTGTTTTGGCTTTCGGTAAAAAAGCGTGTTTTACACCTTTTACATGCTCCTCGATAATGGAACGAATTCGACGTCCTGGATAATCTGGATCAGTAAAAACAATAACACCTCTTTTATCCTGTGCATGTTGAATTCTCTTCAGTGTTTCCTCTGAAATAGCCGATCCATTTGTTTCTATAGTATCTGCTTGTACAGCTCGCTTAATAGCTGTTGTATCATCTTTTCCTTCAACAACAATGATTTCTTTTATTTGCAAAAAGGCTCCTCTTTTCTACCTTATCTTCAGACCATTTTACAACTGCACTGTACGATTGTACAGAAATACCCGGCTATTCATCTTTTATAATATTCAGCCTTGATTTTGCTATTGTTGATTCTCTAGAACAAATTACTGAAAAAAATAAAAAAGCTTTCCCGCCAGTCAAAACAGGAAAGCTAATAATAGTGAAAAACATTTTGATTAATTTTACAATTTTTTTAATTTAATACTTTTATACGCACTTTCCTTACTCCCCAATTACTAGCTTGGGATTCAGATTGTACAAGTATGTCGATCCGATTACCCTTAATTGCACCACCAGTATCTCCTGCAATAGCTGTTCCATAGCCCTCAACCCAAACTTTTGAACCGAGCTTAATAACAGAAGGGTCTACAGCTATTACTTTCAACCCAGATCCTGATTGCAAATTAATCCCAGTGGCAGATATCCCCGAGCAGCCGCTACAATTAGGTGTATAAGCGGTTGCCGTTACATAAAATTCTTTACCACTAGCTGGCTCTGATGAACCACGTGATACAGTCGCTGCGCTAGCTACTACAGTTTTAGTACCTACTGCAACCACTTGCTTTTGCGATTCTTTTACAACTTTCTCTGATTGTAAATTTTTAGTTACAACTTGGCCATTCTCTTTCACAACTTCATATGTTTTAGTCATTAATCCTTTTTGGCCTGCTGTTACAACTTTTTGTTTTCCTTTTTGCAATGAAGCATCCTGCTTCTTTTCAATTGCGAAATCTAAAGATTCTTCCACTACATCGATAACCTTTTCTACGCGAACTACTGTGATTTTACTCTGCGGAGTGATTACGTCCTTCAGGTTATTCTCGACACGATCGAATTCATTTAGTTGAATTCCTTGTTGTTTTAAAAAGTTAGCGACCGTAGTCGAAGTGGACCATACTTGTCTCTCGTTTACGCCATCGACAAGCGATACTTGAAACGCCTTTTGAATATCGATCTTGTTGTCTGCTCCTACTTCTGTATCTAGACCTTGTACTAATGAGTCATGCTCTGATACTTCAATATTTGCTTCTTTCAAAATGTCTTTCACTTGTGTTTCAGTTGTCCAAACTTTTGACTGATTTCCATCAACTGAAATAGTTACTTCTTTTGCCTGTTCCCATGAAATTGCTAATCCATTAACAATTTTGGTGTTCAGAGAGGGTGATATTTTGTCATGCTCTGCTACGTCTATATTTTGATCTTGTAATAATTGTTCTACAGTTTTGGCATGTGTTGTTACTTCGATTGTTTCTCCGTTCGCATCAAGCGTTACGGACTTTTTAGTACCTTGATAAAGTACAAATGAAATTACAGATACAAACAGGACAAGTGAAATAATGCTTATCACTGTTTGCTTACTCCTCAATGATCCTAAGAACAAGTTTTTCATGGAATTATTTGACATGAAAAAACGCCTCCTTAATACAAAGTTGGATTATACGTACTAGATTTGGCACTGTCAACCCGAATGTATTTCAAAGAAAATTGACATTCCCTTTTTAGCCAACCACAAACCCAGTATTGGAGGCATCTCAGCTAGTTAATTGTCAATCCTAAAAAATTTTTTCGCATTGGCTGTCGTTACTTGTGCAATTTCCTCAATCGTTAATCCTTTTAAACGGGCAATTTCTTCTGCAACTAATGGCACTAAAGCTGGCTCATTACGTTTTCCTCGATATGGATGAGGTGCTAAATACGGTGCATCAGTTTCAATCATCAAATGTTCTAAAGGTATTTCTGTCGCCACTTCTTTCGGCATTCGTGCATTTTTAAATGTCACCGGCCCACCAAGACTAATCATAAAATTCATAGCAATACATTCTTGTGCGGTTTCCACACTGCCACTATAACAATGCATAACGCCTCCCACGGAAGCAGCGTTTTCTTCACGTAAAATTTGTACAACATCTCCAGTAGCATCCCTGTTATGAATAATGATTGGTAAATTCAGCTTTTGCGCTAAATGAATTTGCTTGCGAAAAAGTGCTTGTTGAACATCTTTCGGGGATTTATCCCAATAATAGTCCAACCCGGTTTCACCAATACCTACTATTTTTGGATGTGCTGCTAATTTCTCAATCCAATTTAAATCCTCTTCTGTACAATCAATGGCATCGACAGGGTGCCAACCAATGACACCATAAACAAAATCATACTGTTCAACCAGTTGCATTGTTTTTTCTATAGTTTTGCGGTCGAAACCAACAACAACCATTGTTTCTACTTTGGCTTCAAGAGCTCTATCTATAACCTCTTGTAAGTCTTCTTCATACTGATCTGCATTTAAGTGTACATGTGTATCAATAAACATCGTCATTCTCCTAACATAGATTTTATTAGAAATTATTATTTCATATTTTTCATCAGTGTTACAATTTTGTTACAAACAATTTAGTATTATAACATTACTCATAACCTCAGACACCGCTTTTGTTACTATATACCTAAAAAACCTCAATGAATAATGTGTATAAATTATTTCAAGATAATAAAACACTCATTTTCAAGACGGATTTTAAAAGCCTGCTGAACTTTTTACATTCAGCAGGCATTCCTAAAATTTATTACTTTACTTTTGCGCCGTTCTCTAGTTTCGGATCAACCGATGCTAATTTTAAAATCCCATCTTTTTCACCAGCTAGAATCATTCCTTGTGATAATTCACCACGTAATTTAACTGGCTTTAAGTTAGAGACTACAATCACTTTTTGACCAATTAATTCATCTGGAGAATAAAACTTTGCAATACCTGAAACTACTTGTCGTTGCTCATATCCAAGATCCACTTGAAGCTTTAATAATTTGTCTGCCTTTGGAATAGTTTCACACGCTGTTACAGTAGCTACACGTAAATCAACTTTCATAAAATCATCAATAGTAATTTCAGGAATTTCTGGAACCTCTGCAGCTTTTTGCTCGTTTTTTGTTTCTTCCACTTGTAGAGTTTTCACTGAACCACGCATTTCTTCACGAATATACGCAATTTCAACTTCATTCTCTAAACGAGGGAAAATGGGAATCCCTTTTTCTACCACTTTAATGTTTGCTGGAATAGTATTGCCGAATGTTTCAATTGTTTCCCATGCTAAGAATTTGTCATCCAAGCCTAATTGTTCAATAATTCGTTTGGGAGTAGATGTCATAAATGGTTGTAACATGACAGCAATTTGGTGTAAACTCTCCGCCAAATTTCGCATAACAGCTCCTAATTTTGGCTTATCTGATTCCTCTTTTGCTAGCACCCACGGTTGAGTTTCATCTATATATTTATTCGTTCTTGAAACAAGTGTCCATACGTCTGCTAATACGACACTAAATTGCATTTTTTCCATACTTTCTTCATATTTAATACGTACCGATTTAGCTTGCTCTTTTAAAGCCGCATCAAATTCTGTCGACTGAAGATTTTCAGTTGGAATAATGCCGTCGAAATATTTATTAATCATTGAAATAGTACGATTCAATAAATTGCCTAAATCGTTTGCTAAGTCGAAGTTTGTACGTTCAACAAATGATTCTGGCGAAAATACACCATCAGATCCGAATGGTAACTCGCGCAATAGGAAATATCGTGTCGCATCTAAACCATAACGTTCTATTAACATTTCAGGATAAATAACATTGCCCTTTGATTTAGACATCTTACCGTCTTTCATCATTATAAAACCATGGGCAAATACTTTTTTAGGAAGTGGTAAATCTAGTGCCATTAAGAAAATTGGCCAATAAATAGTATGGAATCGAACGATATCTTTACCAACTACATGTACATCTGCCGGCCAATATTTATTGAATAATGTTTCATCCTCCGAAAGATATCCTAATGACGTTATATAGTTAGTTAAGGCATCTACCCATACATAAATTACATGTTTAGGGTCTCCTGGAACTTTAATGCCCCAATCAAATGAAGTTCTTGAAACAGATAAATCTTCTAGCCCTGGTTTAATGAAGTTATTAATCATTTCATTTTTTCGAGATTCAGGCTCAATAAATTCAAGGTTTTCTTCATAATAAGCTAAAAGACGATCTGCGTATTTCTTCATATTAAAGAAGTAAGATTCCTCTTTAACTTTGTGTACTGGACGACCACAGTCTGGACAGTTACCCTCTACTAATTGTGTCTCAGTAAAGAAAGATTCACATGGTGTACAGTACGAACCTTCATACTCACCTTTATAAATATCACCATTATCTAAAAACTTTTGGAAAATCTTTTCGACAGTTTTCGTATGACGCTCTTGCGTCGTTTGAATAAAGTCATCGTATGAAATGTCCATCAATGCCCAAAGCTTTTTCGCAGCATCTGCAATTTCATTCACGTATTCTTGAGGATGTTTGCCCGCTTCTGCAGCTTTTTCTTGAATCTTTTGCCCATGCTCATCCATTCCCGTTAAGAAACGTACATCATAACCACGTAAACGTTTATAACGTGCAATTGTATCTGATGCTACAGTTGTATACGCTGTACCGATATGGAATTTCCCACTTGGGTAATAAATAGGGGTTGTTATATAGAATGTTTTGTTTTGTTCGCTCACAAGAACTGCCTCCATTGTTTCACAGTATACTATCTATTCTAACTAAGTACGAAATTCGTTTCAACTTCTTTCAGCGGGTGTCCAAACACCCGCTGAAATAGAGGAACTCAGGCTAAGACTTTTACATCCTGTGAAAACGCCTTAGTGACCAGCATCGGTGCTGTTGCTGACGCTTCGCTTTCGCACAGACAAAAACAAGTTGCTGCCGCTGCGTTAGCACTACGCTTTCGCACAAAAAACATCTGCAGGCCTGGCACAAAGCCAATTCCGGACGCAATTATGCCGAGGCATAATTGATTGATAGTTCATCGCGCGCGAAAAATGTCGAATGATAGAACCAATCCATTTAATGTCTTAAATGAGAAGCTTTTTTACTATAAATTAAAATATATAATAAAAACCTTTTAAAATAAGCAAAATATCTGTTTTCTCCTCAAAAAATTTTTTCAAAACAATAATATTAGTGTATTAATTAATTGACGTTTATGGCATTACTTGGTATGATAACTATCAGACAAGGAAATTATGTCGAAATTTGACGAAATACCAATATAACTTTTTTACATTAGGAGGAAAAATAATTATGAAATCAACAGGAATCGTTCGTAAAGTCGATGAATTAGGACGTGTAGTAATTCCAATCGAACTTCGCCGTACACTAGGTATTGCAGAAAAAGACGCTTTAGAAATCTATGTGGATGATGACAAAATCATCTTAAAAAAATATATGCCAAACATGACATGTGCTGTAACTGGTGAAGTTTCTGATGATAACTTCCGTCTAGTTGGAGGCAAATTAATTTTAAGCCCTGAAGGCGCAGAAATGTTAGTGAAAGAAATCCAATCTAACTTAAAAAAATAATTTGATATACACACCTAAATCAAGCACAGTGATTTAGGTTTTTTTTTATCAATTTCGCCTTGGCTTGATGCATCTGGAGGCGTTATCTTCATTTAATAGAAGATAAATATAATATACCCAATTTTCGAGTCCCTTATAATGTCCATGTCAGACCTTTTATGATTAAGGATACTATTTTTTACAATTATTATCAATTTATTTGATTTATATGCTCCTCACTAAAGGTTAGGCGTGACATTTGTAAAACTATGAAGTTAAGTTGATTGGAGTGGAGGCTGGGCGATTCCTTGGGGATCAGCAATAGAGCGCTCAGCCGGAACGTAAATCAACCTCACGTTATTGTGATGAGTCATCTATTTGATTAGATATACAAAGAAAGAGGTCGCCTTATTTAGGCAACCTCTTTCTTTCCATTAACTATGGTATTCATTATAGACTTCTCGCTTAGCTACTTGACGTAGTTTTGCTACTTCCTTTATAGCTTCTTTTGATGTAACGCCTGTATCATTAATAATATAATCGACATGTTCAACGACAGACATTGTCATCCAATAAGCATCTTCGTTAATTTCTTCCTCGGCATTCTCATTACCTTCAAGGACAATACAAAATTCCCCTCGAATTTCCTCCGTTTGTGACCATTCCACTGCTTCAGCCAACGTACCACGTAAAAACTCTTCGAATTTTTTAGTTAACTCACGAGCTAATACGATTCGACGATTACCAAGAATAGATTCCATATCTTTTAAAGTGTCCTTTAAACGATGAGGAGCCTCATAAAACAAAATAGTTTCCTGACGTTTTTTTAGTTGCTCTAATTGCTGTCGACGGTCCTTTTTTCCTCTATTTAAAAATCCGTAAAAGAAAAATGGCTGCGGTGTTAATCCAGAAGCGATTAATGCTGATATTGCAGCATTGGGACCTGGCACCGGCACAACTGGAAAGTCTTGATCGATAGCTTTTTCGACTATATCTGCACCTGGATCGGAAATACAAGGTAGACCAGCATCGCTAACTAATGCGACTGTTTTTCCTTCACGTAAGAAGGCTAATAGCTTTTCTCCCCCCACCTCTAAATTATGCTCATGATAGCTTATCAGTGGTGTTTCTATATCAAAGTAGTTGCATAGCTTCTTTGTATTACGTGTATCCTCGGCAGCAATAATATCTGCTTCCTTTAAAATACGTAACGCACGTACACTCATATCCTCTAGGTTACCAATAGGCGTTGCCACTAAATATAAACAACCTGTATGACCGTGCATTGTACTTTTCTGAGATTTCATGCGTCATCCCTCCCTATATATTTCATTTTTTGCTTTCGTGTTAGCTGTTTAAAAGCGTATTCTGCGCGCATCGCTTCTTGTTTTGTATCGAATTCCTCTACATAAATACATTCCACTGGACCTCGCGCTCTCGTATATTTTGCTCCCTTACCAGCATTATGCACATCGACACGCCTGTCTACATTATTCGTGTAGCCAGCGTAAAAGGATTGATCGGCACACTCTAACACATAAAAATAATGGCTATTGCTCTTTTCCATAAAGGATTTCTCTCACTTCTGCTGTATATTCATTATCCGAATTATAAACATACAGGGGCGGTAATATTTTCAGATCAGGCTTACCATCTTTAATTCCTTCTATTAATAGTGTATTGGCCTCCTTACCTTCTTTCGGATAAATAAATTGCATACGTTTAGGTTCTAAGCGATTTGCACGCATTGCCGTAACAATATCTAGTAATCGACCAGGACGATGAACAAAAGCTGCCTTTCCGCCTTGCTTTAATAATTTACTTGCTGATTGTATTGCTTCCTCTAGGGTTAAATATAGTTCATGACGTGCAATAGCGTAATGCTCACTTAAATTTTTATCACTAGCTTCATGTGCTAAAAAATATGGTGGATTACAGGTTACAACATCATATTTTTCAATACCAAGCTCCTTAGGAATTTCCTTCACATCACCAAGAACCATATGAATTTGTTCTTCTAACTTATTGTAACGGATACTTCGCTCAGCCATATCAAATAAACGTGGTTGAATTTCTACTCCTGTAATATGTCCATTTGTTCTGGCGCTTAGAAAAAGTGGAATTACACCATTACCTGAGCACAAATCAACAATTTTCCCTTTATGATATGGGACATTGATAAATTTTGAAAGTAGCACTGCATCCAATGAAAACGAAAAGACCGAGGGACTTTGAATAATACGTAAATTCTCAGCTAATAAATAGTCTAATCGTTCATCACCCTTCAACCAATTTTCCATGTTTCTTCCTCCTACTATACAAAACAAAAGACTGACACCACTATAGTGGGAATCAGCCTTCTATTACACATTTTGTTTATTTAAAAATGATAGACAAAACAGACAGTCTTCACCTTTACGGGAACTTCCGAAATGAACATGACAAACATGGAAGCCTTCTTGGTATAAACGTGCTAGGTTATCATAACCTTCGCCAATATCTAACGGATTCTCTTTCTTCACATCAGAAGCCTGTACAGAGTTTTCATTAGAAAGTAGTTCTTCTAGACGTGTACGAAGGTGATGATTTTCTGTTTCGAGTGCTTTATGCTCCTCCATCATTAACGCTACAAATTGTTTCAATGCACTAAATTGCTCCTGCATTGCTTCGAGCTGTTGTTCGAACTCCATAACGGTATCTAAGAAATTACGGTCCTTCACCCAAGCCACCTCGTCCAATTCTCTATCTTAAATAAGATTTTTTTCGCATGCTAGCAGTTCTTCTAATGTATACTCGACTGTGCGCTCCTGCTCTTGTAAATATACTTGAATGAGTCTTTCCAGTACATTTAAACCTACAACTTTACCGCGGCCATCTGGTGTCATCGTCATATCACCAACGTCTGGCATACCCTCTTTTGCTTCCTCATATTCATCATTTTCATACTTCAAGCAGCACATTAAACGACCGCAAAGACCTGAAATTTTGGATGGATTTAAAGATAAGTTTTGATCTTTAGCCATTTTAATAGAAACCGGCTCAAAATCTCCTAAAAACGTTGAGCAGCAAAGCATTCGGCCACACGGACCAATGCCACCTAACAACTTCGCCTCATCACGAACACCAATTTGACGAAGTTCGATACGTGTTCTGAAAACCGAAGCTAAATCTTTTACAAGATCTCTGAAATCAACGCGTCCTTCAGCCGTAAAATAAAAGATGATTTTATTACGATCAAATGTATATTCAACATCAACGAGCTTCATTTCTAAATTATGCTCAATGATTTTTGCGCTTGCTAGTTCAAATGCATGCTTTGATTCGGCTGCATTTTCCTCTACTTGGATACGATCACGTTCATCCGCTGGTCGTAGAACTTGTTTAAGTGGTAATACAACATCATTATCCCCAACAACCTTTTGGGGGACAACTACTTTACCATATTCTACACCGCGAGCTGTCTCTACAATGACATATTGGCTGTCCTCGAGTAGATATGATGCTGGATCAAAGTAATATATTTTACCCGCTTTTTTAAAACGGACTCCCACTACATTATACAAATGTATATCCCTCCTGCAGATTTAGCATTAACTGCTCCATCATTAACGTCCTATTCATGTTACGCTGTAAAGATGAACGTGCCTGTAAAATAGACTCCATTTGACTAGATAGACGTTCATAAGTCGAATGTAGCGCAGCTTCTTTAAATGTTTGTAACATGTCTGGGTAAGTACAAGCTACTTCGGGATTAGCTTTTATTGACACTATATCACGGTAAGCAAATAGTAGTAAATCTAATGCCTGCTCCATCTCGCCTTTTTCTTTAAACAGTGGCAACCATTCTTCATGTACAACAAGCATTGCCTCATGTACATTCTGACGAATTGCCTCTACTAATTTTAACACTGTTTTTCGAGCATGTGCAAACTGCTCATCATTTGCTAAAATCATAGCTGTTTCGAGCTCGTTCGTCAGCATGCTCACTGTAGAAGCCATCGAGTAAGAAATGTTGCTATCTTGCAAATGCTTTAATAATATGTGTCGGGGCATTTTTTGGAATTTAACATGCTGGCAGCGAGAACGAATCGTTGGTAAAATTGACTGCATTTGCTCCGTTAACAAAATTGCAGTTACTTCACCCTCTGGTTCCTCTAAAAATTTAAGTATCATGTTTGCAGATGCAATATTGAGACGATCTGCATGATGAAGTACATAAATCTTACGTCCCTCTTCAACACCCATCATCTTCATTTCTGCAATTAAATCACGTATTTGATCAATTTTTATAAATTGACCTTCTGGATAAATTTGATGAATATTTGGATGATTACCCGAAACAACACGTCTGCAATTTCGACATGTTTCACATGGAACATTTTGACTTGGTTGCTCACATAGCATTAATTTGACAAAAAACTGCATAATATCTACTTTGCCTGTCCCTTTTTCGCCATCAAAAATGTATGCATGTGCTAATCTATTTTTGTCAAAAATCGTTTGAAGCTGCTTCATTACGACTGGTTGCAGTGTGAATAGCTCTTCAACATTCTTGGCCATAAATTTAAATTCCTTCCTATATCAATTACGCTCATAGCATAATTGTTTCCTATTGCTCAATTTTATGGATCATCACCAAAACGTGTGGTTGATTTCCGTTCCGGCTGGGCGCTTTGTTGTTGCTGACGCTTCGCTTTCGCGCAGAGCAGAGCTTCCTGGGGGCGTCCGATGAGCCGCTTGGGGCAACAGGATGTTGGTCACGAAGGTGTTATCACAGAACGTGATGCTTTTAGCCTTCGTTCCTCTATCGCTAATCCCCAAGGAGTCGCCCAGCCTCCACTCCAATCAACTTATTTACATAGTAGACGTTTTAACAAAAGTCATCCATAAATTTTGGTGATGAACCAATTTTAGTACAGAAATATCTGCGGCTTTAGAGCAGATAGATTAGTTTTATGTCATTCAACAAATAAATTTGGCTGCTGAATAGATTTGAAAAAAGCCCGCGCCTACAAGAGAACGAGACACGGGTTTTACATATACAAATTAATTAATAAGCCTTTAATCTCACCGATTTTATCAAGAAGGTCAATTGCTTCCTTTTCTTCATCTAAAATATCTTGCGCAAGCTCTACAAGACGCGTATCAATAGTTTCAATTATTTTCAAGCGTCTTCCTTCACCAAAACGATTCCAAGTATGGGATTGCTTTAAATCCATACCATGCTCTACCGTTTCTTGTAGGAATCGTTTAACAAGCATTTTAAAACGAGCAAGTTCTCGTAAATTACGTGATCTTGCAACACGATCACCTGCTGTAGAAATATCCCCTAGCAATCGTGTAAGCTGTTCAGTCTGTAATTTGGTTCCTTGCTTGACGACCATATCTCCAAATCGGTTATTTAGGTTATTGTTATGCAGTGGCTCTTTACGATTAGTATTTAACCCGACACGTATATCTTGATTGATCTTCAAGCTGTTTCGCCCCCACTTGCTTTCTTTATCAAATACATATATTGTGCTTAAAAATGATGAAACTGTTCAATTGGTAATACAAAAACTGTGGCTCCTCCTACCTCTACCTCTACAGGATAAGGTATATAGGAATCTGTATTCCCGCCTAATGGCGAAACAGGGGCAACCATTTGTTCTCGTGCTCGACAATTATCACGAATAATATCTAAAACTTTAGGTATGAGAGAGTCTTCCGTCCCAATAAGAAACGTCGTATTTCCAGAGCGTAAAAATCCTCCTGTGCTCGCTAATTTAGTTGCACGAAACTGATTTTTCGTTAAAGCATTCGATAAGCGGCTGCTATCCTGATCTTGCACTACAGCTACGACTAACTTCATTCGCACTCACCCCTTCGATAAAATTCATCTAAATAAATTTTAGTTACCTTTTATCTATCCGCATTCAGCTGCTGTCGCTTCGCTTTCGCGCAGAAAACATTTGTCGCTGTCGCTTTGCTTTCGCGCAGAAAACATTGCTGAATGATTATTGATGTTACCATTATATCACATTGTGGTAGACAACTTCATGCATTTACTGTATTGCTTCATATATTAATGACCATACATCTTCAACAACACGCTCAATATTTTGATCCGCATTGACGACATGTATACGCTCAGGGTAACGCTCTACTAACTGTAAATATCCTTCCCGAACTTTCTTATGAAAAGCTAAACTTTCGACATCTAAGCGATTTACTTCTCGCTCTCCATGAGCATGAATCCGTGCCAAGCCAACCTCTGGTGCAAGGTCAAATAATATTGTCATATCGGGTAACATCTTACCGATTGCAAACTCGTTAATAGATAATACTTCATCAACGCCGATACCACGCGCATATCCTTGGTATGCTAATGAAGAATCGATAAATCGATCGCAAATAACCGTTTTACCAGAATCCAACGCAGGTCGTACTTTTTCAAAATAATGCTGACTTCTTGCTGCTGCGTATAATAATGCTTCTGTACGCTCATCCATGGCTGTATGTTCAGGGTTTAAAATAATGCTCCTAATTTTCTCAGCAATTTCAATACCACCAGGTTCTCTCGTTGCTAATACATCAATATTTTCTTCTGCAAGTCGCTCGGCTATTTTTTGAATAACTGTTGTTTTCCCAGCACCTTCTGGACCTTCAAATGTAATAAATAAATTGCAATTCATGCTGTTATTGCCTCCAACTATTTAATGATCTCAATCATCTTTTCTTCTAAACGGTGATTTCCTTGGAACGTTGCACCACAAGCCAGTAACTCCTCTAGCTGGCTTAGCTTTGCTACTGTTATTTTTTCTCCAGGAACAAGCAATGGAATGCCTGGTGGATAAGGAATAATCATATTAGCAGAGATACGTCCTATTGTTCGCATATACGGTAACCATTCTTTTTCTGCCTTTTCAATTTCCTCAAATGTGTAGGCTGGTTCCGTAATAGCTACAAAATTATAGGCTGTTTGTGAAGCCGTTATTATTTCTGCCTTTGGTGTACTTACTAACAATGTTATAGCATCCTTAATACGAACGCGTATTTCTGCAAATGGATAGTTATGTCCCTGTTTCAATAAAGGTAGCACAAGCAATACTTGATTTGCATCTGCTAGTTCTGCATATACATGCTTTGCTTCCAATGCCTCTTGTAATTGAAAACCGCTATAGCCATTAACACGTAACAATAATTTTATAGGGTCGTCTACCTCAATAACTTCCAAAGAGCCAATAGCTCGTAATGCCTCAACCCATTGATCTCTTTTTCCTATTATATATGCACCGTCACTCTCCAAATATGTCTGTATATAATAACGTGCATCATCTAATGAAGCCAATAAAAGATAGGATGGGCTGCTAGATTGTAACATACGTAAATAGTGATTTATTTTGTCGACATCGATTAAATCAGAATTAACATGCATAAAGGATGCCATTGTCATAGCAGGTAGTGTTTTATGTGCAGACTGTACTACTATATCTGCACCAAACGTCAATGCTGATGGTTGAAATAAAGTACATGCACTAAAATGGGCACCATGTGCTTCATCCACTAAAACAGGAATACCCTTCTCATGACAATACGCGATCTGCTGCTGCATTTCTTTAGATGTCATACCATAATAAGTAGGGTACGTTAATACGACAGCACGGGCCACTGGATAATCATCAACTGCACCTTTTAAATCTTTATAAGAAACATGTGTTGCAGTTAATGTACGTTCATCCCATAGCGGGGAAACAAATACAGGTTTTGCTCCAACAAGCTCAATTGCGTGAAATATAGACTTATGTGCATTACGTTGGACAATAATCGTATCTCCTTTTTTACATGTGGCATAAATCATCGCTAAGTTTCCAATTGTAGATCCGCCTACTAAAAAGAAACTTTTCATCGCCCCATATGTATCTGCCAACAAGTTTTCTGCCTCTAATATCATTTCCTCTGGGTGATGTAAGTCATCAAGACCTGATAATTCAGTCACATCATACCGCATTACATCTTTAAAGGGCTGAGGAAGATGGGACAGCTCTCCATGCTTATGCCCTGGGACATGAAAGGAAATATTTTGTTGTTGTCGAAAGCGCTCTAATCCTTCTACAATCGGCCTTTTCTTTTGCAAAACAAAACACCCATTTCCGTTATATTCTCTTAGTTAATTATAACACTTACGTTACAAAAACATTTGCTGAAGATAAATAAAGTGAAATTCATATAACCTTTTTCCCGATCCAATGTGCTAGTAATGCAATAGGGATCACTAAAAGACAAAACGGTAAGCAAATAAAAATAATGTTCCAAGTTATGACTTTATTGACTAATAACGAATGATACAAAATTAAACTATATGGAATAACGATTATCAAAGATGTGAATGCACCAGGTGTAATAGAACGAAGAAATATAGACTGTGCAAGGTGAGTGAACGCATGTAGAAAGTAGGTTAGTGTAACAACAGTAAAAAAGTAGATATCTCCATATGGCCCTTGATTCACATACTGATTTGCCACAAAAGTGGAACTACTTACAAACATGAATATTACGATGACTGCTACCGCAAACTGCGCTGTCGACATCGAAAACTGTTTAATAACCCGATCAGCAATGTTTTTCGGCAATCTTTCGTACAAGATGATAGAATTCTTGTTTAGCCACTTTTCAACCATAATAATTTCTTCAAAATCATGAAGAATAAACATAATAGGAAATAACCAAATAAGTGTTTGAATACCTACCCATTGTTCCATGATGATTCCTCCTATCTAAAATATATTGAGTAATTACTCAAAATTTCTCAAAAAAAATAGCTTCTCATCATAACGTGTGGTTGATTTCCGTTCCGATTGGGCGCTTTCCTAGGGGCATCTAATCTCCACTTCAATCAACTTATATCAATTTCGACTTGGCATAATTACCGCTGTCGCATTGCTTTTGCTATAGATAAACAAATGCGCCCGGATTTTGAATCCCTTTTAATATAAACATAGCTACCTCTTCAATATAATGATTATTTTCAATTGGCATTTTATCTGTTTTTCTTTCTTCAATTAAAACATGCGTTAATATTGTTGATAGAAACATTGAAGCTGCTGTTTCTACCGTCTTTTTTTCCACAGTACATGAAGAAGCTCTTATCAATAATGAACTGACTTGTTCACCCATTGCATTTATAAAACCCACAATATCCTTACTAACATTTGTATTCTGTACTATTTCTGGAGACCAAATAAAAGTTAAAAAGTTTTTATGATCTAATAAAAAATTGGCATATAATTGGCCAAATTTAATTAAAGCTGGATATGGCTCCATCTTTGAAAGCTCTTTTATCTCATTTTGTAGTGAGCCAATAAATGAAAACTCATGAATAAGATAATTAAGAAGTTCATTTTTATCTTTAAAATAATAAAATATAAGCCCCTCTGCTACTCCGCTCTTTAATGCTATTTCTTTAGTAGTCGTTGCGGTAAAGCCCTTTTTAGTAAAAAGCTCTAATGACGCTTCTAAAATTTTATCCTTCTTTGATACCAAACCTTTTCACCACCTTTTTTGAGTGTTTACTCAAATTTAAACTTCACAAAGGGATCTGTCAAGTTATTCCATATAATAAGTACGAATAACGTAAAGGATTTCAGTTCCGACTCGTAAACGTTTTAATATAATGTCATGTCATCTCTTACTACTTTTGCTGATAAATATAAAAAGACCATTGCACCTAATAGCAACGATCCTTTATATTACACGTTTATCAATAAAAACTATTTTAAAATGTACTTAACTCTAATTTCTCTACAACATACTAGATACTAGCTTTTACCGCCATCCCTTGTACTAGCTTTTCAACTAATTGCGGTACAAACTTCTCTAAAATTGGATTCATCATGCCCGCTAAGAAACCACTTGCCTTCATTGTTAAATTGCCTACTAACTGACATGTACCATCCTGATCTTGTGTAATTTCAAAATAACCGTCACCGTTTATTGGGTCTGATAAGCCTACTAAATCAAACATAACTTGATTAGGGTTTGATTCCTTGCACATAAGCTCAACCTTTACAGCTTTTTGGATAATGCCAAAATCCCCTTTAAATACCCAAATCATATTTTGTTCATTTGGAAATTCATGATGTAAATAACCGGGTATTAGTACAGCCCATTGCTCTTTATTATGAATAAACTCTTGTAGTTTTACTTTCTCAATTTGAATATTTTCACTATATAATCCTGTTGCCATTTCAATACACCCCTTTATTTATTCATTTAGATCAATTAAATTCTAACATTTTTCAGGGCGTTATTACCGATTTTTAAACATTAAAAAAACCACTGATTTCTCAGTGGCTGCTTTGTGCCTAGCGACGTCCTACTCTCACAGGGGGAAGCCCCCAACTACCATCGGCGCTAAAGAGCTTAACTTCCGTGTTCGGTATGGGAACGGGTGTG
>NZ_JBNNVB010000032.1:0-60291 GCF_050280325.1 Lysinibacillus sp. NPDC093216 | reverse complement strand
TTGATGTCCAAAATTTTGTTTCGTTCACTAACTCAAGGTTAGCTACTAAAAACTTTATTGATTACGTTTTGCTTGTTCAGTTTTCAAGGTTCATTAATCTTTGTTTTAAGTGTCACCTCTTGGCGACTCACTAATAATATCAAGAATCTAAAACTATGTCAACACTTTCTCGAAAAAAATTAAAAGTTTTTTAAAATCTATTATTCTTCTTCTAAACCACTTTGTTCAGAAGATTAGTTAGCCTTAAATCAGCATTCATCTCACCACCTATAGAGGTAGGAGACTTCTGTAGCTGACGCTTTGCTTTCGCTACAAAAGACACTTGTAGCTGCCGTTTCACTTACCTTACATAAAACATTTGCTGAAAGAAGTGAAATCATTTCAAAGATATCAATTTTCTCGTACTTAGCTAGAGGTTGAAATCTTTGTTGATACTTTGGTTTTATCACCTAAATAATTTATCAATCGAATTAAAAATAAAAAAGGCGAACACCAATGTTAATGGGTTGCCTTTCAACTATTATAAATTTGTTATAATACGTGAAATATAGAAGGTACGATTTTTTCCTAAATCAAATATCTCCCCTGTGTGGCTTAATTTGATAAGTGGTCGAGTTGGTGCAAATTTATTTACAAACATCACTTCGCCTTGTTCCAGATTAGATAGTTCAACTATTGTTCCTAGAGGAAGGTCGGCAACAATATCTATCAGTGCACGAACTACTTTAATATCAAACTTCCCAAATTCAGATTCATTAATCATCTCTATGACTTTAAAGGAAGATTGCTTAGCTCTATACACTCGCTCACAAGTCATTGCATGGAATACATCTGCAACCGCGATAATTTGAGCAAAAGTAGAAATATTAGCGATTTTTTCCCCTTTCGGATAGCCACTACCGTTTAAACGCTCGTGGTGCTGGAAAATAGCCTCTTTCATTGTATCCTTTAAGATTGTTAAATCTTTGACCATATCGTAGCTATAAGTTGGATGCTTATAAATTTCATCAAACTCCTGCTCTGTTAAGGTTGTTTTTTTATCACGGATACGTGGATGAATTTTTGCCATTCCACAATCAGCTAATAACCCTCCAATTGCAACTTGAATTGTAATTCCTTTGTCATAGCCTAATTTTTGTGCAATCACCGAAGAAATCAATGCTGTTGCTACACAATGATGGTACAAATAGTCTTTTGGATTTGAATACTCATTTAATTCAAAAATGATGGTACGATCTTCTAAAACCATTTCTAATAATGGCAAAATAATTTTACGTGCTTTCGTAATATCTACCTTTGCACCAGCTTCCCAATTTTTAAATTCCTTTTTGAATTGCTCAATAGAATTGTCATAAATCTTTTTAAATGTTGGAATAGCCTCTATCGGAACAACTAATTCTGTTTCTTTTATCTCCGATCGAGCCTCTATACCATCTTTATAAACTGGGACTCTCGAAATATTAAAAGCGAAAAAAACTGGTAAATGTTCATGGGAAATTATCGTGTTTTTAAAAATTATTGGATATTGTGTATTAGCAAAAATATCTTCAGAAATTACTTTTCCAACGCGTAACTCTGAAATAGGGATATGTATAGTTTCCACGCAATTAACTCCTCTTCACTATTTCACTTGCTTAAATATAAGGTTAATTTTATTTTATCATGGAATTCAAAATAATTACTTATTTTTCATGATTTATACTAAAAAACCGATGAACGGCAACATTAGCTGTCGTCATCGGTCTTTTATTATTCTTCTACTTGATCATTTTCTTCATTAGATTCTTCATTAGATTCTTCTTCTTTTTCAACCTTCGCTACAGTTGCAACAAGCTCTTCATCGCTTAAACGAATTAAACGAACTCCCTGTGTACTACGACCAATTAATGAGATATCATTCACATCCATACGGATTAGCATACCGTTAATTGTGATCAGCATTAAATCTTCCGAGCCATCAACAGTTTTTACAGCTACCATTGGACCGTTTTTATCAGTGATTTGAATTGTTTTTAATCCAACACCACCACGACTCTGTAAACGATATTCCTCTTCAGAAGTACGTTTACCGTAACCTTTTGCTGTAACAACTAAAATTTCCTGCCCTGGTTCAACGATTTCCATACCAACTACTTCGTCACCATCACGTAGTTTAATACCTCGTACACCACCTGCAGTACGGCCCATTGAACGAATATCATCCTCTTGGAAACGTACAAGCATTCCATCACGAGTACCGATAATCACTTGTTTCTCGCCATCTGTTAAACGAACAGAAATAAGATCATCATCTTCTCGTAAACTTATAGCTATTAAGCCGTTTGTTCGGATATTAGCAAATTGAGATACTGGTGTACGCTTTGTAATACCTGTTTTAGTTGTGAAGATAAAGTATGCATCTTCATCAAATGAACCAACACGGATCATTGCTGTTACTTTCTCACCTTTATCAATATTGAGTAAGTTAACAATCGGTAATCCTTTCGCTGTACGGCCAAATTCCGGAATCTCATAACCTTTTGCTCTAAATACTTTCCCTTTAGAAGTGAAGAACAAAATTGTATCGTGTGTAGATGTATTCATAAGATGCTCTACAAAATCATCTTCATTTGTGCCCATACCTTGTACACCACGACCGCCACGTTTTTGACTGCGATATGTATTCGCAGCTAAACGTTTGACATAACCATTGTGCGTTAAAGTTACAACTGAATTTTCGACTGGGATTAAATCCTCGTCCTCAATCATTTCTAAACCGCCAGAAGTAATTTCAGTACGACGTTTATCGTTAAAGCGTTCTTTTAGTTCTACTATTTCAGTACGAATAATATCAACAATTTTAGCCTCATCCGCTAAAATTGCTTTTAATTCAGCAATTAAAATTTGAAGTTCTTGATATTCTGCTTCAATTTTTTCACGCTCTAATCCACTTAAACGAACTAAACGCATATCTAAAATTGCCTGCGCTTGACGTTCAGATAAATCAAATCGTTCCATTAATTGAGGTTTCGCTTCATCACCACTACGTGAACCACGAATAATAGCAATAATTTCATCGATATGATCAAGGGCAATACGTAAGCCCTCTAAAATATGTGCACGATCTTCCGCTTTTCTTAATTCAAATTCCGTACGACGACGAATAATAACCTTTTGGTGCTCTAAATAATGATACAGCATTTCTTTTAAGCCCATTACTTTAGGTTGACCATTTACTAATGACAGCATATTAATACCGAAGCTCGACTGCATGGCTGTTTGTTTATATAAATTATTTAAAACTACATTAGCATTTGCATCTTTACGAACTTCAATGACTACTCGCATACCACGTCGGTCAGATTCATCACGTAGGTTTGTAATACCATCAATTTTTTTATCGCGTACAAGCTCTGCTATTTTTTCAATAAGCTTAGCTTTATTTACTTGGTATGGTAATTCATGAATAAGAATTGTTTCTCTACCATTTGATTTTTGTTCAATCTCTACCTTTGCGCGAATAATGATCGAGCCACGACCTGTTTCGTAAGCACGGCGAATACCGCTACGACCTAAAATTAATCCACCAGTTGGGAAATCAGGTCCTGGGATGATTTCCATCAATTCTTCTGTTGTGATAGCTGGATTTTCTGAAAGTGCGATCACAGCATCTATCGTTTCACCAAGTTGATGTGGCGGAATATTTGTCGCCATACCAACCGCAATTCCTGCCGCTCCATTTACTAATAAGTTTGGATAGCGACTCGGAAGGACAATAGGTTCCTTTTCTGAACCATCATAGTTATCTGTATAGTCAATTGTGTCTTTATTAATATCACGAAGCATTTCCATCGCTATACGAGACATACGTGATTCCGTATAACGCATCGCTGCCGCTCCGTCGCCATCGACAGATCCGAAGTTACCATGACCATCGACTAGCATGTAACGATAGCTGAAATCTTGCGCCATTCGTACCATTGCATCATAGATGGATGAGTCACCATGTGGGTGGTATTTACCCATTACGTCCCCAACGATACGTGCTGATTTTTTGTACGCTTTATCTGCTGTATTCCCTAGCTCTTGCATGCCATATAAAATACGGCGATGTACAGGCTTTAATCCATCTCGTACGTCTGGTAATGCACGAGAAACGATTACACTCATCGCATAATCGAGGAAGGATGTTTCAATTTCTTTTGTTATATTAACTCCTTTAACACCGGAGCGTTCTTGTTCTGACAAAGTGTAGACCTCCTCTCAAGAAAAATTAAATATCTAAATTAGCGTATACTGCATTTTCTTCGATAAATTGACGACGAGGTTCAACTTCATCGCCCATCAAACGCTCAAATGCTTGGTTTGCTTTAATTGCATCATCTAATTCTACTTGTAACAATGTGCGGTGCTCAGGATCCATTGTAGTTTCCCAAAGCTGCTCTGCATTCATTTCCCCAAGACCTTTGTAGCGTTGCACATTTGGTTTTGGCATTTTTGGTAATCGTTCTAAAATTTCTTTTAATGTTTCTTCATCATAGCAATATTCAACATGCTTACCTTGCTTTACTTGATAAAGAGGTGGCTGTGCAATATAAATATAACCTGCCTCTACGAGTGGTCGAAGGAAACGGAAGAAGAATGTTAGTAGTAATGTGCGAATGTGGGCACCATCGACATCGGCATCTGTCATAATAACAATTTTATGATAACGAGCCTTTTCTAAAGTAAACTCTTCACCAATACCTGTGCCGAATGCTGTAATCATCGCACGAATTTCTGCGTTCGATAAAATTTTATCTAAACGCGCTTTTTCGACGTTTAGTATTTTACCACGTAATGGTAAAATCGCTTGGAAGTGTCGATCACGTCCAGATTTCGCAGATCCTCCGGCAGAGTCACCCTCAACGATATAAATTTCACATTCAGCTGGATTTGTTGATGAACAGTCAGCTAATTTACCTGGTAAACTTGATACTTCAAGTGCACTTTTACGACGTGTAAATTCACGTGCTTTTTTAGCAGCGACACGTGCACGAGCAGCCATTAAACCTTTTTCAACAACTTTACGAGCGACAGTTGGATTTTCTAACATAAATCGTTCAAAACCATCTGAGAATAAGGAGTTAGTAATTTGGCTAACTTCAGAGTTACCAAGCTTTGTTTTTGTTTGTCCTTCAAATTGTGGATCAGGGTGCTTAACTGAAACAATAGCTGTTAACCCTTCACGAACATCCTCACCAGTAAGGTTTGTATCTGATTCTTTTAATAGGCCATTTTTTCGTGCGTAATCATTAATAACACGTGTCAGAGCTGTTTTAAAACCAGACTCATGTGTACCGCCTTCATACGTATTAATGTTATTAGCAAATGAAAAGATATTTGAAGAGAATCCAGCATTATATTGCATAGCAATTTCAACTGAAATACCATCTTTTTCTCCAAGAACATCTATTGGATCATGGATTGGTTCTTTAGATTGATTCAAATGCTCAACATAAGAACGAATACCACCTTCATAATGATACGTAGTAGAACGTTCCTCGCCTTCGCGTTCATCAGCAATTGTAATCTTGATACCACGATTTAAATAAGCTAATTCACGAATACGATGTGCTAAAATATCATATTCATAAACAGTCGTTTCTTTAAATATTTCAGGGTCTGCTTTAAAACGTGTAGTTGTTCCATTATGATCTGAATCACCGATAACCGTTAGCTCTTGCGCAGTTCTCCCACGTTCAAATTTAATTTCATGAATATGACCCTCACGATGAACTTGAACGATCGTCTCAACTGATAGAGCATTTACAACAGATGCACCTACACCATGAAGACCGCCTGATACTTTGTATCCTCCACCGCCGAATTTACCGCCAGCATGGAGCACTGTCATAATAACCTCAACAGCAGGCTTACCCATTTTCTCTTGAATACTTACCGGAATACCACGACCATTGTCTTCTACACGAATCCAATTGTCTTTTTCTATTGTTACTTTTATATCTGTACAAAATCCTGCAAGAGCTTCATCAATACTATTATCAACAATTTCCCATACTAAATGGTGAAGCCCTTTAGAGCTTGTTGAACCGATATACATCCCTGGTCTTTTACGTACAGCTTCTAAACCTTCTAATACCTGTATCTGATCGGCTTCATAAGCTTGATTTTGTAAACCTTCATTCTCTATAGCCACGGCTTTCATCTACTCCTTCATAACATCATTGTGTGTAAATGAATGAACAGTCAACCGAGCTGACTATTACCATTCTTTTGTAATCTAAAAAACTCCCGGGCTAACTTTCTTCAATCGCTCCTTGTTTCACGTGAAACAGCTGTGCATGCTCCATCGTTTCATGGTGAATTCCATCAACACTTGTAGTCGTAACAAAGGTTTGAACTTCACCTTGAATGGTATTTAATAAATGCGATTGGCGATAATCGTCGAGTTCCGACAATACATCATCTAAAAGTAGTATGGGTGTTTCATTTGTTTCTTGTTTAATTAATTCGATTTCAGCAAGTTTTAATGAAAGAGCGGTTGTACGTTGCTGTCCTTGTGAACCATATGTCTGAACATCATAGTCATTTACTAAAAACTGCAAATCATCTCGATGTGGACCAACTAGTGTTACACCTCGATCAAATTCACGCGGCTTAGCTTCTATTAGCTTTTTATGCAAGAAGTTTTCAATTTCACTGGAAGTATGCTCTTTTTCAATACCAGCTACTGTGCGGTATTTAATAGCTAACGTTTCCTTCCCTTGTGAAATACCTGCGTGAATTGGCTCTGCCCACTCCTGCAATAAATCCATAAATTGAAATCTTTTTCGAATAATTTGGGTAGCTGCGTGAATATATTGTTCATTATAAACCTCGTACATCACGTCATCTGGCATAGCTTTACCTTGATTCATCTTTAAAAAGTGGTTACGTTGCTTTAAAACTTTTTGAAAGGTTAATAAATCATGTAAATAGACAGGCGAAATCTGCCCAATCTCCATATCAATAAAACGTCGTCGTATTTGCGGACTTCCCTTTACGACATTTAAATCTTCGGGTGCAAACATCACGACATTCATTTGGCCAATATAATGACTTAGGCGACTTTGTTCTATGTGATTTATCTTACCTTTTTTGCCTTTTTTCGTAATAGTAAGTTCAATTGGTAAAATACCATGCCTTTTTTGAATGGCCCCTTCTATTTTACCATAGTCTGAATCCCAACGTATTAATTCTTTATCGTTCGTTGTGCGGTGGGATTTAGCCATCGCCAATACGTAAATAGATTCCATAACATTAGTTTTCCCTTGAGCATTTTCACCAATGAAAACATTAATTTTTGGAGAGAAGTTTAAAGCTAAGGCATCATAGTTACGATAATTTGTAAGTTTTAATTGCTCTATATGCATAATCTACTGTCCAGCGGCACCAACGATACGAAATCGACCACATCCAGGAATATTTACAATGTCACCGTCACGTAATTTACGACCGCGGCGATCATCTATTTCTCCATTTACATATACATCATTTTCGTGTAAAAACCACTTGGCCATGCCACCAGAGCTAATGGCATCGGTTATTTTTAAAAGTTGTCCTAATGTGACAAACTCTACATCAATTTCAATGTCCTTCATAGCTGAGTTCCCCTCCAAATACAGATCGTCTATCTCTCTATCATACCTAAAAATTCGTCATAAGTAAAAAAAGATAGCCGCAATTAGCGACTATCAGTACATTTTTCAAAGTCCTTTGAGTTTGAAATTATGGAGTTTATTCTCTCCAACAAAAATTGTTTACTTCTTTCAACTGATTCCGGGCACAATTTGCCTTCGGTTTAATTGATTTTTTAATACGTACGTACAGGTAAAATCAATTGTAAAATAGCATCGTCATGAACAGAACGTAAAATAAATGGTCTCATTGCCCCTGTGAATTGAACGACTACCTCTTGACCATCAATTGCTTTTAATGCTTCCATCATGTATTTCGCACTGAAAGAAATTTTTAAGTTCTCCCCTTCTAATGACTCAACAGGAATTTCCTCTTGTACTTTACCGATTTCCGGAGAATTGGAAGAAACTTCAACAGCTTGATTATCTAAAATCTCAAAACGTACAACATTGTTACGATCGCCACGAGCAACAAGAGATGCACGATCGATTGCTTGTAATAATGATTTACCATTAATCGTTAGATTTGTTTGGTACTCTTCTGGAATTAAACGTGATGTATCTGGGTAGTTACCTTCAAGTAAACGAGAGAAGAATAAAACCTCTCCAGTTTTAAACAACACTTGCTGACTTGTTATAACAATTTGTACAAGATTTGTAGAATCCTCTAAAACTTTATTTAACTCATTTAAGCTTTTACCAGGAATTACAACACTATGTTCAACCTCAGGTAAATTTTCCAGTTGAACTTTACGTCTTGCCAAACGGTGGCTATCTGTTGCAACACAGATTAATGTTTCATTTTTTATCTGCCAGTTTACACCTGTCAACACTGGTCTACTTTCTGAAGTGGCAACAGCGAATACTGTTTCACGGATAATTGACTTTAATAGATCTGCAGGAATAGTAAATTTTTGATCCTCTGTTAATTCGGGTAGTAAAGGATATTCAGCAGCATCTGAGCCAATTAAGTGGAATTCAGATTTACCTGAACGAATATGAGTTTGGAAACCAATTGTTACTTGAATTTCAACCTCATTTGTTGGTAACTTACGTACAATTTCATTGAACATACGTGCTTGTACAACTATTGATCCTGTTTCTGTAATATGAATTATTTGTTGGCCATCTTCTTCAACTGGAATAAATGTTTGAATTGTAATATCAGCATCACTACCTGTTAAGCGAATACCCTCATCTGTTACATCAATTTTTATTCCCGTTAAAATCGGAATAGTCGTTTTTGAACTTACGGCTTTCATGACATCATTTAAACCCTCTAATAAACGGTCACGTAAAATATCAAATTTCATTCGTTTTCCCTCACATATTTATATTATTTATTTATATAAAATAAAAAAGATATAGTAATAGGCCCTGTGGATTTGTGGATAAGTACTTTCAAGTGAATAAAATCAGTCTATCCACATGTAGATAGACTGTGTATAAGTTTGTGTTTAAATGTTTGTGTTGTCCACAGCATTATTTTCCTAGCATGCTTCGAATTTGTTTAATATCTTGCTGTAGCTGAACGTCATTTTTCAACATAGAAGATATTTTTTCGTGCGCATGGATAACAGTAGTATGGTCACGTCCACCAAATTCTTCGCCAATTTTCGGCAGCGAAAAATCTGTTAATTCGCGAGATAAAAACATGGCGACTTGACGTGGGAAGGCAATTAACTTTGTACGTTTTTTAGCGACAAAATCCTCTAAACGAATGTTAAAATGCTCTCCTACTGCATTTTGAATGTCTAATATCGTGACAGTCCGTGGCTTTGAATTAGGGATAATATCCTTTAATGCTTCAGCAGCCAAAGTTGCATTAATATCCTTGTTAACAAGTGATGAATAGGCAACGACGCGAATAAGCGCACCTTCAAGCTCCCGAATATTGGAGTCAATCTGGTTCGCAATATAGAGCATGACTTCATTTGGCACTTCTAGGCCATCAGCCTTTGCTTTTTTTCGAAGAATGGCGATACGAGTTTCCAAATCAGGGGGCGCAATATCTGTAATTAGTCCCCATTCGAATCGAGAACGTAAACGATCTTCCAATGTCGGTATTTCCTTAGGAGGACGGTCACTGGAAATAACAATTTGTTTCGATTCTTCATGCAATGTATTAAAAGTATGGAAAAATTCTTCTTGAGTTGATTCTTTTCCAGCTAGAAATTGAATATCATCAATTAGCAGTACATCTACATTGCGATATTTATTGCGGAAATCAAGTGCCTTATTATCTCGAATTGAGTTAATAAATTCATTTGTAAATTTTTCAGATGATAAATATACCACCTTTGCATTTGGATTATGTTCAAGTACATAATGACCAATCGCATGCATTAAGTGTGTTTTGCCAAGCCCTACTCCCCCATAGATAAAAAATGGGTTATAAGCCTTCGCAGGCGCTTCTGCGACAGCTAGCGAGGCAGCATGTGCAAAGCGGTTACCAGAGCCAATAACAAACGTATCAAAAGTATATTTCGGGTTTAACATACCTGGTGAAATATCATGATGATCGTCATTTTTTGCTTGGATAATCGGCGCTGGTAAATCGAAATCGTCCGAATCCTGGTTTTTTTGAACAACAAACTTAATAAGCAAGTCTTCGCCTGTAAGCTCCGTTAATATACCTGTAATCAAATGAATATAATGATTTTCAAGCCAGTCTCGAGCAAACGAATTTGGCGCAGCAATTGTCACAGTAGAACCACTACCATTGTAGGAAAGTAGTTTAGTAGACTTTAGCCACGTTTCGAAGCTTGGTTTAGAAATTTTTTGTTCAACTTGAGCCAGGACATTATTCCATAGTTCTTCTAAATGTTCCAAGCTGCTAATCTCCTTTTCAGTTCAATACAATTAAAAGCGCATTTATAGAAACGGTAAATACGTTCATTTTACAACTAGTCCACAAACTCACAAGTTGTGGATAAAAGTTAACCAAAGGCTGTGATAAAAATTATCCACAGCATATCAACAGTTGTGGATAAAATAAAAGTTCATTTCAGTTTTCAACAAAGTGAAGCACAGATATCGTATCAGAAAAACAAAGCTATTTCAATAGTTTGCGAAACTTATCCACATACCTTCTATTTATGCACTACCTAGTTGTCCACAAGGTCTGCTTATGTGAAAAAGCTGTAGATAAATGTTGTGGATAAAAAAATATGCAAAAAATACTATACACAACTCTGTGTAAAAAAAACAAGTATTCTGTGGATAATTTATTTTTATTCAGTAGAAGATGATCGAAGTGAAATATAGACATAGATTTGCGTAAATATAGAAATTTATAAAATTCATTGACAAAATAACTAGTTACTTTATATAATATTCAAGTCTGTATGTTGAAAAATTCAACTCATCCAGGAGGTGTCTATATAAATGAAACGTACTTACCAACCAAAAAAACGTAAGCACAGCAAAGTTCACGGTTTCCGCGCACGTATGAGCACGAAAAACGGTCGCAAAGTTCTTGCTGCTCGCCGTCGTAAAGGAAGAAAAGTATTATCAGCATAAAATAAGTCCACTGAGACACATCAGTGGTCTTTTTTTTCTTTATTTTTGGTAAACCTAAAAATGAGGATCAAAGGATAATTATCGAGTAGCAGGTGAAAGTAATGAAAAAACGCCAACGAGTGAAGAAAAACGATGATTTTCAAAAGGTGTTTAAAAAGGGTAAATCTTTCGCTAATCGTCAGTTTGTCGTATATTTTTTAGAAAAAGAGGGACAAACGGAATTTCGTATAGGATTATCGGTTAGTAAAAAGCTTGGGAATGCAGTAACACGCAACCAGATCAAACGCTATATTCGACAAAGTATTCATGAATTAAAGGATGAACTAAAGCCGAATATGGACTATGTTATTATCGCCAGACAGCCGGCGGCCACAATGGATTTTCATGAAGTAAAACAAAGTTTGCAGCATGTACTACGAATCGCAAAAGTATTGAAGAAAGCCTAATATGGATGGCAACCAAAGTGGTGAAATAGAATAGTTTCGTTTCTGCGCGAAAGTGAATTCAATGGAAATACGCTTAGGGGTATTTTAGAAATGAATTTTCACTGCAATATATGAATTATTAGTAACATTACTTAGCAAATATGTGCCCATTGTTAGAATATTTAGTAGAGTGAAACGATATATGCATGATAAAATAACTGATAACTTTATTCAGTTGCAGGAAACTGTAAATGTATAAAGAAGAGAATGCATATAGTTTTAGAAAAAGTGAATAGTATTTGTAGGGGGAAAAAGGTTGAAGAAACAACTTTGGGTAATTTTGTCGCTAGCATCAGTAGCACTACTACTATCTGGTTGTACAGAATTTAAAGAACCAATCTCCAAAGAAAGCACAGGCTTCTGGAATGAATTTATTGTTTGGCCTTTAGTGTCAGTGATTAAATACTTTGCTGATTTACTTGGTTCATATGCATGGGGGATCATTATTGTAACAATTATCATTCGTTTAGCAATTCTCCCATTGATGATTAAACAAACAAAGAGCTCTAAAAAAATGCAAGAAATTCAGCCGAAATTGAAGGAATTGCAAAAGAAGTATGCTTCTAAGGATGCACAGACACAGCAACAGTATCAAAAAGAGATGATGAAGCTTATGGGTGAGTCTGGTGTCAATCCAGTTGCTGGATGTTTACCTGTATTCATTCAAATGCCAATTTTATTTGGTTTCTACCATGCGATTAGTCGTATGAATGCTACACCTGCTTTTGATTTAGGGAATTTCTTTATTTTCCCGTTAGCAGATCCTGCACCTGCATTAGCAATTATTGCTGGTTTAATGCAATTCCTAGTTTTACGTACGGGCCCAGCGATGGATAACCCTCAAATGAAAATAATGATGTACATTATGCCATTTATGATTATTGCTTTCGGTATGTCATTACCAGCAGCATTATCACTATACTGGGTAATCGGTAACATTATTTCGATTGCTCAAAACCTGTTTATTTACAAACCTTGGGAAAAAGATAAAACACAACCTGCTCAAAATGGAGGGGCTAAAAAGTGAAACAACTTACGCAAATAGGCGCAACAACACAAAAAGCGATCTCATTGGCGTTACAGAAACTTGGCAAAACCCGTGAACAAGTAGATGTTGAAGTTTTACAAGAAGGTAGAAAAGGATTTTTAGGTTTTGGAGCACGATCTGCAGAAGTTCGTGTAACAGTAAAGGAAGTACAGGTTCGACCAATAATTGAAGAAGAAAAAGCTGAACAGCAAAATACGACTCAATTTGTCGAACCAACAGTAATAGATGATGTTGAAACAATAAGTTCACAAGTTTCTGAACAACTAAGTGATATCGAAGCTGTTCAACAAGTCGTAGAGGTACAAAAAGAGGAAGAAGAATCCTCGGTAAACCCAATTGAAGATGCAAAGACTTATTTAGTAAATATTGCTGAACAATTGGATATTCATGATCTTGAAATTGAAACGACACGTGAAGGGAAATATGTCATATTTCAACTGAAAAGCGAGAAAGCTGCACTGCTTATAGGAAAACGTGGTCAAACATTAAATTCTTTGCAGCAATTAATACAACTTGTATTAAATAAAAGTGCCAAGCAGTTCTTAATGGTGAAATTAGACGTAGAAAACTATCGTGAACGTCGTCAAGTAGCTTTGGAGTTACTAGCAGATCGTATGGCGGATAAAGCACTTCGCTTAAATCAGCGTGTGACATTTGAGCCAATGCAGTCGTACGAGAGAAAAATTATTCATAATCAATTGGCAAATCGCCTTGATATTGAAACATACTCAGAAGGAACGGAGCCTAATCGTTATTTAGTCATTGAACCTGTAAAGAACGGCTAAACTTCGTAAAAAACATACAGACAAAAATAAAAAGTCATTTTATCTTCATGATAAAATGACTTTTTTATGTTGTTGAAATAATAAGATGGTCAAGGGAATCATTGTGAATGTTGTGGTTACTTCAGATGAGGGTGATTTCCGTTCCAGGCTACTCGCTTTGCCGCTGACGCTTCGCTTTCGCGCAGAGCAGAGCTTCCTGTGGGCGAGCGTCGAGCCGCTTCCTCCGCTGGCGTTGCTGTCGCTTCGCTTTCGCACGGAAAACATCCGCTACGTGCAGGGTCTCGCCTGTCTCGCTTTCCCACGGGAGTCGAATAGCCTTCCACTCCAATCAGCGATAGTGTAGAACTTTTATAAGTATCATTCAATTCAAAAGTGAACACTTACCATAAATAGAAAAGAAAAGACTTATAACAGTGACACAATTGTACACCAGTTATTGCTACCACTTCGCTTTCGCACAGACAAACATAGCTGAAGTTTTTGTTTTATCACTATAAATTTTGAGTGACATGCCAGAAGATATATGCCAAGTAGTTGATTGGAGTGGAGACTGAGCGACTCCTTGGGGCTCATCGGACGCCCCCAGGAAAGCGCTCAGTCGGAACGGAAATCAACCCCCCGTTTGCCGAAGAGCATACTTTATTCATTGGCAAAATAGTTTTTTTATGATCTAGAAAGAACATTCTAGCATTCGCAATTTTTGTCGAAATACGTGCTATAATGTAGAGCTTTCTGATTATCCACAATTGGAAATTATCCTTACTTTAGATTTTGCAAAAAATATGTTAGTCTAAGGTGTTAGTAAGTATTGGTCGGTTTTATTTATCCACATGTGGATAACGTTAAGGAGGTCATTAAATGGAGTTCGATACAATTGCTGCGATATCCACACCTATGGGTGAAGGAGCTATTGCTATTGTTCGTTTAAGTGGGGACGAAGCAGTCGCGATTGCAGATAAAATATTCAGATCGCCTGGTGGTAAAAGTTTAGCAACGAAGGCTTCACATACAATTCATTATGGACATTTGGTCGATCCAAAAACAAATGAGGTTGTAGAGGAAGTAATGCTGTCATTAATGCGCGGACCTAAAACATTCACTCGTGAGGATGTAATAGAAATTAACTGTCACGGGGGACTAGTTTCGGTGAACCGTGTATTAAAGCTAGCATTAACAAATGGAGCAAGACTCGCAGAGCCAGGTGAATTTACAAAACGCGCATTCTTAAATGGACGTATCGATTTATCACAGGCTGAGGCAGTCATGGATTTAATAAGAGCAAAAACTGATAGAGCGATGAATGTTGCGTTGGGACAAATGGATGGCAAATTATCGCGTTTAATTGGTGACTTACGCCAAGCATTACTAGAGACATTAGCACAAGTAGAGGTTAATATAGATTATCCGGAGTATGATGATGTAGAAGAGATGACAGTTCCCGTATTAGTAGAAAAATGTACATGGGTACGAAATGAAATTATTAAACTTTTGCAAACATCTTCTCAAGGGAAAATATTACGAGAGGGTCTATCAACTGTTATTTTAGGTCGCCCAAATGTTGGGAAATCTTCTCTTTTAAATAGTTTAGTACAGGAGAATAAGGCCATTGTGACAGATATAGCAGGTACAACTCGTGATATTATAGAAGAGTACGTGAATGTACGTGGTGTTCCGCTTCGTTTAGTCGATACAGCTGGTATTCGAGAGACAGAGGATATCGTCGAACGAATCGGTGTTGAACGTTCACGTGAGGCGTTACGTGGCGCAGATTTAATTTTATTTGTTTTAAACTACGCAGAGGAATTGACTGTCGAGGATGAGCGTCTATTCGAAACAATTCAAGCGATGGATTACATCGTTATTGTCAATAAAACAGATCTACCGCAAAAAATTGATGTAGCTCGTGTCAAAGAGCTAGCAGGCAATCATCGCGTTGTGACAACTTCTCTTTTACAGGAAGAGGGCATCGCAGAGCTAGAGGAAGCGATTGCTGCGCTATTCTTTGAAGGGCAAATTGAAGCGGGCGATTTAACATATGTTTCAAATGCAAGACATATTGCATTACTTCATCAAGCACAAGCAACGGTCGAGGATGCATTAGCTGGAGCACAAGCTGGTGTACCTGTTGATATGGTGCAAATAGATGTTACTAGAACTTGGGAAATACTTGGGGAAATTATTGGCGACACAGTACAAGAAAGCCTAATCAATCAGTTATTTTCACAGTTCTGTTTAGGAAAATAATTTTACTAAAGAAAGGAAGATACGAGCTATGCCAACAAATTATGAGGCAGGCACGTTTGATGTTATCGTAATTGGCGCAGGTCACGCAGGTTCTGAAGCTGCACACGCTGCTGCCAAAATGGGTGCTAACACACTGATGTTAACAATCAATTTAGATATGATTGCATTTATGCCATGCAATCCTTCCATTGGTGGTCCTGCCAAAGGAATTGTAGTACGAGAAATTGACGCATTAGGTGGCGTCATGGGGAAAGTTATTGATAAAACGCATATTCAAATGCGGATGTTAAATACAGGGAAAGGTCCTGCTGTGCGTGCATTACGTGCACAAGCGGACAAAGTTTTATACCAACAAGAAATGAAACGTGTGTTGGAGGAAACTGAGAATTTGACAATTCAGCAAGGAATGGTGGAAGAGCTAATAATTGAAGACGGGGAAGTACAAGGTGTTATTACACAAATTGGTGCTATTTACCGCGCTAAAACAGTTGTTATCACAACAGGTACATTCCTTCGTGGTGAAATCATTATTGGTGACGTAAAATATTCAAGTGGTCCTAATAACCAACAACCGTCAATTCGTTTAGCTGATAACTTAAAAGAGCTTGGTTTTGACCTTGTGCGTTTTAAAACAGGTACACCACCACGAGTGAATAACCGTACGATTGATTATGATAAAACAGAGATTCAACCAGGAGATGATGTTCCACGTGCATTCAGCTTTGAAACAACTGAATTCATCACGGATCAGCTTCCTTGTTGGTTAACTTATACAAGCCTAGAAACACATGAAATTATCGAGGCAAACTTACATCTTTCACCGATGTACTCAGGGATGATTAAAGGTACGGGTCCACGTTATTGCCCTTCTATTGAAGACAAGGTTGTGCGATTTAACGATAAACCGCGCCACCAAATTTTCTTAGAGCCAGAAGGTCGCAATACACGTGAAGTATATGTACAAGGTTTATCGACTAGCTTACCAGAGCATGTACAAACACGTTTACTAAAATCAATTCCGGGCTTAGAAAAAGCAGAAATGATGCGTGCTGGCTATGCTATTGAATACGATGCAATCGTGCCAACACAATTGTGGCCAACTTTAGAAACAAAACGTATTAAAGGGTTGTATACTGCTGGTCAAATCAACGGAACATCAGGTTACGAGGAAGCGGCTGCTCAAGGCTTAATGGCTGGGATAAATGCTGCTGCTAATGTGCTTGAAAAACAAGAATTAATTTTAAGTCGTTCAGATGCTTATATTGGCGTATTAATTGATGATTTAGTAACAAAAGGAACAAATGAACCGTATCGCTTACTAACATCTCGTGCAGAATATCGTTTACTACTTCGTCATGATAACGCTGACTTACGTTTGGTAGAGCTAGGTTATAATATGGGAATGATTACTGAAGAAAGATATGCAACATTCAATGAGAAAAAAGAGCTGATTGAAAACGAAATTGCACGTCTCCGTGAAGTGATTATTAAACCAAATGAAGCAACACAAGCTACTATTCGCTCTGTAGGTGGTAGTGAGCTAAAAGATGGTATCCGTGGAGCAGATTTATTAAAACGTACAGAAATGCATTATGAGTTAGTTTCTTCGTTAATTCCAGCAGACATAGAGTTTTCGGATGAAGTGAAGGAACAAATTGAAATTCAGCTTAAGTATGAAGGTTATATTGAAAAAGCATTGCAACAAGTTGAGAAGCTTCATAAAATGGAAAATAAAAAAATTCCTGAAAATATCGATTATGACGCTATTTCAGGTCTAGCAACAGAAGCTCGACAAAAATTAAAACAAGTTACACCACTTTCCATTGCCCAAGCATCGCGAATCTCTGGTGTAAACCCAGCAGATATTTCAATATTACTTGTTTATATTGAGCAAGGTAAAATTGCCCGCGTCAGCGGCGAATAATGAACAACAGTAAAGTGAATAAGAGGCGGGCATACCTTTGTGCCCGCTTCCTATTTTTAAGGCTAATCTTATTTTTATATAGTAGTTGATTTGTAAATGTGAACGAATACATGCTTACAAATCAATAATAGGGATAGTAAAGCCAGTTAGAAAAAGGAGACTTTACATGAACGAACAACAATTTATCGAGGCTCTGAAGAAAAAGGGCATTGAACTTTCTGAAAAGCAGATTGCTCAATTTAAAAAATACTTTGAGTTACTTGTTGAGTGGAATGAAAAGATGAACTTAACTGCTATTACGGATTTAGAAGGTGTTTATTTAAAGCATTTTTATGATTCGATTAGTGCCTCTTTCTATTTTGATTTTTCAAAAGTGACGACAGTTTGTGATGTTGGAGCAGGTGCTGGTTTTCCAAGTATTCCAATTAAAATCTGTTTCCCACATTTACATGTAACAATTGTCGATTCTTTAAATAAAAGAATTACATTTTTAAATCATTTAAGTGATGAGTTACAATTAGATAATATGAATTTCGTACATGCCCGTGCAGAGGAATTTGCACAAAATGCGAAATATCGTGAACAGTTTGATGTTGTAACAGCTCGTGCAGTAGCCCGATTATCGGTCTTATCGGAGTTATGTGTACCACTAGCAAAGCAAGGTGGCTATTTTGTTGCTTTAAAAGCAGCAGCTGGTGCGGAAGAATTAAAAGATGCAAAAAAAGCATTGGCCACATTAGGGGTTACGCTAAAAGAAGAATTTTCTTTCCTACTACCTGTTGAAGAAAGTGACCGCATGTTATATATCTTTGATAAAATAAAAGGAACACCGAAAAAATATCCGCGTAAACCAGGTGTACCAAATAAAACACCAATTCAATAATTAGTGTTTCATGTGAAACTTCTCAAAGTAGAAAATATTTTTTCTATTTTGAGCATACATACTAGTTATGGATGGTTCACGCAAATGACATCTACGAACTATATACATTTTAAGAAATATAATAAATAATAATAGAATGAAACAGAGCAAGATAGTTACTTAAAGGTGGTGCCACTTGGATGAAAAGTCCTTTTTCACGTTTTTTTGGAGGCGGAAATAAAACTGAGCCTATTGTGAAAAATGAAGTAGAACAAGCAGAGACGGTTCATGCAGCAGAAGAAGTTATAAAGCTGCCTATTGATCAAATTGTGCCTAACCGTTTTCAGCCACGTACTATTTTTGATGATGAAAAAATTGAAGAATTATCAAGAACCATTCATACACATGGTGTAATTCAGCCAATTGTTGTACGTAAAACAGCAGAAAATCAATATGAAATCATTGCTGGTGAGCGTCGCTATCGAGCAATGAAAAAGCTACAATGGACAGAAGTCCCGGCAATCATTAGAAATTTAACTGATAAGGAAACAGCTTCTATCGCGTTAATCGAGAACCTACAGCGTGAGGAGTTAACAGCAATTGAAGAAGCTGTTGCCTATCAAAAATTATTAGAGCTTCATGAGCTGACACAAGAAGCTCTTGCCCAACGACTTGGAAAAGGACAATCCACGGTAGCCAATAAATTACGTTTACTAAAGCTGCCTGAAGAAGTGCAGCAAGCTATTTTGAAGCGTGAAATCTCTGAACGACATGCACGTGCATTAATTGCAATTAAAGATCGGTCGTTACAGCTAGAAGTTTTACAACAAACGATTGAAAATGATTGGAATGTTCGTCAGTTAGAAGAACAAATTTATTCTTTATTACATCCGGAGGCAGAAGTTCAAGAAGAAGCGGAGCCAAAGAAAGTAAAGCCGAAACGTAAGGCCATTAGTAAAGACGTACGCATTGCCTTAAATACGATTAAACAATCGTTATCTATGGTAACAAAGAGCGGTATAACAGTTAAGACTGAAGAAGAAGACACAGAGGAATATTATCAAATTACAGTGAAAATACCTAAAAAGAAAAAGTCTTAAGTCGTAATTGAAATTATATTAGAAAAATAAAGAATTGACTTTCATAACATCATCAAAGTTGAGGATGACATTTGTATAACGTATACCAGGTATATAAGTTGATAGGAGCGGGAGTTGGAAGGCCCAGGAAGCTTTGCTCTACGCGAAAGCAAAGCGACAGCAACAAATGTTTACTGTGCGAAAGCAAAGCGACAGCAACAAATGTTTACTGTGCGAAAGCGAAGCGACAGCAACAAATGTTTACTGTGCGAAAGCGAAGCGACAGCAACAAAGCGCCCAGCCGGAACGGAAATCAACGCTACGTTATGATGATGAGCCACTTTTATAGCTCTTTACTATGGAGGCATCTCAGTAATATTTCTGAGATGTCTCCTTTTTTGCATATATTCTTAATATTTTATACAACTATTTTCTGTTTTTTTGATAGAATGAAAGTAAGATAGAGATATTTAACTTCTTTCAGCAAGTGTTTTTTGTAACGAAAGTGAAACGGCAGTTACAAGTGTTTTTTGTACCGAAAGCGTAGCGACAGGTACAGAAGTCTCTCACCTCTATAAGTGGTAATATGAATGCGGGTTTAAGTTACTTTTCAGCGGGTGTCCAAACATCCGCTGAAATAGGGGAGCTCAGTCTAAGAACGCCACGTCCTGTGGCAATTTATCTGTGCGAAAGCGAAGCGACAGCAACACGGTTTTATCTGTGCGAAAGCGAAGCGACAGCAACAACACACGACTGAGTAACCAACTTCGTGCTGCTGACGCTACGTTAGCACTACGCTTTCGCGCAAAAAACATCTGTTGGCCTAAAGCCTCCGGCGGATGTCACGGATTCGGAAAGGAGTGCTTAGAGGATGTTAGCCTAAAACCATCGCATCCATGCGATAACGGCTAACTGACCTACATCGTGCAGGCCTAAGCACAAAGCCGAATCCGGACACAATTATGCCGAGGCATAATTGATCAGTGATTTTACAAATGATTTATCAAAGTGAACTTTGATAGATGAAAGCAGGTGCTTTTAAATGGGTAGAATTATAGCAATCGCCAATCAAAAGGGTGGCGTAGGAAAAACAACGACATCGGTCAATTTGAGCGCTTGTCTAGCATACTTAGGGAAGAAAGTGCTCTTAATCGATACTGATCCACAAGGAAATACAACAAGTGGACTTGGTGTTAATAAAGGAGAACTTCAAGGCTGCATTTATGATGTATTAATTGATGATGAAAACGTTGAAAATGTCATTCAACAAACAAATGTCGAAAACTTAGCAATCGTTCCAGCAACCATTTCACTAGCAGGAGCAGAAATTGAATTAGTTTCAACAATTTCCAGAGAAGTACGTTTAAAGCACGCACTTCAAGATGTAAAAGAAAACTATGATTATATTATTATTGATTGCCCGCCTTCGTTAGGGCTACTAACAATTAATGCTTTAACTGCTTCGGATGCGCTTATTATTCCTGTACAATGCGAATATTACGCATTAGAGGGGTTAAGTCAGTTGTTATCAACTGTCCGTTTAGTGCAAAAACATTTAAATCAGCAATTATACATTGACGGTGTATTGTTGACGATGCTTGATGCTAGAACAAACCTAGGCTTACAAGTTATTGATGAAGTGAAAAAGTATTTCCAGGATAAAGTATACAAAACAATTATTCCTCGTAATGTGCGATTAAGTGAGGCTCCAAGTCATGGGCAGCCGATTATCATTTATGATGCAAAATCAAGAGGTGCAGAAGTGTATTTAGAGATGGCGAGGGAAGTGATTAAAAATGGCTAAAGGTTTAGGAAGAGGCATAGGAGCATTATTTCCTGGAGAGTCTATAGAACAAAGTGGGCAAGTGGAAGAAATACAATTAGAGCTTATCGCCGCGAACCCATTTCAGCCTCGTAAAATTTTTGATGAAGAAACTTTACAAGAATTAGCTGACTCTATACAGGAACATGGTATTTTACAGCCAATTGCTGTACGTAAAAAAGGGCGTAAATATGAAATCGTTGCTGGAGAACGCCGTTATAGAGCGACTCAATTAGCAGGTTTAGAGGCTATTCCAGCTATTATAAAAGAGCTATCAGATGCGCAAATGATGGAACTAGCTATTTTAGAAAATCTACAGCGTGAAGATTTGACAGTTATTGAAGAGGCTGAGGCATATCAAAGCTTAATGGAAAGCTTACATTTAACACAGGAGGAGCTATCCAAAAGATTAGGGAAAAGTAGACCGCATATTGCCAATCATGTTCGTTTACTTGCATTACCAGAGGATGTTCGTGAGTTTATGAATGATGGAACACTATCGATGGGGCAAGGACGAGCGTTACTTGGATTGAAAAATAAAAGAAGAATATCAGAAGTGGCAAATAAGGTCATTAAACAAGGGTTAAACGTACGGCAAGTTGAAATGTTAGTACACAATTTGAATGAAGAAGTTTCACGTGAAACAACTCAAATAAAGAAAAAAGATATATTCGTGGCAGCAAAGGAATCACAGTTACGTGATTACTTTGGAACAAATGTACAAATTAGGAAAGCTAATAATAAAGGGAAAATTGAAATTGAATTTTACTCTGAAGATGATTTAGAACGTATTTTAGAAATATTAAATTTACAGGAAGAGGAAGATTAAGAGAAATATCGATAACGTGATCAGAGCGCCGAACTACAAGGCGCTCTCTATTTTTCTAGAGAGAAGGAAGGTTGGGACGTGGTATTACTAGGGGCATTAATTAACGCTTTGCTTATTATGGTAGGTGCAGTAATAGGACGTATTTTCAAAAATATTCCTGAATCGATGAAATCTACTGTATTATCGATTATTGGTTTAGCAGTTGCACTTTTAGGGATTAAAATGGGCTTTGAAAGTGATAATTTTATTATTTTAATGATTAGTTTAGTGGTAGGTACAGTAATTGGTGAGTGGTTAGATTTAGATAAGCAAATGAATAGACTTGGAAAATGGGTAGAATCTTTATTTAGTAAAAATCGCACTGATAATAATCAAATTGGCATAGCAGAAGGTTTTGTAACGGCATCTTTAATATTTGTAGTTGGCTCCATGGGCGTCATTGGTGCACTCGATAGTGGTCTGCGTAGCGATCATAATATACTTATTACGAAAGGATTAATCGATGGATTTATATCGATAATCTTAACATCTACATTAGGTATTGGAGTGCTATTATCTGCAGTACCTGTATTCGTCTATCAAGGATTAATTGCACTTTTTGCAGGTGTTATCAGCTCTTTTATACCAGATGCAGCACTACAAATGTTTATTCAAGAAATGACTGCTGTAGGTGGTGTTATGATTTTTGCCATTGGTTTAAATATAGCAGGCTTAACTAAGATCAAGGCTGCTAACTTGTTGCCAGGTCTCATCATTGTCGGCATTGTGGTTGCTATCTTCTATATTTTTCAGTGAGTAACGATGTGCAGCGAGCAATAGAGCTCTTGAAAGTTTTTCCGCCATTGCATAAGAAATATGAAGTCTTGTATTTTGTAAAACAAGCATTTCCATAAAGCCTCCAACATTGACTATTCCTTTAATGGAAATATCGCCGATGGGAGGTAATTCTTTTTTTACAGCTTTTCCCGGAAAAATAGGTCCATTCTGTACAGAAATATGTCCAACGTTTTGTTCACTTCCAAGACATGCATCAATCGCAATAATGAATGGTTTTATAGTATGATTGTGTAGCTGTTGCATAGTAGTGTCTAAATTAAGAGCATGCAAAGGATTGTCTAAAGAGCCTACAATTTCATATGGAAAACTAACAGACTTTTTTAAGAAGCTACCTGTTAATGGCCCAAGTGTATCACCTGTACAACGGTCACTTCCAATACAACAGAAAATAAGGCGTTCATGATGAAAGGGTATATGTTCTAAAAATAATGTACTCAACTGCCAAACGATATTTTTACTTTCATGATGAAGAGAATAAGGGAGTAACAATTTTGGTATAGTATTCATAAAAAAACTCACTTTCCTTTTTATTTGTAAGAAGTGCTCGATTTTTATGCAGTATACGCAAATTTTTAGCAAGTTATTCAAGAGGTGGTAATAATGGATTGGTTTAACGAAAGGGTAATAAAAAACGGTTGGGACAAGCTGATGTCAGAGGATCTTTGGATAAATATAACAAAAGTTTCGGTTCAGATTACTATTATCTTGATTGCATCGTGGCTAGCTGTACGATTAGGAAAAAAGTTTATTAAAAAAGTGTTTTTAATGCGTATGCGTTCACCTTTAGACCATTCAGAACGTCGACAAACAACAATTTCAAGATTATTACAAAGTGTCATTTCCTATGTTGTTTATTTTTCAGCAATCGTTGCTATTCTCTCTATCTTGGAGATTAAGATAGCGGGGTTATTGGCTGGAGCAGGGATTGTCGGTTTAGCCATTGGTTTTGGTGCGCAAAGTTTAGTGAAGGATGTCATTACTGGATTCTTTATTATTTTTGAAGACCAATTTGGTGTTGGTGATTATATAAAAATAAATTCAGCTGAAGGAACTGTTGTAGAAATCGGTTTACGTACGACAAAGGTTAATGGTTCTACAGGGGAGCAGTTTATTATTCCGAATGGTTCGATTGGTGATGTTGTCAATTACTCTGTCAACAACTCTAAAATTTATATAGATTTACAAATGACGACCGATGCCAAGTTTGAAAAAGCTGAGGCTATTATTAACAAGTATTTAGATACTTTACCTGAAATTCATAAGGAACTTGTAGCAGTACCTGTCTTTTTAGGTGTACAAAATGTTAAGGGTACAGAGGTAACGATTCGTATAGCCGCAGAAACATTACCACAACAACAATACGGGGTGGCTCGTACTATTCGTCGCGATGTTACAAAACTCTTTGAAGAAAATAATATACCAATGGCTCATCCGAAAATGATGTTCTATGGTGTAAATGGAAATGAAGAGGGGAGAAATGAGTAATATGGAAGCGAAGAAATTTGGTTTAAACGATATTGTTGAAATGAAAAAGCAGCATCCATGTGGCACTAATATGTGGAAAATTATTCGGATGGGTGCGGATGTCCGCATTAAATGTGAAGGCTGTCAGCATAGTGTCATGATTCCGCGCCGCGAATTTGAGAAAAAAATGAAAAAGGTTTTAATTTCCGCTAGTGAAGAATAGTTTGTATCTTTAATCAGTATGTGTTTTGACACCCACTGATTGAAGATAAAACCTATGCAATTACGCCAATGCGAAATTGATGTATATTAGACTTTTTATGAGTGAATCAATATAATAGATAGGGTTATACAGTGATTAATCAGTGAGGACTTCTGTAACCTCACAGTATCCGTTAGTACGGGAGATAAGAGCAAATTTGAACAGATCATAGAAAGGTTGTGTCCATACATGGCATTAACAGCTGGAATCGTTGGTTTACCTAACGTTGGAAAATCAACATTATTTAACGCAATTACAAAAGCGGGCGCATTGGCTGCAAACTATCCATTCGCAACAATCGATCCAAACGTCGGTATTGTTGAAGTACCAGATGCACGTTTAGATAAATTAACAGAATTAGTAATACCTAAAAAAACAGTACCAACAGCATTTGAGTTCACAGATATTGCTGGGATCGTAAAAGGTGCTTCAAAGGGTGAAGGTTTAGGGAACAAATTCCTTGCTCATATTCGTGAAGTAGATGCAATTTGCCAGGTAGTACGTTGCTTTGTAGATGAAAATATTACACACGTATCAGGTGCAGTTGATCCGATTGACGATATTGAAGTTATTAATTTAGAGCTTGCACTTGCAGATTTAGAATCTGTTGATAAGCGATTACAACGTGTTAGCAAAATGGCAAAGCAAAAAGACAAAGAAGCAATGATTGAAGAACCAGTTCTTATGAAAATTAAAGAACAATTAGAAAACGGCCGACCAGCGCGCGCTGCAGAGCTTTCAGAAGACGAGTTAAAGGTTATTAAAGGGCTTCATCTTTTAACAATTAAACCTATGCTTTATGTGGCGAATGTTTCAGAAGATGAAGTAGCTGATGCAGATAATAATGAATACGTGCAAAAGGTACGTGAGTATGCAGCTGCTGAAGGTGCTCAAGTTATCACAATTTGTGCAAAAATCGAGGAAGAAATTTCTGAGCTTGATGATGAAGAAAAAGCAATGTTCTTAGAAGAACTAGGCATTAAAGAATCTGGTTTAGACCAATTAATCCGTACTTCATATGATTTACTAGGACTAGCAACTTATTTCACTGCTGGTGTACAAGAGGTACGTGCATGGACGTTCCGTAAAGGTATGAAGGCACCACAATGTGCAGGAGTCATTCATACAGACTTTGAACGTGGATTTATTCGTGCAGAAACAGTTGCTTTCGATGATTTAGTAGAAGCTGGTTCTCAACCTGCTGCTAAAGAAGCTGGTAAAGTACGTCTTGAAGGTAAAGAATATGTAGTACAAGACGGCGATATTATGTTATTCCGTTTCAATGTGTAAAATACAAACAGGGGCAATCTTTCAATGGATTGCCTTTTTTGTTTATATACTTATCTGAATTTTCAATCCTATAGGAGGTTAGTATGGACATATTACAAATAAAAGAACGTGGTTTAGAAATTGAACAGCTAGGAAGATTACCAGAAGATATACTAGAGCTTATTTATGAGCATCAATTGTTTAAGCTATTCACTGTAAAGGAATTAGGCGGTAAAGATTTAGATCTACTAGAGGGCATTAAAGTATTCCAGCAGATGTCTACACTTGATGGCAACTTTGGCTGGCTTGTCACAATAGGGACAGGGGGTAACGCGTTTATTCCAGCATTAAATAAAGAAGTTTGTGAAAAAATATTTTCACCAAGAAATGGAGTCGTAGCAGGTAGTGGCTATCCTACGGGTACAGCAGTAAAAATAGATGATGGTTATAGAGTAACAGGTCAATGGAAGTATTGTAGTGGAGCAGATTATGCTACAACTTTTACGATGAATTGCTTTGTCGAGAATGAGGGTATTAGAACAGATGAAATAATTAGTTGCTCAATAAATAGTGATCATGTAGAGGTTCTTGATGATTGGCGAGCAATGGGCTTAAAAGCGACAGCTAGTCATACGATTCGTGTGCAAAATGTTTGGGTACCACAAGAGGAAACATTCCAATTAGGCACAATTAAAAACAAGTATGGAAGTGCGGTACATAGTTTTCCGTTTGGTGCATTTGCAGAAGCCTCTTTTATAAGCGTTTGTCTTGGGATAACAGAAAATTTCTTAGAAGAGGCGTCTATTTTAGTAAAGCAAAGAAAGCATGATCCAAGCGGTACTGAACGTATGGGCGCAATACAATTTCTATTGATGCAGCAACAGAAGAACTTTAGACAGCTTGAAGAGAAATTTTACTTAAAGTTGAATGAACACTGGCAAAAACATAAAGAAGGTCATAAGTTGACTGAAGAAGAACTACAACAATTTTCACGAATAAGTAAAGATACTGCAGCGGCTTGTATAGACATTGCCAATAGCTTAATACGCAGGCTTGGTATGGATGCAATTACGGAGACATCTTCAATTAATCGTATTTGGAGAAATTTATATACAGCTGCCCAGCATGGTTTTTTAACACAATAGCAGTCACAAATAGAATCTACTTATAGCCAAGCAGATTCTATTTGTAACGTGACTTGCATGAAAGTTTATTTCTTTTCCTCAGGCATATATACGTAAAGCTTTGGTAAGTGAGGATCATCCTCTATTAATGCATTTTTTGGATATTTGCGCAGTTCTTTATACATGGAAAAATCACCTACTGCCCCAGCTATTAAAAAAGCTCCGACTAATACTAAAACAGTACTGTTAAAATAAAAACCAGCAATTGTCGGGAGGACGCCAGTTGTCCAAAATGGAAGTAATAAAGCTTTTTTCATTGCATGATTCGGTAACGGTTGTTCAGTTGTTGCGTACGCTACGCCCAGCTCTAAATTCAGGCCATATTTTAATGATTTAAAGGGTACGCCTCCAAAGACCATAAAGCCAATTAAATGAAAGGCTTCATGTAAGACAATGAAAACAATATACAGAATAACGAAAAGGATAGATCCAATCATCATAGTCCAAAATGAAAAATCAAAATCTTTAAAGCAAATATATTGAATAGCTACAAACAATATGACGAGACCACTTGTGACAACAATATTGTCCATCATTAGTTTTTTTATATCCAACTCTATTACGATAGGTTCTTTATCTGGTTGCATGAAGATCCTCCGTTCATTCATGAATTAAGTTCATTATATAGAAAGAATTGTTTGGTTGCGACTTGAAAGACATGTATATATATGTTACAATTCATTGATGTGAGTAATAATTATTACTTGCTCCTTGCTCCCTTTTATAGGAGAGCCTAAGTCCATAAGGAGGTGTAAACAGATGAGAAAATACGAATTAATGTACATCGTACGTCCGAACATTGAAGACGAAGCGAAGAAAGCTTTAGTTGAACGTTTCAACGAAATCTTAACTTCTAACGGTGCAGAAGTCATCGAATCAAAAGAGTGGGGCAAACGCCGCTTAGCTTATGAAATTCAAGACTTCCGCGAAGGTTTCTACCAAATCGTGAAAGTAAACGCTACTTCAGAAGCAATTAACGAATACACACGTCTTGCTAACATTAGCGAAGATATCATTCGTCACATTGCGGTTCGCCAAGAAGCATAATCATTTAACAAAATGCTGAAAAAAGGAGGTTGCATTTCTGATGATAAACCGTGTCGTATTAGTTGGAAGACTAACAAAAGATCCTGAGCTACGCTATACGCCTAATGGTGTTGCGTCTACAAGATTTACAGTTGCTGTAAATCGAACATTCTCAAACCAACAAGGTGACCGCGAAGCTGATTTCATTAGCTGTGTTGCTTGGCGCAAACAGGCCGAAAACCTAGCGAACTTCATGCGAAAAGGAAGTTTAATTGGAGTGGAAGGTCGCATTCAAACAGGCAGTTACGAAGGACAAGATGGTAAGCGAGTATACACAACAGATGTAGTGGCCGATAGCGTACAGTTTTTAGAACCTCGTAATGGTGGCGGTGCTCCTGCATCTCCTCAATACGGTGGTGGACAGACTTACGGTAATAACCAACCGTCGTATGGCGGTGGTCAACCACAACAACAGTTTGGTGGTGCTATGCCAGGGCAGGGTTCATTTGGCGGCGATGCTTATCAGCAAAATCAACCACCTGTGAATCAGCCGAATTATACACGTGTAGATGAGGATCCATTTGCTAATAGCAAAGGACCGATAGAAGTATCTGAGGATGACTTACCGTTCTAATACTTCTAAAATAAAAAATGATAAGGAGGAGACACACTATGGCACCACGTCGCGGAGGCCGCAAACGCCGTAAAGTTTGCTACTTCACTTCAAACAATATTACGCACATCGACTACAAAGATGTAGATTTATTAAAAAAATTCATCTCTGAGCGCGGTAAAATTTTACCACGTCGCGTAACTGGCACAAGTGCAAAGTACCAACGTAAATTAACTTCAGCTATCAAAGTATCTCGTATCATGGGATTACTTCCATTCGTAGCAGAAGATAAATAAGATATAAATAAAGGCACAACAAGGTTTAATCGCTTTGATTGTGCTTTTTTTATTTGTGAAAATGGAGTTGCTAATCTTGTAACCGCCAGTATAGAAATTTTAGAAGGTTAACATGTGAATAATCACATAGGGTAGGGAAATCGAGAATGAATATCCCGATTCTGGTAATATCGTTTATTTTATAGCACATCACCAAAAGATGAGGATGGTTAAAATGCATGTCATGTTGATTGGAGTGGAGACCGGGCGACTCCTTGGGGATCAGCGATAGAGGAACGAAGGCTAAAACCATCACATCCTGTGATAACGCCTTCGTGACCAACATCGTGTTGGCCCGAGACCCTGCAGCGAAGCGAAGCGGCTCATCGGACGCCCCCAGGAAGCTTTGCTCTGTGCGAAAGCGAAGCGACAGCAACAACAAAGCGCCCGGTCGGAACGGAAATCAACTCCCACGCTATGGCGACGAGCTTAGTTGATCTCAGTAATTGCTCTATATATTACCATTTGCTATTATCATAAGAATTTATTACACTCTTAGTAGACATGAATAAAGAAAAGATGAAATTTTAGAGATTGAGAAACAATCGACTAAGTAACATTTTTTAAAACAAAACGGCTTATAATCATTTCGATTAAAAGCCTTTTTTCATGTATTAGTAACTGTCGTAAGTTGCTTTTTTTATTGTTGAAAAAATTTGAGAAACACATATATATAATCAATGAATGAATTTGTTCTTTTTCGGTAAAAAATCTCCTATATAGCTATGTATTTTATGTTTTAGTCATTGGTTCTACAAAATTAATGGCAAAGCAATCAGTTGTTCTTAGCGTTTTTTGTTCAATAACCTGAAAAAATGGTACAATAAAGGTCAGTAAGTTTAGCTGAAAAAAGGAAGGTTTTTCAATGCCGAATAATCAAACGAAGGCGCTTGTACAAGGTGCTGCAATGGTGGCAATTTTCACCTTGATGATGATACTATCTGCGTATATTCCATTTGCTCTCATGTTAGTATTTTTATTTGCACCGCTACCGTTTTCTTGGTATAGCGCAAAATATAAGCGTTCCACATCAATATTTATAGCAATTGTCGGTTGTATCCTAACGTTTTTAACAAGTGGATTAATCATGCTTCCATTCGCGTTTATTTTCGCGATTGTCGGAATAATTATAGGCGATGCAATACGCCGACAAAAAAGTAAATTATATTTATTTATGTCATCAGGACTTGCCATATTGTTATCAACTGCAGTTGTATTTTTAGCATATGTGCGTTTAGCAGGCATTAATATGATTGAGATTGGTATAGAAGAAGCAAGAAAAAATTATGAACAAACTACAGCACTATCTCAAAATATTCCTGGACAATCAGCTGTGACTCCTGAACAGATAGAAGCAGTAACAAAGATGATGGAATCTACTGTTCCATCAACAGTAACTTTGGGCGCATTTTTAGTTGCATTTGTATTAGTGACAGTGAATTTATCTGTATTAAAGAGATTAGGTTTGAATGTACCAAAATTTGCACCGTTCCAACATATGCGTCTACCACGATCTATTTTATGGTATTACATGATTATTTTATGCATTAATTTATTTATGCGTCCAGAATCTGGATCTACATTAGATATTATTATTTTAAATTTTTCTTATATATTATGGGTGTTATTACTCCTGCAGGGGATTTCCTTTATACATTATTTTATTTCTAAAAAGGGAATGCCGAATGTTGTAAAATGGATAGCAACTTTGTTAGCCTTACCACTAGCATCCTTTATGATATTGCTAGGCATCGTAGATTTAGGTTTCGACGTACGTTCACTTGTGAAAGGGAAAACTAAAGAATAAGGGGCTGATGTAATGGGGACTTTTAGAAAACGACCAATCCGCTATCCGCTTTTTGTTCTTTCCATTTTTGGCATTGTGACGTTCATGCTTCTATGTATTTGGAATATCGGGATAGGTATCGGTTATGGAGTAGGTTTTGTTCTATTAATGGCCTATACGTGGAAGGTAGAAAAGATTACCTTTGATGAAACAGAAAAGCATATTGAATCTATCTCTTTCCGCATGAAAAAAGTTGGGGAAGAGGCATTGCTTGAAATGCCAATCGGGATTTTACTTGTCAATGATCAATATGAAATAGAATGGTCGAATCCATATATGCAAGGCGTTTTAAATATGGAGAATTTAGTAGGTGAAGGTATCGTTAATATATCTGACGATATTTACGTGCTAATGAAGAGCGAAGAGACAAACGAAGATACGATTACGCTCCGTGATCGTAAATATCGAGTTTATTATAAAAAAGAAGAGAATTTACTATATTTCTTTGATATCACTGAGCAGATAGCTATTGAAAAGCAATACTATGCAGATCGTACAGTTATTGCGATTTTATTTGTTGATAACTATGACGAAATTACGCAAGCAATGGATGACCAACCACGTAGTTTAACGAATACGATGGTGACATCCATTGTTAATGATTGGGCGGCTGAACAAGGGATATTTGTCAAAAGAATATCATCCGATCGTTTTTTAGCTGTATTAAACGAATCCATTTTAATGGAGCTTGAGAAGAAAAAATTTGCCATTCTAGATACAATTCGAGAAAAAACAGCGCAAAAAAATATGTCATTAACATTAAGTATTGGAGTTGGTGCAGGATCATCTTCATTAGTAGAGCTTGGTGAACTAGCACAATCAAGTTTAGATCTTGTTTTAGGCCGTGGTGGTGATCAGGTTGCTATCAAGCAACCTACAGGAAAACTAAAATTCTATGGCGGGAAAACGAACCCTGTTGAGAAACGTACGCGCGTTAGAGCACGTGTTATTTCCCATGCACTACGTGATTTAATTCAGGATAGTGACCAAGTATTTGTTATGGGACATAAAAACCCTGATATGGACTCTATTGGTGCCTCTGTTGGTGTACGTAAAATGGCACAAATGAATGATGTGAAGGGCTATGTGATCGTAAATTTTGAGGAATTAAACGGAAGTGTAACACGTTTAATGAATGAAATAGAGAGTAAATCGGATTTCTATGAAAGTTTCCTAACGCCAGAGGAAGCTGCATCAAGAATGACAGAGAAATCTTTGCTCGTTATAGTCGATACGCATAAACCGGATTTAGTCATCGAATCACAGCTATTGAAGCTGGCTGAAAAAGTTGTGGTGATTGATCATCATCGTCGAAGTGAGGATTTTATAGAAAATCCAACGCTTGTTTATATGGAGCCATATGCATCATCTACAGCAGAGCTTATAACAGAGTTACTCGAGTATCAACCAAAACGTGCAAAGATTAATATGTTAGAGGCTACGGCATTGCTGGCGGGAATTATTGTTGATACGAAGAGTTTTACATTGCGTACAGGAGCCCGTACGTTCGAAGCGGCTTCTTATTTACGGACAAATGGTGCCGATACAGTGCTAGTACAGCGATTATTAAAAGAAGACGTCGATACGTATATCGAGCGTTCTAAAATAGTGCAAACAGTTAAGTTCGTGAAGCCGGGTATTGCTATTGCTGTAGGTGAGGAAGCGAAAGTGTATGATTCTGTACTAATTGCGCAAACAGCAGACATTTTACTAACAATGAAGGATGTTGGTGCTTCCTTTGTCATTGCGCATCGTTCAGATGGCAAAATCGGCATAAGTGCAAGATCACTTGGCGAAGTAAACGTGCAGCTTGTTATGGAAAAGCTAGGCGGCGGCGGACATTTAACGAATGCTGCTTGCCAAGTCGAAGCAAATTCCATTGCTGGAGTAAGAAAATATTTAGAAGAGGCCATAAATGAGGTACTCGAAGGGAGTTCGGAATCATGAAAGTAGTATTTTTAAAAGACGTTAAAGGAAAAGGGAAAAAAGGGGAAGTTAAAAATGTAGCAGACGGCTACGCACAAAACTTCTTAATTAAAAATGGCTATGCTGCTGAAGCAAATGCACAAGCATTAAGCCAATTAGAAGGTCAAAAGAATTTAGAAGCTAAAAATGCTGCTGCAGAATTAGCTGAAGCGAAAGCATTAAAAGAAAAATTAGAAGCTTTAACAGTAGAATTAAAAGCAAAATCAGGTGAAGGTGGTCGCCTATTTGGCTCAGTATCTACAAAGCAAATTGCTGATGCACTTCAAAAAACGCATGGCATAAAAATTGATAAACGTAAAATGACTTTAAGCGATGGAATTCGTGCGCTAGGCTTTACAAATGTACCTGTAAAACTACATCATGAAGTATCTGCAGCATTAAAAGTTCATGTAACGGAAGAATAAGGGGCGACGATCCATGAACGAACCGATGATGGATCGCGTTCCACCGCATAACCGGGAAGCAGAGCAATCGGTTATCGGTGCAATTTTCCTCGATCCTCAATCGTTAATCACTGCATCTGAAATTTTGCTAGCAGATGATTTTTATCATAATGCACATAAGACAATTTTTGAAACGATGCTACGTTTAAGTGATCAAGGAAAAGCGATAGATGTTGTAACAGTTACTGAAGAATTATCAGCTAAAAAAGAAATTGAGGATGTTGGCGGGCTATCGTATTTACTAGAGCTCGCCAATGCTGTCCCTACGGCTGCTAACGTCGCACACTATGCGAAAATTGTCGAAGAAAAGGCTCTATTACGTCGTTTAATTCGTGTAGCTACTAAAATAGTAGAAGATGGCTATACTCGTGAGGATGAGGTAGAGGCATTACTAGGCGAAGCAGAGAAGAAAATGATGGAGGTAGCCAATCGTAAAAATGCGGGTGACTTTAAGCATGTCAAAGACGTATTGGTGGAAACCTTTGATAACATCGAAAAGATGCAATCACAAAAAGGTGATGTTACAGGTATCCCGACAGGCTTCCGTGATTTAGACCATATAACAGCTGGCTTCCAGCGCAACGATTTAATTATTGTAGCGGCACGTCCTTCTGTAGGTAAAACAGCCTTTGCATTGAATGTTGCGCAAAGTGTTGCCGTTCAAGCACGTGAAAATGTTGCAATTTTCTCCTTAGAGATGGGTGCTGAGCAGCTAGTTATGCGTATGCTTTGTGCGGAGGGAAATATAGATGCACAAGTTTTACGTACAGGTGCTTTAACAACGGAAGATTGGGGTAAACTAACTATGGCAATGGGGAGTTTATCGAATTCTGGAATTTTTATTGATGATACACCAGGTGTACGTATCAATGAAATTCGAGCAAAATGTCGACGTTTAGCACAGGAGCATGGTCTCGGTATGATTTTGATCGATTATTTACAGCTCATTCAAGGTAGTGGTAAGCCAGGGGAGAACCGTCAGCAAGAGGTATCTGAGATTTCGCGTTCTTTAAAAGGTCTAGCGCGTGAATTAAAGGTTCCGGTCATTGCATTATCACAGCTATCTCGTGGCGTTGAGCAACGTCAAGATAAACGACCTATGATGAGTGACTTACGTGAATCGGGAAGTATTGAGCAAGATGCTGATATTGTTGCCTTCTTATATCGTGATGATTATTACGATAAAGAGTCTGAGAGTAAAAATATGATTGAAATTATTATTGCTAAACAGCGTAACGGTCCAACGGGTACAGTTACACTTGCTTTTAAAAAGGAATTCAATAAATTCATTAATGTGGATTGGTCGCAAATGCCGCCACCACCTCCACGTGATTAAAAATTTATCTTCATTCATAAGAACCTTCTTTTAGAAGAACTCAACGTTGGAGATTACGCAAATACGGAATTAATCTGAATGTTAGATAATATTCATATCATTCTGTTATTAAACACGAACGTTGAATCATATTTTTTGATTTTACGTTCGTGTTTTTAAGTATTTTTGTTGACTAGGCGTTTCTATCATTGTTACAATAATTAACGGCTTAAAAATTGAGATACAAATCGTATCTAACGGAGGTGCTGACTATGACATCAGTTGTAGTTGTAGGAACACAGTGGGGAGACGAAGGAAAAGGTAAAATTACGGATTTCCTTTCACAAAAAGCCGATGCAATCGCTCGTTTTGCAGGCGGTGATAATGCAGGACATACTATTAAATTTGATGGTGAAACTTATAAGTTACATTTAATTCCATCAGGGATTTTCTATAAAGAAAAAACTTCAGTAATCGGAAATGGTCTGGTTGTTAATCCAAAGTCATTAGTTACTGAGCTTAGAGGCTTACAAGAGCGTGGCGTTGATACAGATAATTTACGAATTTCTAATCGTGCGCATGTTATTTTGCCATATCATATAAAGCAAGATATCGCTGATGAGGAAAGCCGTGGCGATAATAAAATTGGTACGACTTGTAAAGGGATTGGACCATGTTATCAGGATAAAGTAGCACGTATCGGTATCCGTATGGCTGATTTACTAGACAAGGATGTATTTGAAGAAAAACTACGTCAAAATTTAGCAATTAAGAATAAGTTATTTGAGAAATTTTACGAAGTTGAAGGCGTAACATTCGAAGAAATTTTCGAGGAATATTACAACTATGGACAAGAAATCGCAAAATATGTAACAGACACATCGAAAATCTTAAATGATGTACTAGATGAAGGCGGCAAAGTGTTATTTGAAGGAGCACAAGGTATTTTACTTGATGTCGATCAAGGTACGTACCCATTTGTAACATCTTCAAATCCTGTTGCAGGCGGAGTAGCAATCGGTGCTGGCGTTGGTCCATCACGAGTTACAAGTGTTATTGGTGTATCTAAAGCCTATACATCTCGTGTTGGCGATGGACCGTTCCCAACTGAATTATTTGATGAAGTAGGTCAACAAATTCGTGAAGTTGGTCGTGAATACGGTACAACAACTGGCCGCCCACGTCGTGTAGGTTGGTTCGATACGGTAGTTGTACGCCACTCACGCCGAGTAAGTGGTATTACGCATCTTGCGCTTAACTCAATCGATGTTTTATCTGGTTTAGAAACAGTTAAAATTTGTACTGCGTATAAATATAAAGATGAAACGATTACTGAGTATCCAGCAAATCTTCATATTATTGAACAATGTGAACCAATTTATGAAGAGCTTCCAGGCTGGTCAGAAGATGTTACAGGCTGCAAAACATTAGAAGAGCTACCTGAGAATGCACGACGCTATGTAGAACGCGTGAGTGAATTAACTGGTATTGAAATTGCTACTTTCTCTGTTGGTCCTGCACGTGAACAAACGAACGTTTTAGTGGACGTTTGGGAAGCAAAATAATTATAAATCATAAAAGGGCGTACCATATGCGGTACGTCCTTTTTTATACCTCTTTACTTACACTAATTTGAGATGAGGTGAGAATTATTGTCCGTTAATGCAGGATATATCAAAAATAAGTATGACTCTTCTGCAAAACGAGGGGTTGATTTCCGTTCCGACTGAGCGCTTTCCTGGGGGCGTCCGATGAGCCGCTTCACTCGCGCCGCTCGCTCCAGGGTCTCGGGTCAACACGAGGTTGGTCACGAAGGCGTTATCACAGGATGTGATGGTTTTAGCCTTCGTTCCTCTATCGCTGATCCCCAAGGAGTCGCTCAGTCTCCACTCCAATCAACCAATTCACATAGCATGTATCTTCTGGCATATTACTCTAATTTATAGTGATGATATGCGAAAATATAGTGGCAGCAACATATGCTTATTGCAAAGTGTTCACTTCCATAGATGTTTTTCAAACAATATTAAAAAGGAAGTACCATATACGGTACTTCCTTTTTGCTATTAGTGAATATCTCTCTTCTTGAAACGGCCACCTCTAACCTCTGCAATATTACCAATTGCTAGGAATGCATTATCATCAATTTCAGAGACGATTGATTTAAGCTTGGATTCCTCTAATCGTGTAATGACAGTAAAAATAACTTTTTTATCGTTACCTGTATAAGCCCCCTCACCATGAAGGAAGGTTACACCTCGACCTAGTCGGTCCATAATCGTCTGCCCTATTTCATCAATGTCGTCACTTATGATATAAACAGATTTTGATTCCTCCATCCCTTGAATGACGATGTCGATCATTTTATAGGCGATATAGTATGCCAGGATAGAGTACATGGCTTGTTCCCATGTGAACACAAATCCCGCTACCGCAAAGATGAGTAAATTGCAGAACATAATAATTTCACCAACGGAGAACGGTGTTTTACTATTAAATAAAATAGCTAAAATTTCTGTCCCATCTAATGAACCACCATAACGAATGACGATGCCGACACCAATACCTAAAATCATGCCTCCAAAAACTGTGGCCAATAGCGTATCTTGAGTAAACGGGTTTAGATTATGTAAGAAGAGTGTTGTTAATGAGAGTACAGTAATTCCGAGCCCTGTGGAAAGTGCAAAGGTTTTACCGATTTGTTTATAGCCTAAAAAGATGAAAGGTAAGTTTAAAATGAAGATGAAAATACCAAGAGGTAAATTTAATAAATGAGAAGTGATAATGGAAACACCTACGATTCCACCATCCATAATGTGGTTTGGTACTAAAAATAGCTCAAGCCCCAGTGCCATAATGAATGCACCTAATGCCACCATAATGGTCCTAATTATAAGTTTACGAACGGGATTCTTACTTTGGGGCTTCCTTACTTTAGGGGTTATTCCAGAGGTTTGTAAAACATTCAAATTAATCGCTCCATTCAACTAGTGTATCTTATTGCTATTTTATCAGAATATTTAAAAAGCAAAAAGGGGTAAGTCTAAAATTATACTAAAAATAAATGGAATACTACCGCTGTATTTAAAGAACTTAACCAATCGCTTGTAGTAGAGGTTGAGCGGCTTAGGGTCTAGATACCTCATGGAAAGCACTATACTGGAATAAAAATCCATGTTTAAAATATATTTATTAATAGTTATAAAAATAGGAATGATGTAACAATTAGTAGAGAATTAATACATTTACATTACAAAAAGATGAAAACAGTTAAACTGTATTTTCTTTATGGTACAGTATATTGGTGCAAAAATTATTTGTGGGTAATTAATACTGCTATAGAAAAGTTAGAAGGTGCTTTACGGACACCTATCATCAATAAAAGTGCAAGTTAGGACAAGTAAGTAGTAGGAAAAAGTTCTGTTATGGGAAATATAGGATCTGCTAGAAACCCAACAGGTACATATCTACACATCTACACATCTACACTTTTGAAGTTAAGAAAAAGGGTTTGTTAGAAAACCCATTATCATATGTAGGGCGTTAATCAATTCGAATAGGAGGCAGTCCAAAATAGGGCTGTCTTTTTATATACCTTGTATATAAATCTATGTTATTTCCCGAGAAATATTTGTCGAAATGTAGTTTAAAATAATATCGTAAAGTGTCTTAGGATTTAGTATAATGCATAGAAGCTAAAAGCATGGTAGAGTTAGAGTAGTGACTTTAACTTCTTTCAGCAAAAGTCTCCCATCCTTTTAGGTGGTGAGTTAATGCGAGTTGAAGTTATTTTTCAGTGGATGTCCGCTGAAATAAGTTAAAGCCTCCGGCGGATGTCATGGATTCGGAAAGGAGTGCTTTGTGCAAGCACAAAGCCGAATCCAGACGCAATTATACCGAGGCATAATTGATAAATACAATCGTTTAAAAATAGATAAATAGCGAAAGGGAGAAAAAATATGGACAAGACCATTTTAGTTGTTGACGATGAAAAACCAATCGCAGATATTTTACAGTTTAATTTAATAAAAGAAGGCTACAAAGTTATTTGTGCTTATGATGGAGATGAAGCACTAGAGAAGGTTGAGGAAGAGCAACCAGATTTAATGCTTTTAGATATAATGTTACCTAAGCGTGATGGAATGGAAGTTTGTCGAGAAGTACGAAAAAAATATGATTTCCCTATCATTATGCTAACTGCAAAAGGGTCAGAGATTGATAAAGTATTAGGACTAGAAATGGGCGCAGATGATTATGTGACAAAGCCATTTAGTACACGTGAGCTTATTGCGCGTGTAAAGGCAAATATGCGTCGTTTACAGGTAGTAGCCCCTACTGCCGAAGAGGTTGAAGAAGAATCCAATGAAATTGTAGTAGGCTCTCTTGTTATTCAGCCAGATGCTTACTTAGTATTGAAACGTGATGAGGCAATTGAACTAACACACAGAGAGTTTGAACTATTACATTACTTAGGGAAGCATATCGGTCAAGTAATGACGCGTGAACATTTGCTACAAACTGTGTGGGGCTATGACTATTTCGGTGATGTACGAACAGTAGACGTAACAATTCGTCGTTTACGAGAAAAAATAGAGGACAATCCTAGTCATCCAGCATGGATTGTAACACGCCGTGGTGTAGGTTATTATCTACGAAATCCTGAACAGGAGTAAAAAGGAATGCAGAAAGTAAGCTTCTTTAAATCAATTCATGTCAAACTGGTATTAATTTACATTTTGTTGATACTTCTTGCTTTGCAAATAATAGGAATTTATTTTGCGCGTGAATTAGAGCAAAATTTAAAAGAAAATTTCCGACAATCTATTTTTCAACGTGTTGATTTGATGCAATATAGCATTCGTGAAGAAATGTTAAAAGAACGCGATGAGAGTATGCCATCTCTTGAAGAAGGCTTGGAAACGATTGTAATGGAGTTTTCCACGGGGCTGAAAGAAGTTTCTAATGGAGATATTTTAGAAATCCGTGTCATCGATAATAGACAGCGTATTCGTGCCACATCTGAGGTAGACAATCAAAGTTTGATAGGACAGCGTTCGAATAATGATCTCGTACGCCGTGCTATCTCTGCAGAAACATTATTTGAAAACATTAAACTTGATAATAAAACAAGAAATCGAGTGTGGGTGTTAGCTTCGCCAATTCGAGATGGTGTAGGTCCTGATGATGAAATCGTAGGGGTACTCTACATTGAAGCTAATATTGAATCTGTTTTTGAACAAGTGAATGACATTAACCGTATTTTCCTTGGTGGTACAGCAGTGTCCTTAGTGATTACTATCTTTTTAGGAATCTTAGTGGCACGAACAATTACACAGCCGATTTCAGATATGCGTAAGCAAGCACAGGCGATGGCAAAGGGGAACTATTCTCGAAAAGTACGGGTTTATGGTACAGATGAGATAGGGCAGCTGGCTATAACCTTTAATCATTTAACAAATCGCTTGCAGGAGGCGCAATCTACTACTGAGGCAGAGCGGCGAAAGCTCGATTCGGTCCTTAGTAATATGACGGATGGTGTTATTGCAACAGATCGAAAAGGACGCATCATTCTTATTAATGACCCCGCACTAGAGCTGCTGCATATTTCAAGAGATATTACATTAGGCCGTCCGATTGCATCTGTTTTAGGTATTGATCAAGAGTATAGTTTTGAGGATTTAATTCACATGAATGATGCGGTGAATTTAAATTTCAGTACAGCAGACGCACCGTATATTTTACGTGCGAATTTCTCTGTTATTCAAAAAGAAACGGGCTTTATTAATGGTCTAATTACCGTACTGCACGATATTACGGAACAGGAAAAAATAGAGATGGATCGCAGGGAATTTGTATCAAATGTGTCACATGAATTAAGGACACCATTAACGACGATGCGGAGTTATTTAGAGGCGTTAGCAGATGGTGCATGGAAAGATGAAAATATTGCTCCAACATTTTTGAATGTCACACAAACAGAGACAGAGCGTATGATCCGCTTAGTGAATGACTTATTGCAGTTATCACGAATGGATAGTTCAGATTATGAATTGAATCAAGACATTGTTCTATTTAATTCATTCTTTAACCGTATTATCGATCGTTTTGAAATGTCTAAGTCAGATAAAGTGATGTTTGAACGTTTATTCCCAGAGGCATCTTATTATGTAGAAATCGATACGGATAAGGTGACACAAGTTATCGATAATATCATTTCTAATGCTATTAAGTATTCACCCGATGGAGGTAATATTCGCTTTGGCTTTACAGCGCAAGGAGATATGCTAAAGGTTATGATTTCCGATGATGGTATGGGAATTCCTAAGGAAAATGTAGGACGTATTTTTGAGCGTTTCTATCGAGTAGATCGGGCTCGAGCTCGTTCTATGGGAGGCACTGGTCTAGGGCTAGCTATTGCGAGGGAAATGATTGAAGCTCATGGCGGTAAAATATGGGCTGAAAGTGAAGAAGGGCATGGAACAACGGTTTTCTTCACTTTACCACTTAATTTAGATGATTTTGATGAGGCAGGTGAGTGGGAATGAAATATATAGAACCAGTTAAATCAGTTGTTCTATTCCTACTCGTTATGCTAAGTGTAGTTTTAACCTTTATGATTTGGACATACACGCCAGATTATAAAGTTATTGAACAGACTGAAGGAAAAGAAATTCTAATCGGACCACAAAAAAAAATGGATGATGTAATTCGTCCTTATAAAGCTATTTACCGTTTTGATAAGGAATTTACCGGAACAGTATCTAATGGTGCAATGATAGATATTATGGACGCATTTCGGGGATGGAATGTCCTAGATTTAACGCCCATTGACAATAATCTTAAGGCGGACTCTGTAAACGACATGATTCGTTCTAACAATTATATGACCGTCTTTTTTCCTGGTGAGATTCCTTACTCTGCCTTTAACACGATTTTTCAGTTCGCTGATAAGGATCTACCTGAAACAACCTTCAATCGTATGATTATAGATTGGGGCAATTATAATAACAAAGTGTTACAGGTATTTTTCATTAGTGGCAACAATGAATTATTGATGGGTTCACGTGTAAGTCTAGAAAATGCTAATCAATTTGTAAGAAATATTATTGAACCAGCGAAAACATACGGCACTTTTAAAGAAGTGGAGCGAGATGGCTTTACCTCACTATATATTGCAAATGATAAAATTGAATCTGCAAAATATACGTATTTAATCGAAGAGAAACCTGAATTATTTAAAAATGTGGTATTTACAAATCTAAACAATGTCGTGCGCACTGATGAAAGTGCAACTACTGAAAAATATCACGATGGAATGTCACGGATGGTGATTGATTCGAAAGTGAAATCATTAACCTATGTATATCCAGCTGCAGAAAGTAGTGTAAGAATAGAGCCTTCCAAGCTCTTTACGGATAGCTTTGAATTTATCAATGAACACGGCGGTTTTACAGATGATTATCGCTTAGCCTCAACAAGTACAAGCAATAATCAATTAGATTATCAGCTTTATTTACATGGACTACCGATTTATAGTGATCAGGCTATAAACCGAATTACAACCGTTTGGGGAGATAATCGTATTTTCCGCTACAAACGTCCATACTTTTCTTTTGAGAAAGATATTCCATCCGAAAAAGAGATGAAGGAACTTCCGTCAGGATCTGAAATCGTTGAAAAGATTAAAAAGCTAAATAACATTGCTTTATCAGATATAGATGATATTGTTGTGGGTTTCTATTTAACCTATGACCAAAGTACAATAGTGACATTAGAGCCATGCTGGTTTGTTATTCGTAACGGTATATCGACGAAACTGACGCCTGACATATTAGGGGGTGTCATAAATGGATTGGAATAGAACAAAATCTATTTTTATATTCGTTTTTTTAATCTTAAATATCTTCTTGTATTGGTTGTATTTAAATCGCTATAATGAAGCGCAGAGCGTTGAAATACTAGGTGAAAAAACAATAGAAGCCCGTTTAAAAGATGATAATATAACGTATGGACCACTGCCGAATAGTAATGAATCTGCTACTTACATTACAGGCAAAGTGCATAATTTTAAAAATATTGTTAACGATGACAATCAGCGAGTAAGTTTCACTGATGAGACACATGCACATATACGTGTTAATTTTATTAACCCTGTGAAATTACGAAATATTAGCGATGATACAAGCTTTACTGATTTTGTCCATACAAACGTTAAAGATGGAGATTCTTATGCACTATGGAAGGTAGATCATGAGGAAAGAGTCGCAGTCTTCTTCCAGAAGAAAAATAATCGAATGTTCTATTACAATGATAGTGCCGTATTAAAAGTACAGTGGAATTTAGATAACGAAGTGGTAATGTATGAGCAGACAATGATTGATAATATCGAAGAGATGGAGGAACAAGAAACGGTCATACCACCACTTCAAATTTTCCAGACACTTTATAATAAAGGGCTATTAAAATCAGAATCGCGTATTAAGCAAGTGAAGCTAGGTTACTCAACATTTAGTAATTTAACACAAACGCAAGTGTTGATACCAACATGGGAAGTACAAGTGGAATTACCGGACGGAGAAATAGATGAGTACTTCGTTGATGCTATTGATGGGAAAATTATTGAAATCCAAGGAGACAAGCAAAAGGCTGAAGAGGAAGACTGGGGAGTTGAATAATGCGATTTAGTGTTTTAGCAAGTGGTAGTACAGGAAATTCGATTTATGTAGAGAATGATGATCATGCATTTATTGTCGATGCGGGTCTTAGTGGCAAAAAGATGGAGCAACTATTTACAAAAGTCGACCGCAATATGAAACAGCTAAGTGGCATTTTTGTTACACATGAGCATAGTGATCATATTAAAGGAATAGGTGTATTGGCACGAAAATATAATGTACCTGTTTATGCTAACGCCAAAACGTGGCAGGCGATGGACGGGCTAGTCGGTGATATACCTTTAGAGCAACGTTTTGAATTTGAAATGGATACTGTAAAGCATTTTGGTTCATTGGCTGTTGAATCTTTTGCTGTATCCCATGATGCAGCAGATCCAATGTTTTATAGCTTTCATGAAGATGGGCGCAAGCTTGTTGTTATTACGGATACAGGTTATGTCAGTGACCGTATGAAAGGGATTATTCGTGGTGCTGATTCCTTTGTATTTGAAAGTAACCACGATGTGAATATGCTGCAAATGGGGCGTTATCCATGGTCTATAAAACGTCGTATTTTAAGTGATGTAGGGCACGTTTCAAATGAGGATGCAGCTATCGCAATGAGTGACGTAGTGTTTGAAAAACCAACAAATATATATTTATCACATTTAAGTAAAGATAATAATATGAAAGAGCTTGCACGCATGAGTGTTACACAAACGTTGCAATCTTGCGGCATTATTGTCGGGGAGTATTTAAATTTACTTGATACAGATGCAGAAGAGCCGACGAAATTAGTAACCGTTTAATGATTAGTAAACAATAAAAAAGAAGCTTTAATGAGGCTGTTCAATCACATTTTATAGAAAATGTATTGAACAGCCATTTTTATGTCCATTTTATTTATTTTTCATCTGATTTTAATGTTTGAATTGTAATATTAGGGTAACAACTAGCAAATACTAATAAGGGAAAGGATGAGGAAAATGGGCTATTTTCAAGATGATGATAAAAATAATGATTTATTAAAAAATGATGAAATACAGAAGTCACCTCTTCAGGAGCGACTCGAACAAGAGGAGCGAGAAACGCAAGAGAAACGTCATAAAAAGAAAGGCGGTGGCGGAGGTAAAGGTGGTTATTTATTTACCGGTTTTATCGGCGTCATCATTGGGGCTTTACTCGTTTGGCTCATGATGCCTGGACTTGTTAATCAAATGCCTGGTACAACAACAAGTAGCGCAGGTAATGGTAATAAAAATGAAACAACTATTAATCAAGTTGCAACAGAAGTGACAACTGATGTTACGAAAGCAGTTGATAAGGCTTCAGGGGCCGTTGTAGGGATTACAAATATTCAAGAAGTGAAAAGTGGAGGATTCTGGAACCCGACAACCACGTCAGAAGAGGCTGCAGGGAGTGGTTCAGGTGTTATTTACAAAGTTCAAGGCGATAAAGCATTTATCGTGACAAATAACCATGTTATTGAAGGTGCAAAGCAGTTAGAAGTAACAATGCCAGATGGTTCGAAAGAAGTGGCACAATTAGTTGGTCGCGATGTTTGGACAGACTTAGCAGTCATTTCAATCAGCTCTAAAGATGTTAAGACAGTAGCGACATTTGGTAACTCTGATGTATTAAAACAAGGTGAAACAGTAATTGCGATTGGTAACCCACTGGGCTTAGAATTCTATGGTTCTGTTACTACAGGTGTTGTTTCTGGTAAGGATCGTTCTGTACCAGTTGACATAAACAATGATGGCACTATAGATTGGCAACAAGAAGTATTACAAACAGACGCAGCAATCAATCCTGGTAATAGTGGTGGTGCACTTGTAAACATTGCTGGTGAATTAGTCGGCATTAACTCCATGAAAATTGCACAATCCTCTGTTGAGGGTTTAGGCTTCTCCATTCCGATTAACTCAGCAATTCCTATTATCGAGGAATTAGAGAAAAATGGTGAAATGAAACGTCCAACAATGGGTATTAAAATATTAGCAGACTTAACGGATATTCCGTCATTCTATCAACAAAATTTAAAATTGCCAAATGATGTTACAAAAGGTGTTGTTATTGATAATGTTGTGCCTAACTCTCCAGCTGCAAAAGCAGGCATTCAACAATACGATGTAATAGTTGAAATGGATGGCGAAAAAATCGAAACATCAATCGATTTGCGCAAGCATTTATATATTAACAAAAAAATTGGTGATAAATTGACGATGAAAGTATACCGCCAAGGTAAATTAGTGGATCTATCACTAACATTAACAAATAGCGATTCATTGTAAATTAGAAATCAGTGGAGATTATAAGATCTCCACTGATTTTTTTTTGTGAATTTAAAGATATTATTTATCATCAAAAGTTGATACTAATATTTGTTATCATGTATGCCATTTTTATAAGTTGATTGGAGTGGAGGCTGGGTGACTCCTTGGGGATCAGCAATAGAGGAACGAAGGCTAAAGCCATCACGTCCTGTGATAACGCCTTCGTGACCAACCTAGGTGCTGTCGCTTCGTTGCACTACGCTTTCGCGCAAAAAACATCTGTTGGCCCGAGGCCCTGGAGCGAGCATCGCGAGTGAAGCAGCTCATAGGACGCCCGTAGGAAAGCACCCATCCGGAACGGGAAATCAACCCCACATTATTAATGATGCGTTAAAAATATTCGAAGGCATCGAATGAATTATTAAGGATGATTTAGAAAATATTGTGGATAACTAGAAAATTGTGAATAATAACATATACACTGCGAGTGGCGGTAGAAAGCCTATTCTTCCATACTCGCCTGACCTTTGTTACAATAGATTGTGGATAACATAGACTGAATTGTGAATAAGTTTGTGGAAATTTCGGAAAATAAGAAGAGGTGCAAAATGGAAAAATACAGCTGTGAAAACCATATAGAACACGCTTTAGACATGTTTGTGGCTGAGCAAAAAGAGTTCCCAATTATGGATAAAATCGAAGAGGATAAAAAGTTATCCACAAAATGTAGCTACTGTGAACGACCTGCAGAATATCTTGTATCAAGTAAATAACTTTACACAAGATATAGGAATCACTTGTGGATATGTTGATAACTTTTGTGGATAATTTGTTTGTAAATGAAATGTAAAGGTGGATAACGTGTGAATATAACGATTGTATCAGTCGGAAAACTAAAAGAAAAGTACTTAAAAATGGGAATAGATGAATACGTAAAACGTCTCGGTGGCTACGCAAAAATGGATTTAATTGAAGTACCAGATGAAAAAGCACCCGAGCAGCTAAGCGAAGCAGAGATGGAAATTGTAAAGAAAAAAGAGGGTGAACGTATTCTATCTAAAATCAGCCCAGATACATACGTTATCGCCCTAGCCATTAACGGCAAAATGAAAACCTCTGAACAAATGTCGGCAGATCTCGAATCCCTCATGACCTACGGCAAAAGTAAAATCGCGTTCGTCATTGGCGGCTCCCTTGGTTTACATGATGATGTGTTGAAACGTGCTGATGAACAACAATCCTTTGGAAAAATGACATTACCGCATCAGCTAATGAAGCTTGTTTTGGTGGAGCAGATTTATAGAAGTTTTAGGATTATGAAGGGAGAACCGTATCATAAGTAAGTGCGGTTTTATTATGCATCTAGTAGGAGATAATCTTTTTAAAGGGATTGCTTTATAATAAATACCAAAAAGAGAAATTGCGCTGTGCAATTTCTCTTTTTGCTTGAACTGAAATTAAATTATAACTCGGTAATTTCATTATGACCGTTGCCATTACCATTACCATTGCCATTGCCATTGCCATTGCCATTGCCATTGCCATTCCCTGGCTTTACAACCAACACATCAAATGTTAGTGTATGCTCACCATACGTTACCGTAATCGTCGTTTTACCTTGACCTTTTCCTTTTACAGCCCCTGCTTTTACAGTAGCTATTTTATCATTCGCTACTTCGTAGGTTGCAAGCTTTGTAACATCTTTTTCTGTTGTTTTACCATCAAAAGTAGTTACTTCAGTAATCTTAACTGTAACTTCTTTACCTATTCTAGTTTCAACCTGAGCTTGGTCAATTTCTAGTGTTACTATTGGTTCTTTTACAACAGATGCTTTAACTGTCACATTTACAGTAACTTTATTATCACCGTATGAAATAGTAATTGTAGTCGTGCCCTCACCTACTGCAGTTACTAAGCCATTTACTATTGTTGCAATATTTTCATCTCCAACAACATAAGTAGCTTTTGAAGTTACGTCTTCCTCTGTTGCCTCACCTTCTGCAGGCGTTGACGTTTCTGTTACCGTAAGTTGTGCAGTTTCTCCAGCTGTTAGGTCTAGCTTAGTTGGATTTACAGAAAGTGCTACTACTGGTTCTACTACTTCTTTTTCATATATCAATGCTTCACCAACATTCCCGGCTGCGTCATTAATTATTACTGATACAGCATTAGTTTCTGCTGTTACTGGGAATGTGAAGCTACCGTCTTGATTTAATTCAAAAGCAACTGGCGCTTGTACTTCGCCATTTACCGTCGAAATATAGGAAGCTTTTAATTTATCATTTAAATTGTAATTTAAACCGTATAAATATAACTCTTCATTGTAGTCGATATACTTATCTGTTACCTGTCCTGTAGCGACACCTTCAGCTACTGAACCAGTAATTTCTGGTTTAGTCGTTTTCACGAAAATTGGTCCAACATAACCGGAAACTACTCCTGATGCTGCAAGACCGGTGAAGTCAATTGTATACAGGCCATCTGGAATCGTTGTGGCAGGTTCTGATCCCCATGGTTTGTACTGCCCACCAACATTCAGCGTATAAGAGCCTTTTCCTAGCGCAGTACCTGCATGTAGATAACCAATGTAGCCGTCTCCGTATTCGCCACCTTCAGGATTCATAATATCCCAAAGCTCGATATAGTTAGTTGTTACATCTCCAGTTAAGGTGAATGAAAGTACAGCTGAGTCTTTCACTCCATCTCCGTTAAAGGATAGGTCTGTTTCTGTAATCTTAAAATCTTTAAGTTCAGTTACTGCCGCGCCCCCAAAGTCAGCTGCAAATGGCAATGAGATTTCTGTATCTCCACCGCTGATGTAAATATACCCTAGTATTTCAGAGCCTTTTGGTGCCGTAGCTTGTGAAGCAGTTAATGTAATATTTAAAACTTGCTCACCAACTAGATTGAATGTCGGCTGATCTACTGTAACAGTTGCATCACCAAATGTTTTTGTCACATCAATTGATACGTTATAATTGCCGCCGTTCCCTTTAATATCTTTTACTAAAACTTGTTTCGTTACAGAAATATCCCGGTCTTTAAGTGATTGTGGACCGAAAGTAACTGTACCTTTCAAGTTTTCTGTAACTGCACCAGTTCCATCTAAAATTGCGCTATCAAGTGCATAGGCAAGAATTTCCGGATGAACTGCTGCATAAGCATTTACACGCCCTGCCCCCTGAGAAAACACATCGTATGTTGTTTTATCTAAAACCTTTGCGGTGTTAGAAAGCGCCACTTTTACATCGAACGCGTTCCAATCAGGGTTTGCTTGTTTAATTAATGCAGCAATACCTGTAATATGTGGTGTTGCCATAGAAGTTCCTGTTTTACGATCATATGCTTCCCCATAATCTGCATCAGGGAAATCTTTTTTATACATTGGAATCGTTGACATAATGTTTGTTCCAGGTGCACTTACATCTGGTTTAATATCAAAGTTTGGTGTAGATGGTCCACGTGAACTTGAAGAGTTTACATCATCTCCTAGTGTCTTTGTGGAAGCAAATTTACTAAAGCTTACTTTTCCGGTTCCGCCTGCTAATGCAGCGCGAATTGCATCGCCATCTGTTTGGGACATATCAAATGTTGGCAGAAAATCAAATGAATCACCAAGGAATGTGCCTGAAATGTTCGGTGCATTCGTTCCACCAGCAAAGTTATGAATAATTGTTGCGACTGCTCCATTTGCCTTTGCATTCGCAATTTTATCAACGAATGCGATACTGCCACGAGAAATCAATGCCACTTTACCTTTTACATCAATTCCTTCAAAGTCTTTTATTTCCCCGTTTCCAGGAACAGCAACTAGGTCAAATTCTCCTTGAAGCTGTGTTGCTAAATTTTTCGCAAAAGTGGTTCCCATTAATGGAAGCTGTTTTGTTAAGTTGTAGTTGCCAACTGTAACATTCACTTCCCCGTTATACATTGTTTCAGGATTTGATGTGTTACCAACAGCAATTCCTAAACGAGCGGTTGCAGGCGTGCCCATTGTTCCGCGATTTGGACCATCGTTCCCTGTTGCAATTACTCCGATTGTTCCAGCCATCATTGCATTATTAATAGCAAATGAACCGGCATCCGTTTCAGAGTTAGCTCCCCCGCCAAGTGAAAGGTTGATAACGTCCATTTTTTCTATTACAGCAGTTTCAATTGCTTTAACAATACCAGATGTAGCTCCACTTCCGTACGCCCCAAGAACACGGTAAGCATAAAGGTCTACTTTTGGAGCTATTCCTTTAATACCGAATTCGTTAGCTCCGATTGCTGCAATTATTCCAGCAACATGTGTACCGTGAGAAGTATAGAACGAGCTTCCCTTTTCATTAAATTCAGGTGTCCCTACTGGACGCTCCGAGGGCAATGTTTCCGATGCATCGTTATCTGCCCGAGGCTTCGTGTAAGTTGCTGAATATGGAATGAAGTTTTTCCCACCCTTGTAAACCCCAGCAAACTCAGGGTGATCTGCATCAATACCAGTATCTAATACTGCTACTTTTATTCCTTGTCCTTCAATTCCTTCCTTCCAAAGCTGTTCGATGCCAAGGAAAGAATTACTTGTATTCATTTGAGCTTCTAATTGATCTTCCTTAATAAGTTCCGATGATTTCATCTTATTATCTTCTGATGCATAAACAATTGCATCAGGTTCGATTAATGTAATTCCTTCTACTGTAAGCAGTTTCGGGAGATCACTTGCTTTCATAGTTGCCGCAAAACCGTTTAAAACAGTATCAAATGTGTATCCTTGAGTCATCTGAACTTTTTTAGTAGCTAACTCTTTTTTAACTTTTGCTTGTTGTGCTTTTACATTTGAACGAACTTCATTTGCTCGGGCATTAGAGAATTTTTGGCCTTTGACTTGGCTCATTCCTTGCTCTAGTGCCACAGGCTTTTCAGATAAATGAATGATGACTGCAACATCTTGATTGCCTGATACATTTTGTAAGCTTTCGTGTAGAGTTGGACCATCTTTAGACAAGCTTAGCTGTTCAGCGATAGCAGCCTTTAGTTGAATTATACTTTCACTTTGACTATCCTGCTTGAATGGTTTCGATTCTTCAGCACTAGCACTCGACAATGGAACCAATAGAGAAAGCACCATAACGAAAGTTAGAATACTACTTAAGAACTTCGTAAACTTAAACTTTTTCAAATCTCATTTCCCCCTCTGCTTTTAGTTGTCACACTTTGCGATTTAGTGTGATATTTCCAATTTATCACAAGGGGACCAATCCGAATATCCTAATATTTAAATATTCTGAATTATTGATAATTAGTATCAGATTATCAAAGATAGATTAAATCTATCTTCCTAGTAATTTAATAAAAAAGTAGAACTTTCAAATGAGAAATGACTACAGTAATTCATTATTTTTTTCAATTAATCCTATCAAGGCAACAGTTGTAGGTATAGTCGGTGGTGTAGTTGCTTATAGAAAATTCATGTCCGTAAACTAGCAAAAAAGAAGGTACAAGAAAAAATCTTGTACCTTCTTTTTTTATGTTGTCGCGATTTCCGCAATTTCTGCACCCACATGTACGGGTGGTTTACGATCTTTCCATGGAGCAGATTCTTCTAATTGTTTCCCAAGCTGTAGAAGGGTTAACTCATCTGCGAAGCGTCCTGTAAATTGTAGCCCGATAGGTAAGCCAGACGCACTCATCGCAAGTGGCAACGATAACGATGGTTGACCTGTTGCGTTAAACAAATTGGTAAACGGCGCGTATGTGAATAGTTGCTCTGTCCATTCAATCGCCGAGATGTTTGGATTATCCGCATTTAGCTCACCAATTTTCGCTGGTAATGTGCCGATTGTTGGACTTAAAAGCACATCATAATCTGCAAAGAATGTCGCTACTTGACGTGATACAAGTGCATTCGTATTAATGGCTTCTAAAAGTGCGCTAGCTTTTAAGTCTTTGCCATATTCATAGCATTGCCAAATGGCTGCTTCGATATTATCGCGTGAAGGTGTTTTACCTGTTAATTCCGCTGCCCCCACAATCATTTTATAAATATTCGCTGTCCAAATATCTACCGTTGCACGTGAAAATGGTGCTTGGTCGTAAACTGGTCGAGCTTCGACTACTTCATGCCCTAATTCTTCTAATAATTTTACGGCCTTATGTACGGCCTCGATACATTCCGGATCAACGAATGCACCAGAATTTGTTTCTGTTGTCCAGGCGATCTTCAGTGGAAGTACCTTTTGCTGAATGGCTTTACTGTACGGCATTTTTGGACTTTGAATAATCGAGTAGCATCCTAAGTCTGGTCCAGCTACTTGGTCCAGTAATGTAGCGGTATCACGAATGGTTTTTGTCAACGCAAATTCAATGGCTAGTCCATTTAATGCCTCACTATTATAAGGCCCCATTGGCACGCGACCACGTGAAGGCTTTAAGCCAACGACACCACTGCATGATGCAGGAATTCGAATGGATCCGCCTCCATCATTACCATGTGCGATTGGGACGATACCACTTGCGACAGAAGCACCTGCACCGCCACTTGAACCACCAGGGCTATGGTTTAGATTCCATGGGTTACGTGTTGGACCATAAATGACAGCTTCCGTTGCTGCATTATAGCCGAACTCTGGTGTTGTGGTAGTACCGCTTAACACAAAACCAGCGTTTTTAAAACGTTTCATTAATTCACTATCGACAGACATTACAGCATTTTCTGCAACACGACTGCCCATACTATGTGGCACACCTTCTGCATGGAGTACAACTTCTTTAATTAAAAATGGGACACCTGCAAATGGTTGATTATCATTTAAAGTTGAAACTGCTTTTTCAGCTTGTTCCTCTAACACGCTAACAACGGCATTAATCGAAGGGTTAACCTTATCAATACCTTGTAGCGCTAATTTTGTAAGTTCTTGTGGTGTCACTTGCTTTGTTTTTACTAACTCCGCTAATCCAAGACCGTCATATGAAGCATATTCTTGTAATTTCATCTGATCACCTCATTATAGTTTTGACTTACAAATTCATTTTAAATTGAGATGAAAAGAATTGATATTACCCGAAAGGATAATTTGTTTTTAACGAGAATATATGGATTTAAAATAGGGAATTGGGGGGATTGATATTGTGTGAGCAAAAAGAGGTGAAGTATTTATTAGAAGCAACGTTTAAGATTTCGAATATGAATATGCAACAAACAAGTGAAGACTTTAAATTGAATATGTTGCAAGTATTGAGTGAATGTTTTCAATATGAGCATACGGTATTTTGGGAAGTTACGGATGGGGAGTTAAATGAACAGCCTATCTGTTTCAATGTAGAAACAGATACGGTACAAAATTATCTACATGAATATAAATATTATGATCCTTTACACCCAGTGAATATGCGAAACCAACCCGATATTCAATTAATGCAACGAAATGAAGTAATATCGATGAAGAAAAAGCGGTATTATGTTGAACGCTTTTTACAATTAAATGATTTTATAGATGAAATGGTTATGTATCTGTACAATCAGCAAAAGCCAACAGCGGCTATTGGCTTTTTGCGAAAAAAAGGGGAAACACCATTTACAGAGCAGGATAGTCAAAAGCTATTGTATGTAAAACGGACAATTGAAAATGTATATTTATTACATCAATATGTTCAGCCAGACGAGTCATTGCAAACTACACAACGTGAAAAAGAGTTGTTAATGTATTTATGTAAAGGATTTAAAAATGCAGAAATCGCCAATTATTTATATGTCAGCGAAAATACAGTAAAGAAGCATTTGCAAAATTTGTATCGAAAATTTCAAGTAACTTCCCGAACGCAGCTTGCATTAAAATACACAGAAAGCTTTCGAGCATAAAAATAAGATGTTGCCAATCGATAAAAACCAAGTGCTATTTTAACCCGAACAATCCACCACTTTATTTAGCAGATTTTTCGCATCCTATGTTAGAAAAATTTAAAATGATTATTTATAGCCCTATCCTGATATACTATCGAATTACACGAAAGATTGTTCAGCCCGTTCAATTTATTTATCTCCTTTAACGTCATTTAACCGACCGTTTACTTAAAAGAAGTGAAACTGTAAATAGGGTTTAAACTATAATAAATTTAACTTTTCAAGTAAGATTTAATTAACAAGAAAAGGTGGTGAGCTTGTGTTTGAAAGAATAGATGAAAAGAAGGCGGCATTGGATGCTAAGCGACCATTACCGAAATATACGGTGCAAAGTTTGCGTGAAAAGTTGTTTTTAGAATGGACGTATAACTCGAATGCAATCGAGGGTAATACGCTAACGATAAACGAAACTAAGGTAGTGCTTGAGGGAATTACTGTCGGAGGCAAAACGATGCGAGAGCATTTAGAAGTAATTAACCATCGAGATGCAATATCGTATGTTGAGGATATTGTGCGAAAAGAAGAGCCATTTTCAGAGTGGCAAATAAAAAATTTACATCGATTAGTGTTAAAGAGAATTGATGATGAGTATGCGGGCGTGTACCGAAATCAGCAAGTATTTATTTCGGGGGCAGTCCATACACCACCAGAGGCGATTAAGATTCAAGAACAGATGGATCAATTAATGAAATGGTATGAAGGGGATGCGCAAAGTTTACATCCAATAGAACGTGGTGCGATGCTGCATGCGATTTTTGTCGGTATCCATCCATTTATTGATGGTAACGGTCGAACTTCTAGATTGTTGTTAAACCTAGAGTTAATGAAATCAGGATATCCGCCAATTATTATTAAAGTAGAAAACCGACTAGCTTATTATAATGCTTTAGATAAAGCACATACGACTAAAGATTATCGTGATTTTATTGAACTAGTAGCTACGGAAGTAGAATCTTCATTAAACCTATATCTAAGCGCAGTATAAAAATAGAGCACTTTCATTTTATAGAGTAGACGATGTTATCAAAAAAACACGGAAATAAGAAAGGAGTCTTTCTAAAAAGTATGTACTTATTAGACAGATGGATCTTTATGCTGGATATGACTTGAAATCCAGCCGACGATGAGAGCGAGTAAAAGGTAAATGAGTAAAAACAATCCTTGTGCGGCTAAGTTTGACCAGCCCCCAAGGGAACCAGCTTGTCAACGAACTATTGGGTTAACCTGGTCCGAAAAACGCTACTTTACACCAATTGCTAAGCAGTTTCGCCAATTTGTTGTAGAATACTTTTTAACAATTTCTCAAAATTGATGAAATGACCTCTAATATAAAAGAAAAAATAAGCTGTATAGAAAGTTTGATTTTTAATAACTTCTATACAGCTTATTTTTTTAAATCTTTATATAAAACATGCATCTCATTCATCGATCAACACGCTAAAAAAATGATCGTGTATGCCACAAACTTGTACTGGGCATAAACATAATCAAGATGCATGGTAAGAGCTATTATCGTTAACTTTTTATTGCTAAGCCACTAAAAGAAATCGGTCCAACAATATTTGCTTGTGTGTTAGGTGTAATGTTCTCAACAAAAACCTGATAGAAGCTAGTGCCAGCTGGTAAGTTGGAATCAATAGCTTGGAATGTAAAGATATAGTTTTGTTCTGAACCAGCTGATTCTGCGCCATTTTGAGTATTATAGATTTCTTTCCCGTTACGGAAGATTCTAAATACAAGTTGAGAAATATTTGTAACTCCCGTCACACCAACGCTTGCAAGTAGCTCAACGTTATTATTTCTTGAAGCGGTGCCTGGGATGTTTATTTGAATCGAAGCTAAAAGAACTCTAAATGGAGCCTGTGGAATTGGAAAAGCAGTTTCTGGGTTAAACGTACTTAGAGGTTCAGTTGCTTGGTAATCAAGAACTTGCGCCATTTTATCACCTCCTTTTGCTAGGATACTATAAGATATGTTCTATATTAGAGCTCCGATTGTGTAGTAAACTAAGCCGTGCTATTTTTTTAAACTTTGTTTAGTTAATCCGTTTTAGCCCTACTGAAATATGTTGTGTGTAAGCTCTCAAATTAAACTCATGTAGATTTATTAGGGAGAAGTTTTTCATAAGTTTGAGGAATAAAATATGTGAAAAGGTATGTGAACATAGTTGTTTTGCATACCTTTTTAGATGAGATGAATTTATATTTGAGGCAAATCTTCTTTGAAAGATGTGGTAGATATTCTTTTTACATTGAAATGAGCCAAATAAAATCATCCTCAATAATAATCTGAATGTCTAGACCAAGGCTAATCAATTTCTCAGCTTTTAATTGTTTCGTACTTATACCGCGACGTTTGTCCCCAAGAATAAGGAAATCTGTATCTTGCGTAACTGCCCCTTGCATAATCCCTCCATAAGCTCGTACTTTTTTCGCAGCTTCTGAACGTGTCATAGTGGAAAGGGCACCAGTAAAGACGATTTGTTTATTATAAAACGGATGCATCAAGCATTCGGATGGGTCAGAAAGTAAGATGACTTCTGTGTTGTCCTTATTGTTGTTCATGTTTACTCTCCTTAATTGAAATGAAAGATTTTTACCTGAATTCTAGGTGAGATTGATTGATAGGATGTAGGTAACAAAGGAATGTCTCTCTACATTTAAACTATTCATGAAGAATAGTATCATATAGATCCGTTCTTCATGAATATTTGTACCAATAGATAAAAAAGGTATGTGAATTTAAATTGATTTCGCACACTTTTTTCCAAAAGAAGGATTTTATAAATATTGCCCGTACTAAGGAATAGAGAGAGAAAAAAAGTTCTTGTCCAAAAAGCTAGCCTATTAGCAAAGGAAAAATAAGGGCAAAAGGATAGAAAGCAATCATACTGCCAATAAAAAGATGGCTAAAGAAAATTTGTAGTCGATACGCTTTAGAGGAAATGTACTTGAAGGACCGTATCGAGTGCGATTAATTCTAGAAAGTGAAGTAAAAAGCTTTGCTAAAGGAAACCGATCATTTTAGACGGTCTCCTTTTTCTTAAACTTGTTCTTCACTCATTAATGCATAGATATTCACTAACTTTTCCGTACATATTTTCTGCACATTTTCCAATACTATATCTAGATTATTTATCAAATTTGCACGAAGGGAAGAGGCAAAATTGGCTAAGCACTCAGATATGAGCTGGAAACAGGATCATCCAAGCACTTTGTTTGGGAACTCTGTCCAAAAGGCAGAGCGTTTGTTGAAGCATGCAAAGTCACATCCGGAGGAGATAGCGCTTGAGCATGCTTTCAATCAAATCGAACATGCAGAAAATGCATTCATGAATGCAAAGCAATTTGGTGAGCATTTGGATACAGTCCAACAAAATAAAGAATACTTAGAGCAAATCAAGCAGCAATTACACGAAATGCAAGGCAAACAGTAGATAGAAGAAATAAAAATAATGCTTTAAGCGGTTTAAGCCCTATAATCTAAAGGACTTAAGCCGCTTATTTTTATTCATTTTGTTTGCTTGTATATAATGCGCTGTTGGTCTTTATGTGAAATGTTGTACAGATGAGGAAACATAATGTTTTGAGTAACAGAATGTAATCCGTCGATTTGAAAAAGTATAGTTAGTAGAGAGCGTAACGCGGAAGATCGAACTCTTTCCTGGGAAATATTTTCTTTTGTTTTTAGTTAACACCAAACAATTATTGTATATGGTGTAGTTTGTGCAGGAATACTTCTTGTAGTAGGGCCATAAATAACAATTAAGTTTCGATTTGCTGGGCTTTTTGAAAAAGGTTGCCCATTTTTGAGCAAGATAAGTGTATAAGCAGAAAGATTTAGTTGTAATTGGCCATCACTACTCACTAATTGGTTATTAAAAAAGTCGACTTTGACATTTTGAAAGCTATTTTCCTTTACGACAACGAGGGCTCGATATTGAGGTGGATATATCAAAGGAACAGGTGCATTCCCATCATAATATCCAGTAATCTGATCACCGATTGTTACAATTTCTTGGTTTACAAAATAAGTAGAAGGTGAGACGACAAAATTAACGATGCCCTGAGTACTATCTTCTACCGTCATAAGTTTATAACAACCTTCCTTTTCTCCGTTTTGCCCGATCGGAAAATCATCAATCTGTGTAACGACCCCACGAAATGATTTAAAGTTTACCATTGCTATTCCTTTCTTTATAAAATCTAAATCGATCATTGGTGAGACAAAAGCTTTGATTATTGTTTACCCAAAGGAACTGATTTGAATTCAATTACTAAAAGAAAACCAATTTTATAATATAGTACAGCGTCATTTTAATTTATGTAACATCTCTAATTTGGGTGACAGATAATGATTTTATTTATCAAAGGTTAGGTTTCTATATGACATGAATCAATATATACTTAATTTACAAACTATAATGTTCTTTTTTCAAAGGAGGGGAGCCTATTGAAGTGGATTTCTAAAAATAAGAAACCCCTTTTACTATTCATCATTATTATTATTGTCATTGCTGGGATACTCGATATCAAATATGAAGGATTGTTCTTTCAACTATTACCAGAGTCTATTCAAAACCGTTTAGCTGACATTTTCTAGGACACAGAGGCTAGCTATAAAACTCTTTTATTCATAGTTGGAATTGGCTTTATAACTTCATTAGCAACAGCAGTATATTTCTTGTACTAACGATAGGTAGTAGATCCAGAAGATTGATTGTGGCTCTTTTGATTAAAATCTGTTGACATGGAGTTAACTCCATCTTTTAAAGTGAAAGTATTAAAAGAATGGGGTGATGTAAATGGATATTATTGTTTATGTATTGATAGGGGTATACGCATTATTAACAGGGATTGCAGGCTTGTATCAATGGAAAGAGCACGGATATCAAATACGAACATTCTTATTTGTACTTTTATCTATCGGTATTCATGTAACGATATTTATACCAAACAAAGCTCTGGTACTGGTGTTGCTAATCCTTGAATTTGTATTGTTACATGTATTCGCAGTTGCGGAAGGGCTATTGACAAATAAACAACTAAGATATAGTCACCATATCGTTCGCTTCATATTCCATTGTATACTGCTATTATTGGTTTATAAATTTATAGTGTAGTAGGTGATGATCATAAAAATTGGTGAATTTGCTACATGTACGGATCTTAGTAAAGATACGATTCGTTATTACGAAAAAATGGGTCTATTACATCCGGAAATAAAAAACAAACATCGTGAGTATAACGAGGAACATATTGAAATCATTAGTGCAATTCTTAAACTAAAGCAATGTGGTTTTTCACTTCAAGAAATTAAAATGCTTTTTGAATGGTCGCAAAATACTGATGAAAATGATGAATTGACAGAAGCGGAAATTCAGAACGTTCAACAGCTGAAAATATTATTTCAAAATAAGTATAAGCAAATGCTTCAAAGAGAAAATGAGATTAAACAAATAAAGCAAGTCTTACTACGTGCTGATCATAAAATGGAGCAACTACTAGAAAAAAATAAAGGTTAGATGGGTGTTCTAATTAGAATAACGGCATCATTTTAAAAACAATTGAGATAATCATCTAATTGAACAAAAGATCCTGAAAACGACGGATATATTTCTTTATAACTAAAGGGAACATCAATAAAAAAGATAATGTTTTTTATAATTTAACACAGCTAATAATGCTGTGTTTTTTTCATTTACAAAGTTAAAGGTTTTTTTTGATAAATATTGAATATATGAGATATTCCAAAGCTCAATTTTTAAGAAAGGTGATGATAGTTTTATGGAAGAATGGCAAATGGCACTTGAAGAGTTTTTAAAAGATTGGAAGAACCGAAATGATGTTGTAGGGGCACTCGTGTGTGGGAGCTATATAACGGGAGATCCTTCAAAGCGTTCTGATATAGATGTACATATTATTTTATCTGAAGATGTTGATTGGCGAGAGAGAGGGAATAGAATTGTTAAAGGTTTTCTTATAGAATATTTCGCTAATCCACCAAAACAAATTCGCAAATACTTTCAAGAAGATTTTCAAATCCATAGAACAATGTCCATGGTTCAATTCATTACAGGAAAGATTCTATTTGATAACACGGGAATACTTAATGAGTTAAAAATCGAAGCGGAACATTGGATAAACAATGACTATGATGAACTAAATAAAACAGTTTTAGAAATAAAAAAATATTCACTATGGGATTCACTAGATAATTTAAAGGATTGTTTTGAACAACAAAGAGTGGATTTCCCTTTTGTGTATTTTAACTCATTAGCTAATTTATTTTCTGAGTACTGTCAGTTCTTAAAGTTAGAAAGCATTCCATACTATCAAGTACATTCTTATCTTATAGAGCCAGCATTTATTAAAAAATATCTAAAAAATGTTTTTCCTGATTCGATATTTAAAGAAATGTTTTTAAAAGCATTACTTGAAACGGACAAACAAAAGATGATGGAGGCATATGAAGAGGTAGTAAACCATGTATTTAATCAGACGGATGGTTTCAAAATAGATGGTTGGAAAATAAAAAGCCCTGTCGAAAAATAAAGTGTACCCTTTGTAAAGGACATTTTTAAAAAAGCTCTAGGCAACTTGAAGAAGATGAAGTCTGTATTGTGCAGGCGTCATCTTTTTTAA
>NZ_JBNNVB010000031.1:0-60382 GCF_050280325.1 Lysinibacillus sp. NPDC093216 | reverse complement strand
CACCATTTTTCCGAAGTAGCTCAGTTGGTAGTAGCACCTGACTGTTAATCAGGTTGTCGCAGGTTCGAGTCCTGCCTTCGGAGCCATTTTTTTTGGGGGAAGTACTCAAGAGGCTGAAGAGGCGCCCCTGCTAAGGGTGTAGGTCGGGTAACCGGCGCGAGGGTTCAAATCCCTCCTTCTCCGCCATTGGCCCGTTGGTCAAGTGGTTAAGACACCGCCCTTTCACGGCGGTAACACGGGTTCGAATCCCGTACGGGTCATACTGAAATGCAGTAGATGTAATTTACATCTACTGCATTTTTTTTATGGTACTTTATCAAACATCGAAAATTCCTTTCCGCCGAACCGCTGTACAGTTAGAATAGCCCGTTCCATCGAGTTTGCTAATTCATACGATCAAATTCTTCCTCTTATCACGCTTAGAGACAATCGTATATAACCTTCATTTAGCCTTGGCTATAAACTATCTAAAAAGCCACTAAAAATCAACCTTAAGATCCGCGTCTCTCTCAAAATAAAACATTAAAACTATGCAATGCATATAGAAAAAATTAAATATAATTAGTATTTGCTTTGTGACCACTATTAATTGGACAAATAATCCATGGAAAATAGCCGTAATATTGGTATATCCTTTGGAATATATCTATCTTTCTTTTATAATGGGAATGAATAGAATTAATAGGAGGTAATAATTATGAAAAAAAAACAGAGTAAATGGATTATGAGTGCAGCGTCTGCTGCTTTGATTGCTGCAGCTGTTGTTCCTACTGCAAATGCGGCTAACTTTACAGATATTGCAAAAAATGACCATAAAGAGGCCATTTTGGCACTAGCAGATGCAAAAATTGTAGCTGGATATCCAGATGGTACGTTTAAGCCAACTGGGGTCCTTACGAAAGGTAATGTAACAAAATTTTTAGGAAAATGGCTTGAATTAGAACACTTCCAAGTGCCAGCAGACTACAATAAAAAAGTACGTTTTACAGACATGCCTACATCTTCAAAAGATCAAGAATTACTACAATATGCAGCGCTTATAAATGATACTGGTATTTTCAAAGGGACTAACAACAAGTTATTACCTTCCGAGTATATCTCTCGCGAACAAATGGCTTCTATTTTAGTACGTGCAATTGAGAAAGTTTACGATATCGATTTAATTGCGATGTATAAAAAAGAAAACTTTAAATCTTCTATTACAGATTTAAAAGTAGCTTCACCAGAAAATCATGAGGCCATCATCGCATTAGAATATGCCAAAATTACAAATGTAAAGACATTTAATCCGAAAAACACACTAACACGTGGTCAATTTTCATCGTTTTTACATCGTTCAATGACGAATATCGGTGAAATGGTAAGGGGTCCTGAAGTGGCCATCCAAACAGTTAAAGTTATAGATGCAAAAACACTACAGGTAACATTAACAGATGGGACAAGCCATAAGGTAACATTAGCGACTCCACTTACTGAAAATGTGGAAACGAAGGTAGATTTCAAAATTAATGACAAACCATATTCCGCTGTTGTTACATATGAAGTGAATGAGTTAAATGTACAATCAATTGAGGGAATTAATGCTTCTCAGATTAAAGTTGTCTTCAACCAAGCAATTGACCCACTTTCTGTGTTAAAAGCAGATGGGAAATTACAGGATAATGTTGTAGCTTTCTCTAATGTGGATACTTTAAGAGCTCTATCAGTTGTAAAAACAGAAATCAGCGCTGATAAAAAATCAATCACTTTTACAATGAATGAACCATTAAAAGGTACACATCGTTATGTGTTCAGCAACATTAAATCTGAAAAGGGCACAGTGCTTCAAAATGCAGATGCGAATTTTGTTATTGCTGGAGATACACAAGCGCCTACGATTTTAGGAACAACGCAAGGAAAAAATTCTTCAATCGTTAAAGTGCAGTTTTCTAAGCCAATGGCAGCATTTCCAAATGAACGCATTCAATTTACATTAGCAAATGGTACAAAGGTATCGAATGTAGTTGGAAGCATTGAGCAAAACTCAACTGAAGCGACATTTGACTTATCAGCTGCAACCATGAATGGTAAGTATTTAGACCCTGGTACAGCTGTTCAAATTACATTCGTAGCGGCAACAGATATGGCAGGGAACATAATTTCACCAAACCCTTCTACTGTAACAGTGAAAAAGGGAGATAAGGATGGTGTTCCACCGACGTTTTCTTCTGTTACACAAACTGGACCGAATACGTTCCAGCTATTGTTCTCAGAGGAGATTCAACCACTTTATCCATATGATCTTTCAGTCAAAAGCGGTCAGACTTCAATTTCTGTGAATTCAGTAGAGAAAGATCCTAAAAATGGTCGTTTATTTAATGTTACGGTAGATTCAAAAAGCTCGCTTCAAGGAATTACAACGATCGGTACAGCTTCTGGTCGAGTAATTACTGACTTATCAGGTGAAACGGCAACATTCTCAACAGCGTATAACTTTATAAGAGATGATAAAGCGCCGGCCCTAACGAATTCTGAAATTGTTTACGAGGATAGTGTAGAATATTTACAATTAACTTTCGATAAGCCAGTACAGTTAGGCGTTAACGCAAAAGCGTCATTTACTGGGAAATTCACGAATAATTACATTTTATATGAGGTATCAAGAGGACCCCAAAGTGATATTCAGACCGTAAAAGATCAACCTACGAAATTACGTGTTAAAATGGCAGGACTGCTAGGCATGTATGATACAAAAGGAGCTCTTTACGATGGCAAATTAAATTTATTTAATGTTACCAATTTATACGGTGTGCCAGCCACTGAAGTGCAAAATGTTAAATTTACACGTAATGGTGATTTAAATATAAATGGCAATAAATTAGCTTTATCACAATACAATGCAATTCAAACATCTGCAACAGATTATTCTATTAAAGATAATAATATTGTTTATTTAAATTTCAATTATCCTGTTGATCCTGCACTTGCTCAAAATGTTCAAAATTATAGTATTGATAATGCTCAGATAGAAAGTGCTGTTGTAGAAGGATCCAATTTAAATCGTATTAAGCTCACATTAAAAAAGGATTCAAATTATTTTAATGGCGCACGAAACTTTACGATTAAAGGCTTAAGAGCAGCAAACTCTATGGAATCATTTGACGAGGTGCGAACATCCATTAACCTTAAAGAAAATATTGCACCAAAGGTTGTGAATGTTAATGTCAGCAATTCACAAACATTAGAGCTTGTTTTCAGTGAACCAGTAACAAACGTTAATAATTTGGATTTTAATATTACAGTGAATGGTTCTTCGGTAGCAGCAACTACCTATTCACAAGGTAATGATAGAGTATTAATTACAATACCTCAGAATGGCTATTTATTTGAAAACGGCAGAAGTGTTACGATTCAAACTTCACCGCGTAATGAAATTATGGATTTTAATGGGAATAAATTAGATTTCACTTCCCAAACAATTACAGTACAAAGATAAATAAAAAGGGATTAAGCAAGAATTTCCTATGAAATAATATTTGTCTTTAACTATAAAGAATAGCATGCTGGATATATACTCAGCATGCTATTTTCTTATATCTAATGGGAGATAAACGGTGCTTTATGTACGTATTTTGTATTATCAATATGATCAATGATAAAAGTGGCTATATCTTGATTCGTAATTTTTGTACCAGGCATATCCGTCAGGTTTTCCTTTATCTGATTGGATGTTAAACTATCTTTTACAAACGGTAATCTAATTAGTGTCCATTTGATCTGTTTATTATTTGATAAAAATTTCCATTCTAATTTTTTATCTTGCATCATTTTTGAAAGGAATACTTCAAATATCTTTGCTCCTAAACGATTCATCATGCTTTTTTTGTCCTCTTTAATCGTTAGAGAACCACCTGAAACACCTATATAACGACTAATGTTTAATTCTTTCATCACATTAAAAATATTATTTGTAACTTCGCTATATATAGGTTCCTCTTTAGTTGGTTGACCAAATGTATTAATAACAACTTGACAATCTTTAAGAAGTTCTCGGATGTTTTCTATATCCTGTACCTGCCCTTTTACTATTTCAATAGCATCATTTTTATACTGTAACTTTTCAGGATTTCTAACAAGCATCCGAACATGATATCCTTTTTGTATTGCTTGAGTTGCTATATGCCTTCCTACTTTCCCTGTTCCCCCAATTATCGCTATCTTATAAACATTACCCATTATATCCCTCCTGTTGAATATATTAGTAGATATACGATAAACCTTATCAAAAGGATTCAAATTTTTCTTTTTTTAATAAAGTATGTAATATGGTTTTGTTTTGCGAATCTATAAGCTAAGATGAAAATAGAACAAGCACTAGGGGGATATGAATGAGGAAATTATTGTGGACTAACAACCAACAATATTTGTTACAGAAGAATGTAGAACAAGTAGAACCTTTTCTACGTCATTTTTCATCGGAACAAGTAAATCGTGTTGGTAAATTTCAGCGTACATATGAGAAGTTTGAAAGCACGCCATTGCGTTGTTTAAATGCTTTTGCATCATTCGTTGGGGTACAAAAAATTGTTGTAAAAGATGAATCTTATCGATTTGGCTTAAATGCATTTAAAGTATTAGGTGGCGTGTATGCAATTGGGCAGTACGTTGCCAAAAAGTTAGATAGAAATATTGATGAGCTATCGTTTGAGCAACTTAAATCACCTGAAGTAAAGGAGCAGCTTGGGGATTTAACGTTTATTTCAACGACAGATGGCAATCATGGTCGTGGAGTGGCATGGGCTGCTAGAGAACTAGGTTTGAAAGCCCGTATTTACATGCCAGCTGGTAGTGCAGAGGAACGTCTCCAAAATATTAAAAATGAAGGTGCATATGCTGAAATAAAGACAATGAATTATGATGATACCGTTCGTTATACGTCACAACTAGCAATAGAAAATGGATGGATCGTTATTCAAGATACGATGTGGGAAGGCTATGAGGAAATTCCGTTATGGATTATGCAAGGCTATACAACACTAATAAAAGAAGCCGTTGAGCAGTTGGAAAAAGCACCTACCCATGTATTTTTACAAGCTGGGGTTGGATCTTTTGCAGGGGCAGTTGTAGCTTTCTTACAACAATATTATGAGCAAAAGATTACATTTGTCTTAGTGGAGCCTTTTGTAGCGAATTGCTATTATGAAAGCTTTAAAGCAGGAGATGAACAGTTTGTAACGATTGGTGGAGAGATGCAAACAATTATGGCAGGTCTTGCTTGTGGTGAGCCGAATCCGCTTGCTTGGGGCCTGTTAAAGACTTATACGAAAGTAAGTATTTGCTGTGATGAGGAAGTTGCTGCAACAGGTATGCGCATTCTAGGGAATCCGCTAGCGACAGATGCACGAATTATTGCTGGAGAATCGGGAGCTGCCCCGGTTGGATGTTTTTATGAGTTGATGACGAATAAGCAATATACAGAACTGAAGGAAACATTACAATTAGATGAAGATTCTCGGGTATTGTTTATTAACACTGAAGGTGACACAGATGTAGAAAACTACAGAAATATTGTGTGGCATGGTAAGTATTCCGAAATTTAATGAAAGTAGCAAACTAGTGATAATAAAATGTTCTAGTTTGCTTTTTTCATTTACGACGCGCCTAGTCGGAACGGAAATCAACCCGACGTTATGGTAATGAGCCAATTTTTCTTGATTTTTTTCTTGACCTTAACGTTGCGTAAACATTTACAGTAGCATTAGTGGAGGTGAAAAATGTGGAATATACAATTCAAGAGCTTGCTCAATTATCTGGGGTTAGCACAAGAACACTGCGTTATTATGATGAAATTGGATTACTAAAGCCTGCAAGAACGAATGAGGCGGGCTATCGATTTTACGAACAGTTTGAAGTTGATATGCTCCAGCAAATTTTATTTTATAGAGCATTAGATATGAAGCTAGCAACAATTAAGGAAATTATTCAAGCGCCTGATTTTCAACATACAGAGGCACTGAAAACCCATCGTACTGCTTTACTGAAACGCAAGGAGCAGCTGGAAAAGATATTACAAACAGTAGAAAAAACCATTCAATCTATTGAGGAGGAACAACCAATGGCAAATGAAGAAAAATTTAATGGACTAAAAGAGAAGCTAATCGCGGAAAATGAAAAGCAATATGGTCAAGAAATTCGTGCAAAATATGGTGACAAAACGGTTGATACATCGAATGCAAAGGTAATGAATATGACAGAGGAACAGTATGAAGCAATGCAACAGCTAGAACAGCAATTATTTAATCGTTTAAAAGAAGCGATGGAAATCGGCGATACAAACAATGATGTGGCAATGGAGGTTGCAGAGCTTCATAAGCGCTGGCTTAGTTTTACATGGTCACAATATTCTAAAGAGGCACATGCAGGTATAGCTCAGATGTATATAGCGGATGAACGCTTTTCTGCATATTACGATGAGCGCGTTTCTAAAGGAGCAGCACAATTTTTACATGATGCCATCATCAGTTTCACCTTGGCGTAATTGTAGCTGACACTTTGCTTTCGCTACAGAAAACATTTTGTAGCTGTCGCTGTGCTTTCGCTACAGAAAACAATGCGGCAGGATTTTGAATTGTGCTTAGGTCTGCATGATGCAGGTTAGTTAGCTGTTGTCGCAGGAAGTGACGATTTTTAATTAAACAAAATAAATAACTCCTCTTTATGCTTTAGTGTTTTAGAAATATTAATTTAGGAAAAAATGAAGGCATGAGGAGGAGATTTTTTTGAACCCACAAGTAATGGAAAAATTAAGAAAGCAATTAGAGCAGGAACTACAGGAAATAGAACAGCAACTTGAGGAATCAGAGCGTCCACAAGCTACAGAGCTGTCTAATTATGATAATCATCCAGCTGACAATGCGAGTGACTTAACGGATCAGCTAACGGAAATGGCGATTGATGAGCACAGGGGTGATGATGCTGAGGAAATAAAGGCTGCACTACAAGCGATGGAGGATGGTACGTATGGTAAATGCGCTGTATGTGGTGAAGAGATTCCTATAGGTCGCTTAGAAGCTATGCCGAAAGCATTGACATGTGTTGAACATGCTGAGCACAAAGAAGAAAATTTAAGACCAGTAGAGGAAGATGTGTTGTCTTCTACGCCAAGATCGGATGATTTCATAGAACTTGAGGAATTCGGCTCTTCTGACACTCCTCAAGATAAAAGTTAGTAAGCATTTTCACTCACAGGTATTATAATAGCTGTATGGGGTGAGGATATGGACATAATTGATTTACATTGCGATGCTCTATCGAAATTAACAACTTTAGAAGCGGCAAAATTTGAAGATGATGTACGTTTGCAAGCCAATCGACAGAGATTACAATTAGGGCAGGTTAAGGCACAAGTATTTGCTATTTTTATTAATCCTAAAATTCCGCAAAGCATGCGATTTTTAGAGGCAGTGCGGCAAATTGAAGCCTTCCATACACATGTATTACAAACTGAGGGCATGGTGCATATTACGGATTGGTCGCAATTAGATACTTTAGCTCCGCATGAAATTGGTGCAATTTTAAGCTTAGAGGGCTGTGGTCCAATCGGCGAAGATTTAGCAAAGCTTGCTGCAATATTAGATGCAGGTGTGAAGTTAGTTGGCTTAACGTGGAATGAGGAAAATGCTGTGGCCCACGGTGCTGAACAGGATGCAAACCTTGGTTTAAAACCATTTGGTAAAGAGGTTATAGACTTGCTAAATAAGCGAGATATTATTATCGATGTCTCGCATTTAAATGAACAGAGTTTCTGGGATGTCTTACCACTAGCGAAGCATATCATTGCGAGCCATAGTAATGCACGTGCACTTTGCGATCATCCAAGAAATTTAACGGACGCTCAGGCAAAAGCACTTATCGAGCATGGAGGGCATATTCATGTCGTTTACTATCCGCCTTTTATCCATGACAATACTACGATGGAGGATTTAGTAGCGCATGTGAAGCATCTAGCGAATATAGTAGGGGTAGAGCACCTTGGACTAGGTTCAGATTTCGATGGAATAGATGCTACTGTAAAAGGATTAGCACACGCAGGAGAGGCACAAAATTTGTTAGAGGCGTTACGTGAACATTTTTCAACCGAAGAAATTCGTGGTATTGCAAGTGAGAATTTTAGATGCTATGTAAAAAATGTAGCAGCCCGTTAAGGCTGCTACATTTTTAATAAAAGAAATATTGAATTAATAAACCGATTCCTAAGAGGAAGCCGAAGAATGTATTTGTTTGCGCTGTAAATTTCATCGCAGGCATAACTTCTTTCGCTTCTTTTTTATCGCGGAAAATTTGAGTCGCACGAAGTGGCTTTGGAACGCTTAAGAAAATGATTAGAGCCCAAAAAGTAATACCATCAATGGCTACAAGAGCGATTACCCATAAATACGAAACGATAAAAAAGCCAGATAGCACAGAAATGGCATTATCTCGACCTACTAAAATAGCAAGCGTTCGTCGACCACCCTCTGTATCTCCTACGATATCACGGATATTGTTGGACAGCATGATAGCTCCAACTAAAATCATACTTGGTACTGAAAGCAAAACAGCGTCTAATGTCACAGTAAGCGTTTGAATATAAAAGGCGATTAAGACAATCCCCATTCCCATAACAGCGCCAGATACAATTTCTCCAAATGGTGAATAGGCTATTGGATAAGGTCCGCCAGTGTATAAAAAACCAATAAGCATACAAACAAGCCCGACAGCAGCAAGCCACCAAGAAGTTGAGGCACATATGTAAATGCCAAGCAACATAGCGATTGCATAGAAGCTTAAGGCAATCATCATAATTGTTTTTGGTTGAACACCGTGACGCACAATCGTTCCGCCGATGCCGACAGAATTTTCATTGTCTAATCCTAGTTTGTAATCGTAATATTCATTGAACATATTTGTTGCTGCTTGTATAAGCATACTTGCAATGAGCATAGCAAAAAATAGTCCAAAATCAATTGTTTGTTTTTCAATTGCTAAAGCAATAGCTGTTCCTAAAAATACTGGAACGAATGAAGCGGTTAAAGTGTGAGGACGTGTTAAATGCCACCAAACTTTAATACCCCTATCAGCTTCAATGACTTTGGTCATAAGGTCTTTCTCTCCTTCAAATGTTGTAGACTATTCTTATTTTATACGAAGAATGAGAAAATGGATAGGTTCACAGCTTATTATATACAGTTCAGATCAATTATGCCTTGGCATAATTGCGTCCGGAATCGGCTTTGTGCTTAGGCCTGCGTGATGCAGGTCAGTTAGCCGTTATCGCATGGATGCGATAACGGCTAACATCCTATATTGAACTCCTTTCCGATTACGTGACATCCGCCGGAGGCTTTTAACTTCTTTCAGCGGCTGTTTGGACACCCGCTGAAAAGTAGCTTAAATCCGCATTCATTTCACCACCTATAGAGGAGGGAGTCTTCTGCTGAAAGAAGTTAAAAAAAATGATACAATAGAACATGCATTTATGAACTGAAAACAATAATTAAGATAATAGCAACAGTACGAAGAATAGGCTAGCAAATAAAAAATGACCCCTATTTTAACAGAAAAATATGATGTGGTAAAAGTACAAACGTTCATTTCATGATGCAAAGTTTTGGTCAATTGTGCTAAAGAAAAGCCAAAGCAGTATTTATGACTGAAAGTGTAGAACGAGTACAAAATATACCGTGTGTCATTCATTATGTACATTGCAACAACGGAGGTAATTTTCATGCAACAGAAGTGGTACCAAGCCACAGAGGTAGAAGTGGACTCTTTGGGCCAAAGCCTTCATTTTTATATGGAAACAATTGAAGTTAGTCGCTTATCGGCGCTCGCATTTTATGCAGCGGGCGAGGAGCATTATAAAGGTGAACGATTTTATTGGCAAAATAGAGAAAAAACAATGACATTAGTAGGGCTAGGACATGCCTATACGATTCAAAATAACGCCAAAAATAATCGCTTCGATGCAGTAGAAGCAGAGTGGAAAAATTTAACGAAAAACTGTGTGAAGGGACAAAGCGAGCTACAACCAATTTTGTTTGGTGGATTTACATTCGATCCACAAAATGAAGTAACTGGGGAGTGGACAGACTTTCCAGAGGCTTATTTTGCACTCGCAACATACCAGCTTGTTATCCGAGATGACAAAGCGTTTGTAAGTATTCACCTTATTTCAAAAAATGAGCAGGCAGAGTCCCAACTCGAAGCGCTACGTAAAGAGCGAGATCATTTAATTCATGCTGCTCAAGTAAAAGAAGTGAAAACGTATGCAAAGCCTGAAATCACAAGTTACTTTGAGCCATATAAGGAGCCGTATTTAGCTTCGATTGACCAAGTAACTGCATTGATTAAGCAGAAGAAGGCAGATAAAGTCGTTATTGCACGCTCACTAGCATTGCAATTTAAAGAACAAGTTTCTTCACCACAGGTACTCTCACAAATTATTCATGAGCAGCCAGAAAGCTATTTATTTGGTTTAGAACGTCAAGAATTATTGTTCTTTGGTGCGTCCCCTGAACGTCTTGTAAAAGTAGAAGAGGGCCGAGCCTTTTCATCTTGTGTTGCAGGTTCTATTAAACGTGGTAAGACAGCAGAGGAAGATGAAGCCTATGGACAAAGCTTATTAAATGATTCGAAAAATGGTGGCGAACATCAATATGTTGTCGATATGATTGCGGAAACATTCCGTAAAAATTGTGTAGAGATGACAATACCGGATGGCCCACGCTTACTAAAAATTAGAGATATACAACATTTATATACACCTGTTGAAGGTCAGTTAAATAATGAAGCAACAATATTACAACTGACAAAATCTTTACATCCAACGCCAGCTTTAGGCGGTGTGCCAAGGAAAGAGGCAATGGCAGCTATACGTAAGTATGAGCCTATGAATCGTGGGCTTTACGCTGCTCCAATTGGTTGGGTAGATGCTGATGGCAATGGGGAATTTGCAGTGGCCATTCGTTCGGCTGCTTTACTTAAGGACAAAGCTTATTTATATGCTGGTGGCGGTATTGTAGCAGATTCAGAGCCACAATCTGAATATGAGGAAACATTAGTGAAATTCCGTCCAATGCTTCGTGCGCTAGGAGGACAATTACATGAGTGAACGGAAAATTTTAACGGATTATGTTTATAAAATGGTAGCATCACTAGTGCAAGCTGGTGTTGAGAACGTTGTTGTCAGCCCTGGTTCACGTTCGACACCTTTAGCTTATGCATTTGCTTCAACGAAACAGCTCCAAATGTATCGTCAAGTTGATGAACGATCGGCTGCCTTTTTTGCGCTAGGAATTGCAAAGGCTACAGCAAAACCTGTTGTTCTTTTATGTACATCGGGAACAGCTGCGGCAAACTATTTTCCTGCCATTGTTGAAGCAAGCTATGCTCGTGTACCGTTAATCGTCATTACAGCTGATCGTCCACATGAATTGCGAGAGGTGGGTGCACCACAGGCTATTCATCAGCCGAATTTATATGGTACAAATGTCAAATGGAGCGTGGATTTCCCTTTGGCAGATGGTGCTGCACCAACATTGCCGTTTATTGAGCGTCATATTGCACGTGCGGTAGCGGTGGCGATGAGCGCACCATTTGGACCAGTGCATATTAATGTACCGTTCAGAGAACCGTTGTTGATTGATTTTCGAGAGGAACTTCCAGAAGTGACATTTAAGCATAGCAGTATGGGTCAGTTAGTACCTTCAAAGGAGACTCAACAAGAGCTATCGGAGATTTTACGTGCAAGCAAAAGAGGCTTTATTATTATTGGTGAGCTAGCACTCGGTACAGATTTAACAACTATGTGGGAGTTTATTCGCCAATTAAAATGGCCGGTCATTGTCGAGAGTTTATCTAATATGCGGTCATCTGTACCAGAAGATTGTCTGCCTTATATGATCACGACGTATGATGCCATTATGAAAAGTGAAGATTTTAAAGCATTAGTTGAACCAGATACGGTGCTACGTTTAGGAGCACAGCCTGTTTCTAAATTTATCATGCAATTTATTACTAAATCTCAGCCTAATGCGTATATTGTTGTCGATGAAGATCCGATGTTCCGTGATTCTACAGGTGTGTCTACTCATTTTGTTCATGCAAGTATTGGTGAGTGGCTCACGCAATTAGAAATCTCTGAAACAGCACTTGAGACAGAGTATTTAGCTGAGTGGCAAGATGCTAATGATATTGCACTTGAGTATATTGAACATTATGCTGACGGTGCGATTGATGAGGGAGCAATGGTAAGTCGATTACTAAAAATGATTCCTAATGGCAGTGATATTTTTGTTAGTAGCAGTATGCCAGTGCGTGATATTGATACGTTTTTAATGGCGACACAGAAGGATATTCGAATTGTTGCGAATCGTGGAACGAATGGTATTGATGGTGTCGTATCAACTGCAATGGGCTTTAGTCAAGGAAATAACCGTGAAACCTACTTGCTTATTGGCGATTTAGCCTTTTTACATGATGTCAACGGTCTCATTGCTTCAAGATACCAGGAATGCAATTTGACAATGATCGTTATGAATAATGATGGCGGCGGTATTTTCTCTTATTTACCACAATCTACAGTTGAGGCACATTATGAAGATTTATTTGGTACGCCAACTGCCCTTAAATTCCATGATATTGCCAATATGTACGATATGGATTATATACGAGTAGATGATATTTCAGAGCTATCAGTAAAGTTCACTACGATGAAAAAACGACCAATGCGCTTAATTGAAATTTTCACGAATCGAGAGGAAAATGTGTATGCGCATCGAGCACTATGGAATCGCATTAACGTAGGGTTAAAAGCATGGCAAAGCTAATGATTCGAGGGCTTGAAACATACGTAGAAATCTGGAATGAAGAAGCGGAGCAAACGCTCGTGGCATTGCATGGTTTTACAGGTAGTACGGCTACATGGCGAAATTTAGCGAAGGCTCTACCTCGTGTACGAGTTATTGCCATCGATTTAATTGGGCATGGCCAAACCGTTTTACCTCAACAAATTAGTCGTTTCTCTATGCAAGAACAAATCCAAGATTTAGAGGAAGTTTTTGTCCAGCTACAGCTCAAGAAATTTACGCTGCTTGGGTATTCGATGGGAGGTAGAATTGCATTATCGTATGCAATCTCCTACCCAGAACGCATTGACAAGCTCATTTTAGAAAGTGCTTCTCCAGGCTTACGAACTTCTAAGGAGCGTTCTGAACGTTGTGAGAGAGATAACGCTCTAGCTGAAAAAATAATTAGTAACGGATTGTTATCATTTGTCAATGCATGGGAAAACATTCCTTTGTTTGAATCTCAAAAGTGTTTATCACACAATGTGCAAGAAGCGATTAGGTTCGAACGACTTTCTCAGAAGGAAGAAGGCTTGGCAGGTAGTTTACGAGGCATTGGTACAGGAAGTCAACCATCAAATTGGATGGCATTGGAGAAGCTTGAATTTCCTGTGCTTTTAATGACAGGCTCACTAGATGATAAATTTTGTAAAATTGCACTAGAAATGAAAGCGTTATTAAAAAATGCCAAACATACGACAGTAAATGACGCTGGACATGCAATTCATGTGGAAAATCCCGCTGAGTTTGCTACAATAGTAGAGGAGTATTTAACGTAATATAATTTTTACGTTATCGTCTCGACTTTGAACGAGACGAATTTAATTATTAGGAGGCAATTCAATGACACGTCAATGGACAAGTTTACATACTTATGAAGACATTAAGTATGAGTTCTATAACGGTATCGCAAAAATTACGATTAACCGTCCAGAAGTGCGCAACGCATTCCGACCAAAAACGGTAATGGAAATGATCGATGCTTTTTCACGTGCACGTGATGATAAAAATGTTGGAGCTATCATTTTAACTGGTGAAGGTGAGCATGCCTTCTGTTCAGGTGGAGACCAAAAAGTACGCGGTCATGGCGGCTACGTTGGTGAAGATGAGATCCCACGTCTAAACGTTCTTGATTTACAACGTTTAATCCGTGTTATTCCAAAACCTGTAGTAGCGATGGTTGCAGGTTATGCAATCGGTGGAGGACACGTATTACACGTTGTCTGTGACTTAACAATTGCTGCTGATAACGCTCGCTTTGGACAAACTGGACCAAAAGTTGGTTCATTCGATGCTGGTTATGGCTCAGGCTACCTTGCACGTATTATCGGTCATAAAAAGGCGCGTGAAATTTGGTTCCTTTGCCGTCAATACGATGCACAACAAGCACTTGATATGGGATTAGTTAACACAGTTGTTCCTTATGAGCAATTAGAAGATGAAACTGTACAATGGTGTGAAGAAATGCTACAAATGTCTCCAACTGCTCTACGCTTCTTAAAAGCAGCAATGAATGCAGATACAGACGGTTTAGCTGGTCTTCAACAAATGGCTGGCGACGCTACTCTTCTTTACTACACAACAGATGAAGCTAAAGAAGGTCGTGACGCATTCAAAGAAAAACGTCAACCAGATTTCGGTCAATTCCCAAGATTCCCTTGATTACCTGAAACGTTTAAACGGCTCGTATCTTAATGAGATACGAGCTTTTTGTATATCTAAAGGGCCGAGACGGATAGACTTGCTAGAGCGACGGCACAAGGTGCGTTAGCGGCGGAAAGGCGTGCGTTAGCGGCGGAAAGGCGTGCGTTAGCGGCGGAAGAGGGTGCGTTAGCGACGGAACAGAGTGCATTTAGCGGCGGAACAGAGTGCATTAGCGGCGGAAGAGGGTGCGTTAGTGGCGGAAGAGGGTGCGTTAGCGGCGGAAGAGGGTGCGTTAGCGGCGGAACGGGATGCATTAGCAGCGGAAGAGGGTGCGTTAGCGGCGGAACCCCGTGCATTAGCAGCGGAACCCATGCATAAGCGACGGAACCCATGCATTAGCGTCGGAACCCATGCATTAGCGTCGGAACACCATGCTTTGCAGTGGAACCGCACGCCAAAGCGGCAAAAACCCTATGTCAGAGCACCGAATAGACGGATGATGCGATAAAGCGGTAAGATTAAGGCTGATTGGAGGAATAATGAGATGTATTTAAATTGGATTTTACAGCGAGCGTATTTAACACCTTTACGAAACGGTTTAACATATAATGGGCAGACTTGGACGTTTCAAGAATTAAATGATTTATCGTTGAAACGTGCTCGTCAACTTACAGCACTGGATATAAAACAAGGGGACCGTATTGCAATAATGGGTCCGAGTAAGCCTTCCCTTGTCATTATGATGTACGCGTGTATGCATTTACAATGCGAAATGGTTATGCTAAATCGTAGGCTAACACAGAATGAAATTGCCTATCAGCTAGAGGATTCAGAGGCTATGGCGATATTAATTGCCGATGAGGATATAGAAAAATTACCATCACATACGTCTTATTATTTATTTTCTACTATAGAAAAAAGTACAGAAGCGGCTATTGATATTACGAAAGAATGGTCTTTAAACCAAACAACATCGATTATGTATACATCTGGTACGACTGGTTTTCCAAAGGGCGTTTGTCAAACTGTCGGAAATCATCAGGCAAGTGCAACGGCCTCCGTTTTAAATATTGGTTTACATGCAGAGGATACTTGGTTATGTGCGGTACCACTTTTTCATATTAGTGGATTTTCTATTTTAGTGCGCTCACTATTGTACGGCAATAAAGTGCATTTATATGATCAATTTGATGCAGAAGTCATTTCCCAAAATATAATGGATGGCGAGGTTACACATATGTCGGTAGTCGCTGTCACATTGGAAAGGATTTTACATACCCTTGAACAGAAAAACGCACAAGCCTCACCGAAATTTAAAATGATGCTAGCAGGTGGTGGACCAGTGCCAGAAGATTATTTAAAGAGAGCGCATGCATTAAATTTAGCTGTAGCTCAAACGTATGGTATGACTGAAACCTCGTCACAAACTGCAACATTAGCAAATGAAGATGCGATGCAAAAAATTGGTTCTGCGGGAAAACCATTATTTTTTAATCAAATTCGCATTGCTGAGCCGAATGACAACGGTGAAGGAGAAATTTGCATACGTGGCCCACATGTTACACCAGGGTACATTGGTCGTTTTGCTCAAAAAGATGCAACGATTGATGGTTGGCTCCATACGGGGGATATTGGTTATATAGATGAAGATGGTTATTTATTTGTCATTGATCGTCGGGCTGATTTAATTATTTCAGGTGGCGAAAATATTTATCCTGCTGAAATCGAAAATGTACTACTTACACACCCTGCTGTTAAGGAAGCGGGAGTATGTGGAATCGATGATGATGCGTGGGGGCAAGTACCAATCGCCTTTGTTGTATTAAAAGAAGAAGTACAGGCAGAGCAAATACTAGCATTTTGTCAAAAGAAGCTTGCTAAATATAAAATACCAAAAGAAATTATTGTTACGGACGAGCTCCCTCGAAACGGTGCCAACAAATTACTTCGTAGAAAATTAATGAATTAATAACAAAAAGAAGCCTTCGTTGATAAGATGGCTTCTTTTCGTGTTGGTGAAAAAATTATAAAGTATGGATCTTCGGCAAAACGAGTGGTTGATTTCCGTACCGATTGAGCGCTTTGGTGCTGACGCTTCGCTTTCGCACTGATAAAACATTTGGTGCTAACGTAGCAGCAGGCAATATAAATGGAGGAATTTGCTTGATGCTCTCCAACGCAGAATAGCGAGTAGCGTCAATGGGGTTAGTGATAGGTATTTCTGAATTAAAAGTAAATCCAAGAATGAGTGCAATAATATCTTTCCTTGAATCTGCGTTTGCTCTTTTAGTTTGCTTCTATATTTCTAACTAGCAAGGGCGTTGACCAAGAAAGATTAATGCTCTCTTTTATTGAATTTTGATCAGGTTAACAAAATTTATTTAATCGAAATTGGTTAAATGATACAATAATAACATTACAAGGAAAGGTGTGATAAAGATGAAACACATTAATTTCAACAAGGTGATTGAAAAGTAGAGGGAATCTTCTTTTCAATCAATGAATTTAAAAATTATTGAAAAGAGGAATTGTATGTACAAAGATAACGAATTAATAATCCGTCCAATTGAGGAACAAGACTTATCGAAACTATGGGAGTTAATTTATAAAGAAGATGCACCAGAATGGAAGAAATGGGATGCACCTTACTTTCCGCATAAATCCATTACGTTTGGAAAATTCATGGAAACTGCACCAACATGGGTTGGTAAAGAGAATATGTGGGTTATCACAGTAGATGAAGTCGTATGTGGGATTGTTTCTTATTATTTTGAAGATGAACAAGGTGTCTGGTTGGAATTAGGTATTGTTATACACGAAGGTCAAAATTGGAATAAAGGAATAGGGACTCGTTCTCTAAAACTTTGGCTTAATCATATATTTAATTCATTACCACTTGTCAGAGTAGGTTTAACTACTTGGTCAGGGAATGATAGAATGATTCGAGTTGGAGAGAAGTTAGGTATGCAAATGGAAGCTCGTATCAGAAAAGTACGCTTTTATGAAGACAATTATTATGATTCTATTTGTATGGGCATTTTAAGAGAAGAATGGGAAGCATTAAAACCTGCTTTGGAAATTTAAGTAAACAAGAGTTGGCTTAACAACTGTTGTTTTATTAAATATGATTGTGAAAGTTTGCACTTAAAGTAACGGGGGTTTTACTTGAAGATCATTGAGTTGCATATGCAGCTCTTTTTTTCTTTATTGAACTAACGAAGCAGTTTAGTTCAATAAGCATCACTATTGTATTTAGTTATTTTTCCATATGTTGTATAATTTGGGTAGTAATATTTAACTTTTAGTATTTTTAATAAATTATTTCGGGAGGTAAAACTTGTTATATTTAGCTTTATTAATTGGCATCGTTTCAATTGTAATTACAGATAAGCTTACGCAAGCTTTTAAATTATCAAGCATTTGGGGGATGATTGGTCAAATTTGTGTATCACTTGTAATAATAATGGTCGGCAAACTTGAGGTTAGTGATATTAATCTAGGTAATCACTTTGAATTAGGATATTTGACGATTCCGTTTACGTTATTATGTCTTGTAGGTTTTACAAATGTAATGAATATAGAAAAAGTGCAAAATCCTTCAATATTGCTGTTGCCATTCGTTTCTTTAGTTTGTTTCTCAATGGCTGCTTTCGTCATAGGCCATTCATTTGTTTTAATAACGGGAATTTGTGCCAGTTTAACGATTATGTTTATTCTGCTATACGGCTATTTTTCAGGTAAAGCATTTGTAGGAAGAACTCTTGCTACGTCAATAGGCTTCGTAATAGCAGTACTTTCAATATCCCTTATTAAAATATCTATTATAACAATTTATATTCCGATATTTACTTTAGCGATACCACTCACTTTATATTATTTTATTAAAGATAAATTTACGAGTATACAATTAATTACAGTTAGCACTTTAACAGCTATTTTATTTGGTGTATTAATGTTCATAGTTCCTTTTCATATAATGTGGTATCTCGTTGTTGGGTTAACGATTATTTTGGTCATCACGCAATTTTCACGTAAATATCGCTTTATTTAGAAACTAAAGTTCTTTTTAAACTCCCATGAAAGAATTTAATCATCTTTCATTTTCTGTGGTGTAGCGCTGGTTTTTGCGCTACATGGATGGCGAACGGGTGCTTTACTTCAAGATAAGATGGGATTCCACAGAGGTTTCACCTTGTTCTTATTCAACTAACGGTGCAGGTTAGTTGAATAGCAATTAGGTGTGATTGGAAGAATTGTCGATGATATAAAAAAGACACCGAAGTGTCTTATGTATTTTCAAATTAAGCTTATGGACAACTTGGAATTTGAAGGGTTAATCATAATAGTGAAATTCAAAACCGTCTTCTGGTTCGCCAATTTCATATCCCAATAATTTTGTAGCTCTATTCTTAAATAATGCAATCCATTCATTCCATTCTTCTGATGGTAATTTAGCATAGAATTGTAATCCACTTGATTCAATACTTACTTCTATCAATTTACCATCTGAACCATACCACTGTGGAAAGCCGTTTACAAAGTTGTTCCAGTTAGGCATTTCTCTATATAAACACTCCAACTTATCCCAAACTTCTTGTGGGGCAGAATAATGAATATTCAAATTAATGTTGTATATTTCCATATGTTCTCCTTTTCATATTTAGATTTATAAGTTGTTAATTCTTGATTTTATTCGCTAATTCAACCAAAAGTCGAGCTTCTGAATCTTGTTTTACTGTGGGTCAACTGTGATAAAAACACTTTTTAATCCATCATCCGTATATAAAAACTCCATTTGTAAACACATATCTGCCAATTTTGAATTTGAAGTTAAATCATAATCAACAGCAAATCCACTGTTATCATTGAATTCATAGAAGTTGATTTGTGAATATTCGTATTTTGGGTGGAAATTACATGGAGCGCCAAATTCATCAAATGAATCAAATCTATTTAAGTTTAATGTTTCTTGGACATAATAGAATAACTCACCAATATCATCCACTTCAGATCCATCCACATAATTTAAAATGTTTTCATATTCTTTACTGTGCATTACTTTTAATATATTAGTAATAACAGTTAAAGCATATTGTTTATCTTCACTTTTCATATTGAACCTCCAAATTCTAATTTGTCTTTCTATTCAACTGTATAATATCATACAATTTGTGAGAAAATTCACTTAAACTAACAGGGCATTAATTGAATAAGTATTATAAAAAGCCTGTATCAATGATTACTTTGTAATCAACGATACAGGCTTTCTAATTGTCCTTATATATTTCGTTTCAAAGAAGCCTTCTTTATTCGTTTTAAGAGTAAACTTTTAGGATTAAATTAATCATTCATTAACATAATAAGAAATGACAGGCATAAACTAGTTAATAAAGGAGAAAGACTCATATGAGAAAATATATATATAATGTTGTCATTATATTATTTGTTCTACAAATGAGTCATGTGCAAGTATTCGCAAACTATGAACAAAAGAATATCGCAACGGCCAATACAATAGAAACACTACAACATCTAATTCAAAAACAAGTCATGCAATTATCTACTGAATTTGATATTCGTTATACTGGTAATACGTCGGAAATAAAAGATGAACTATCAGAGCTTATTAAACATGCTATTCAAGATCCATATATTTACGCCAATATTTCTAGTTTTAAATGGAAATATGATGGCTATGCCAATAATATTGTCATTAGTTTTGAGTTTACCTATCATATTTCACAGGAAGAGGAGGCATTTGTAGAACAGACTTTGACGAATATTATTACACCTATGCATGGATTAAGTGAATTGCAGAAAATACAGGCTGCACATGATTTTATCGTTCTAACTGCTGAATATTCGAAGGAAACGAAAGGAAGTCAGTATTCTCCCTACACATTGCTTACTGAGAACAAGGGAGTTTGTCAGGCATATGCTCTAGTGCTTTATCGAATGCTAGAGAAGCTAGGCTTTGAGGTACAATATGTACCAGGAAAAGTAGGGGAACAACTACACGCCTGGGTCTTAGTGAAGCTTGATGATGAATGGTATCATATCGATGTTACATGGGATGATCCATTGCCTGATCGTAAGGGTGAGGTCCGTTATAATTATTTTTTAGTGTCTGATCGCCAATTAGCTCAGGATCACTCTTGGGACTACACGAGTTTCCCAGCCGCTACAAGTGAAGCCTATTTTGATTTGCAAAAAACGGATAAGGTTGAAGTTCTTACAAAACCAATACTGGATGGTCAATTTACCTTTGATAAAGGGCTTTCCATTTTAAGTAAAAATAAACAAACAGTAAAACAATTAATAGAACAGCCTAGATTGCTTTTAAAAGGTAATAAAAGCGATAATTCTGTTCAGGTGTATTTAAATGAATGGGAACCAATTATTTTAGAAAGTATAATAGCCCAAATAAAGGATAATGGAAAGATAAAACAAAACGCTATCCATAAGAAAAAAGGGCTAATTAGTATTTATAGAGCGGGAAAACGAATGCCACAAGAAAAGTACGTCATAATAAAGGAGGTGCCCCATACTATGTTCGGGGCACCTCCTTACTCATTTATTTGTGTTCGTTTAACTTCTTTCAGCGGGTGTCCAAACACCCACTGAAAGAAGTTAAAGCCTCCGGCGGATGTCACGGAATCGGAAAGGAGCTCTTTGTGCAAGCACAAAGCCGATTCCGGACGCAATTATTCCGAGGAATAATTGATTGCAGTATTTAAAGTTTTAATATTTCTCTTCATAAGGGTGAAGTATGTTTCATTATTCTTTACATCATCTGCTGTTAAAACACTTAAATTATGCAAGACGAGAGACTCTGCTCCAACCTCTTTTTGGATAACTTCAGCTAATTTAGAAGAGACATTTTGCTCGAATAAAATGTAGTGAATATGCAATTTATTTGCTTTATCAACAATCGCCGTAAGTTCTTTTTGAGAAGGCTCATTTTGTGAGTTTAAACCGGCTATTGGAACTTGCTTTAAGCCGTATTGTCCTGCGATATAGCCAAATGCTGCATGAGATACGAAGAACGTTTTCTCTTGCGCTTTATCAGCCATAGCTTTAAATTCATTGTCTAAATCTTGTAGTTCTTTTACCAATGCCTCGTAGTTAGCTGTAAATGTAGCTTCTTGTTCTGGCATTTTTTCAACTAGAGTGTTTTTTATGGAAAGTGCTAAGTCTTGACTGATAGTTGGAGATAGCCAAACATGTGGATCTACATTACCGTGATCATGGTCATCATGTCCGTGTCCGTCTTCATCTTCGTGATCATGATGTGCTTCCTCTTCATCATCATGTGAGTGACCTGTACTCATAGCTAATTTTTCATCTGTAACCTGATCTGCAGTTGCTACCATTGTTACATCTTCATTAGCTAGAGTCTTTTTGGCATTTTCAACAAAGCCTTCGAGTCCTAAGCCTATATAGAAAAATATATCGGCATCTGCTAATTTCATCATATCTTTTTGTGTTGGCTCAAATGTGTGCTCATTGGCGCCAGCAGGATAAATAGAAGAAACCTCTACAAAATCGCCACCAATTCGTTGTGCAAAATAACTTAATGGATAGACAGTTGTGTAAATTGTTAATTTATCCTTTGTCTCTGACTGTTTGGATGTAGCTGATTTATTCCCACAGGCAGCAGTGAATAGGGCAAGGACTGTAACTAAAAATAACAAAAATACTTTTTTCATCTTATAGCATACCTCTTTCAAATAGTAATCATTACGATTTATTTTTTAGAACAGTTCCTATAATAACGCACATCTGATAAAAGCACAAGAAAAAAATGACCCTCGAAAATTAATTCTTTTTCGAAGGCCATTTTTCAGGTACTGGATCAAAGCCACCTGGATGGAATGGCTGGCATTTTGATATACGTTTAATCGTTAAATAGAATCCTTTAATGGCACCGTGTTTTTGAAAAGCTTCAAGTCCATAGGAGGAGCATGTAGGATGGAAGCGACAGGATGGCGGTGTCATGGGTGATATAAATTTTCTGTAAAACTTAATGAGCCATATAAAGGGATATTTCATATTTTCTTGTCCTCTTGTTGAGCGTTAATTTGCTTAGGCTTAGCATCGATAGTTTGTGTAAAGAAATTGCCTTTTTTCTTCAACAAGACAATGACAGAAACGCCAAACATAAGCATCATCATTGCGATCATAATGATTATTGGTAATGGTACTCCCATTGTGTTCACTCCAAATTCTATTTTTAATAATATTATAAAAGAATGTCTTAAAAAAATGTACAAATTGAACTAGTCATCATCTTTATGAAAGCTTTGCTGTGGTTTTTCATCGACTGTATGTTTAAAAGCATACGCACGATTGACACTTAAAATAGTCGCAATCGTTACTAATACTACGATGATTGCTGCTACAACTAAGAGTGTGATTAAACTCATGGCATTCACTCCGTTCCTTATTCATACTTCCTATTATAAATTAGATAATCCTACTTAGTTGTGAAGGAAGTTTGACATTCCAGCGAATAAAACAGTCCTTTTACCACCATACTATGGTAAAAGGAGTGTTTTGTGATGGAGCGTCAGCGTGTATATTTTTCACTAGCCAATAGAACGTATTATACAAATCCATATGCAGGACAGTGGAACTTTGAACTCAACGTAGATCGCCAAGCATTAGATGTCTTTGAAAAGATTTTTCAGCAAATGCAAATGTTGGAAATCGCGAATGCGTGGCGTGCGCAATTGCCATATATACAGTATCATCTTGATAGAGAAAATGATGAAATTGATTTGCGCTTAAAAAAAATCTATGCATTAGTTCATGAGTATGGGGATGCGGATACGAAGGCATTTGTTGAACAACTTCCATATTTCAATAAACGTGTCTAAAGGTAGAGGGTCACTGAAAAACATCAGTGACTCTTTTTTATATGAATGAAAGCTAATTTCTCATGGGTCTTAAGAGAAGAGCTCGTGTTTATTAGTAGCCAGTAAAAAAATCCAATTCAGGACGCTATTATTGTTTGCAATCGAATGAACAGAGTATTAGATGTTGTATTACTTCTTGAAAAAAAGACACCTATCGCACCGCTTAATAGAAGTTTATATTAGTGATTTTATCTGTTGATTATAGATACATGAATACTCTATAGTGAAATAAAAGATCATCACCGTAACGCTGATTCGACTCAGTGTATGAAATATAGAAAAAGGAGTTGAAGAGCATGTTTACATTTACAGATTTAAATGGTTTTCAAGTGGATTTAAGTTTTAAAAGAGGCGAATTGGACACTGAGCCTAAGCATGTACTTGTTTTATTAAAACATGAAAATAAATGGTTATGTACGATTCATAAACGACGTGGTGTCGAGGTTCCAGGTGGAAAGCAAGAACCTGGGGAAACATTGGAGCAGGCAGCAATTAGGGAAGTATTCGAGGAGACTGGTGTTCATGTAAAAAACCTTAGATGGTTTGCAGAATACGCCGTTCATGATGACATCTTATTTTGTAAAACGGTCTTTACTGCGCAGTTTGCGGGGCAGGAGGACATTGAATTTGATTTAGAAACTTCAGGGATGACTTGGCTTACGGATGAAGAATTTGCTCATCATCCAAATTTAAGCTTTCATATGAAGGATGCAGGAATGCAGAAAATGCTGGAGGAGTTGAAGCATTATGACCAATGGTAAGATCGTTAGAAAACGTCCTTATCCTTCGCCTAATCCAGCTATTCGTTTAACGGAAATCACGTATATGTCACAGGGTCTATGTGTGAAGGGATTACTAGCGGAGCCTAAGGCAGAAGGTACATATGATGGCTTTTTATATTTACGGGGAGGCATGCAAAGCATTGGCATGGTTAGACCTTCGCGTGTCGCACAGTTTGCAGCTCAAGGCTTTATCGTTTTTGCTCCATATTACCGTGGCAATCGAGGTGGAGAAGGACGAGATGAGTTTGCAGGAGCGGATCGTTATGATGCTGTATACGCAGTAGACGTGCTAAAACAGTTTTGTAATGATAATATTCATGTCTTTGGTTTTTCACGTGGTGGTATTATGGCGCTTTGGACTGCTATCTTACGTAGAGATATTACATCTGTTGTGACATGGGCAGGAGTATCTGATGCAACAGCTACATATTGGGAGCGGACAGATATGCGCAGGATGATGAAGCGGGTTATTGGAGGGACGCCTAATCGTGTACCAGATGCTTATGATGCTCGAACACCACTTTTCGAGATAGAGCACATTACGGCTCCAGTACTTATTATTCATGGCTATCGTGATGAAAATGTAGATATTGAACATGCGAGACAATTAGAATTTTATTTAAAGGATGCTAATAAAAGATATGATACATGGTATGATCTTCGTTATGCTCATCAGTATCCACCGGCCAAAAATAGAGAAACAGTACATGCACTTTGCGAGTGGATGAAACGTCAATAAAACATTATGTTTTGAGAGGAGAGTATTGTTTGAAATACATAATAAGTAAAAGACGCAAGATTATTGTAGGATTAGTATTTAAGATAATCGCTTCTACTTTTGTTTATTATAAGTTTTTAACACCTTCAGCAGATGTTCAACAATACAAGGAATATTACGCTTCGAAAACAAAGCAAAAAGCATTAAATCAAGGTCAGATAAAGGTCACGTTTTTAGGAACATCATCTTTATTATTTGATGATGGCAACACACAATTATTGATTGATGGTTTTATTTCTAGACCGCCCTTATTAAAAATATTGCCTTTCAGTACTGTAAAAACTGATGCAGATGCTGTAAATAAAGCCTTAGAAAAAATAGGAATTGATAATAATAAGCTTCAGGGATTATTTATTGCTCACACACATTATGATCATGCGTTAGATTTAGCTTATATCGCTAAACAAACTGGTACACATGTATATGGTTCAGAATCAGCAATTAATATAGGACTTGGTAATGGTATAAATATGAAACAGATGTCTGTATATGAAGTAAATAAGGCTATGCAGTTTGGTGATTTTAGTATCACTGTCCTTCGATCAAAACATTCACCAACCTTTGACGAAGGAGAAAAAATTAAAGAACCACTTAAACAACCAGCAAAAGCTCTAGATTATCATGAAGATTCTTCATACGATTTCGTAATTACGCATCATAATAAAACGTTCTTTGTTAAGCCAAGTGCTAACTATATAGATGGGGCATTAGATGACATTCGAGCTGATGTATTATTTTTAGGAATTGGAGTATTAGGGGCTCAGGATCAAGATTTTCAAAACATGTATTATGAGCAAACCGTGCGGAAAGTACAACCTAAACTTATTATTCCAATACATTGGGACAATTTCAACAAACCTTTAACAGATACTCTGGAAGCATTGCCTAAATTTGCAGATAACACCAAAAAAGGATTTGATTTTATCATTCAGAGGACAAAAGCAGATAAAATTGATTTACAAATACTTCAAGGTTTCCAAAGCATTTATTTCTAAAAGTTGCAGGGGAATGGATACAAATTTCACATTTAGAGAGTTTACTCCGTTTTGATTAACACTTTTTCAAAAAGGAGTTTTTTTATTCGAAGACTGTTCAGGTAGACTGAAGAATCGCTCGGGCCAGGTGAAAACTGCTCAGGTAGACAAAAAACGTTCAGGTGCTTTATGGCTGGCACCTGAACGGTAGAAAAAAAGACATTTAGTCTATATATTTTGCTAAAAAGTTATTAATAGTTTTCCAATAAGCGTCTCCAGCAACGCTTTCTGCACCGCTATGTCCGGCACCTTCAACTATAAATTTCTCCTTCGGTACATTGGCAGCCTCATATACTTCATCTAGCATATCAGATGGAACAAATGTATCATTACTTCCGTGAATGAATAGCATCGGTGTTTTCGATTTCGCTACTTGCTTGACGCTATTAGCTTCACCAAGCGTATAGTCAGCTTTTAACTTCGTTACAATTGAAGAAAACTGCATAATGGGAAATTCAGGTAAATTAAAGATTGCTTGCAATTGATAGGAGAATTCATCCCAAACTGAGGAATAACCACAATCCTCAATAATAGCCTTAACATTGCCAGGTAGATCCTCTCCTGAGGCCATCATCACTGTAGCACCTCCCATGGAAACACCATACAAAACAATTTCAGCGTTTTTATCAGAACTGATAACATTATTAATCCAAGAGACTACATCAAGTCGATCATGCCAACCCATACCGATATAGTCACCCTCACTTTTTCCATGAGCCCTTGCATCAGGTACGATAACATTGTAGCCTGTATCATAAAAATGCTTAGCATACTTTGTCATTTGTGAGCCATCAGATGAATATCCATGGAAAACAATTGCCCATTTATTTGTGTTGTTTGTATTTTTAAGTGTATAGGCATGTAATTTTAAATCATCGAAAGACTGTATATAAGAGTCCTTGTAATTTTCTTTAAACCACTTTTCGCTCTCTTCTTTTTCTTTAATATCCTTAGGACTGACAACAATAGAATTTTGTGGAGCATTAAACACATCTGATTTATCAGTATTAGGATTTAAGGCGAAGTTATAAAAATAATTCCCTGCAAAAAATCCAGCTACAACAAACAATACTAATAGCAGACTGACAATGGTAATAATCACTTTATATTTTCTTTTCATATATATCCCCCTAAAACTACTATTATGAATTATACACAAAGTTACTAATATGAAAAATAGAATTCTATAAAATAGGGGAGATAAAAAAGGGAACGACTCTAATCGTTCCCTTTGCATGTTGTTAAAATACATGAAATTAAGGTGTCTTAAAGTATGGCTCTTCGGCAAAACGAGGGAGTTGATTTCCGTTCCGACTGAGCGCTTTTCCGCTGACGCTTCGCTTTCGCACAGAAATAAAACATTTGCCGCTGACGCTTCGCTTTCGCGCAGAGCAGAGCTTCCTGGGGGCGTCCGATGAGCCGCTGCTCGCTCCAGGGTCTCGGGCCAACACGAGGTTGGTCACGAAGGCGTTATCACAGGACGTGATGATTTTAGCCTTCGTTCCTCTAATACTGATTCCCAAGGAGTCGCCCAGTCTCCACTCCAATCAATCACTCCACTCGGCATGTATCTTCTGGCGTGCCACTTTAATTTATGGTGATAAAACGATACTGTTCTGTGTGCGAGTAACCTAGAATGGAAATCACCCTCATTTAAAGGGCTAGTATATTCACAAATATTTTCTCTTTCAACACAAAAAAGGGAACGACTGAAATCGTTCCCTTTGCTTAATGAATTATTTTAATGGACCGCCAAGTTTAGTGATAGCTTCAGAAACATTTGAGAATTTCTTGAAGTTTTCGTTGAATAAACCAGCAAGTTCAGAAGCTTTTTTATCATAAGCAGCTTTATCTGCCCATGCATCACGAGGATTAAGCACTTCAGTTGGTACACCTTCAATAGAAGTTGGAATGTTTAAACCGAATACTGAATCTTGAATTGTTTCAACATTAGCTAATTTGCCGTCAATTGCAGCACGTACCATTGTACGAGTGTAAGAAAGCTTCATACGGCTACCAGTTCCGTATTCGCCACCAGTCCAACCAGTGTTCACTAAGTATACTTGTGCACCGTGCTCGTCAATTTTTTGACCTAACATTTCAGCATAAACTGTTGCTGGAAGTGGAAGGAATGGAGAACCGAAGCAAGTTGAGAATACTGGTTCTGGCTCCGTTACACCACGTTCTGTACCAGCAAGTTTAGATGTGAAACCGCTTAGGAAGTGGTACATTGCTTGCTCTTTTGTTAATTTACTGATTGGAGGTAATACACCAAATGCATCAGCTGTTAAGAAGATGATTGTTTTTGGGTGACCTGCAACAGATGGATCAACAATATTTTCAATGTATTGAATTGGATAAGCTACACGCGTATTTTCTGTTAATGAACCATCATCATAGTCACAAACTCGAGTTTCTGGATCAACAGCTACGTTTTCTAGTACAGAACCGAAGCGGATTGCGTTGTAGATTTCTGGTTCTTTTTCAGAAGAAAGGTTAATTGTTTTTGCATAGCAACCGCCCTCAATGTTGAATACACCGTTATCAGACCAACCATGTTCATCGTCACCGATAAGCTTACGATCAGGATCAGCTGATAAAGTTGTTTTACCAGTACCAGATAAACCGAAGAATAATGCAACATCACCAGCTTCACCAACGTTTGCTGAGCAATGCATTGAAAGGATGCCTTGTTGTGGTAACAAGTAGTTCATAATACCAAAAATAGATTTTTTGATTTCACCAGCGTATTCAGTACCACCGATTAGGATAATTTTCTTTTCAAGTGATACAATGATGAATGTTTCAGAAGCAGTGCCATCAATAGCAGGATCTGCTTTAAAGTTAGGAGCTGAAATAACTGTGAAGTCAGCAACATGAGAAGCTAATTCTTCTTTAGTTGGACGGATAAATAATTGATGGGCGAAAAGATTGTGCCAAGCATATTCATTGATTACTTGGATGCTTAATTGCGAATCTTTGTCAGCACCAGCAAAGCCTTTGAATACGAATAATTCGTCACGTTCTTTTAAATATTTTACTACTTTTACATATAAGTTATCGAACACTTCAGAAGAAATTGGTCGGTTAACTTTGCCCCAGTCAATTTTATCCTTTGTGCTATCTTCTTCTACCGTATATTTATCTTTAGGTGAACGACCAGTGTATTTGCCAGTTTCTGCACGAACTGCGCCATCTACTGTTAACATAGCTTCACCACGAGAAGTAGCCTTTTCAGCTAATTGTGGTACTGAAAGTTGAACATTAATGTTACCGCCGCTTAATAATTCCTTCAGTTCGTTTGCAATTTCTACTGAATTCATCGATTAAATACCATCCTTTTTTATAGTATTCCCTAGAGTTTGAGGGAGATTTTCTTAATTTCAAAAATAGTATAACACAATTGCTTAAATAATCTATACTAATTCAGAAATTATTTTTCAGATTTTATTACTTTTCAAGAAAACGACAAAAAGTAAATTGATTTGTTTTGATAATGCTTTTTACCCTATTTATAATAAGTGATCACACATTCACTTTCGACACAGCAAAAATTGTGTTTGGAAGCTTTGGGCTAACATGGGGTTCGCACAGGATGTGAAGTTTTAGCTTGCTTTTTATTAGTTGGAGCTTGTCTTCGACTGAAAAGGGGCTACAATCATATTCATCCACCACATGTTCTGTAGCTAACGCTTTGCTTTTGCTACAAAATGTGCTGTAAAGGGTTACACATATGTTAACACATGATGTAAGGTGGAGAGTAGGGATTATTTTGTTTTAAATTACAGTATAATCCAAATTTGTTTCTATATAAATCCCATACTTTCTTTATAAGAATACAATCAATTATGTCTTGGCATAATTGTAACTGTCGCTTTACTTTCGCTACAGATAAACAATGCGTCCGGAATCTGCTTTGTGCTTGGGCCTGACAATGTTTTTTGCGCGAAAGTGTAGCGTCAGCAAAGGGTTTTAGTCTGTGCGAAAGCGAAGCGACAGCAACAGCAACAGCACGATGTTGGACACCCGCTGAAAGAAGTTAAAAATATTTGACAATGTTCGACCTTTTACGTATTATGAGATATTGAACGGATACTCTTATCCCGAGCTGGTGGAGGGTCAGGCCCTGTGAAACCCGGCAACCTGCATGAACTATTTCACGACATGCGCTGGTGCCAATCTGATGCAAGGGGAAACTCCCTTGAACGATAAGAGTGAAAGGTTACGAAGTCATTATTCCTTTCCTCATGTTAAGTAAGCGTGAGAAAAGGATTTTTTTATTGTTAAAAACGAATTAAAGGTAAGTATACAGTCCTTTCCTTATTATAATGACGGATCTTTCAAAAATCCTCGTGTTAAAAGCAGCAGCTGTTTATTTGTGCGGAAGCGTAGTGACAGCAACAACTGTTTTACTGTGCGAAAGTGCAATGACAGCAACAAATGTTTACTGTGCGAAAGTGCAACGACAGCAACAACGGCTTGAGAGTTCAATCCTTAGGGGCGAACTTGACATGGGTAATGAGTACCGTATTAATTCGCAAATATTATTTGTAAAAGTAATAGGAGGAAAATCAAATGACAAACCGTCGACTGTTTACATCAGAAAGTGTAACAGAAGGACATCCAGACAAAATTTGTGACCAAATCTCGGATGCCATTTTAGATGCTATTTTAGCAGAAGATCCAAACGCGCGTGTAGCGTGTGAAACAACAGTAACAACAGGCTTAGCATTAGTAGCAGGAGAAATTACTACTTCTACTTATGTAGATATTAAAGGTATCGTTCGTGATACTGTAGCAGAAATCGGTTATACACGTGGGAAATACGGCTTTGATGCTGAAAACCTAGCAGTTCTTGTTGCTATTGGCGAGCAATCACCTGATATTGCTCAAGGTGTTGACCAAGCATTAGAGGCGCGTGAAGGCTCTATGACAGACGCTGACATTGAAGCAATTGGCGCAGGTGACCAAGGTTTAATGTTCGGTTATGCATGTAACGAAACGCCAGAGCTTATGCCATTACCAATTAGTTTAGCGCATAAATTAGCTCGTCGTTTAACGGAAGTACGTAAATCTGGTGAACTAGCATATTTACGTCCAGATGGAAAAACGCAAGTAACGGTTGAATATGATGAAAACAATGTACCAGTACGCGTTGATACGATTGTAATTTCAACACAGCATGATGAAGAAGCTACACTTGAGCAAATTCAAGCAGACTTAAAAGAATTCGTTATTGCTCCAGTTGTTCCAAGTGAATTACTAGATGCCGATACTAAATATTTCATCAACCCAACTGGCCGATTCGTAATTGGTGGTCCTAAAGGGGATGCTGGTCTAACTGGACGTAAAATCATCGTTGATACATACGGTGGCTATGCACGTCATGGTGGAGGTGCTTTCTCAGGTAAGGACGCAACTAAGGTAGACCGTTCAGCGGCATATGCAGCACGCTATGTGGCAAAAAATATCGTAGCAGCTGGTTTAGCTGATCGAGCTGAAGTACAACTAGCTTATGCGATTGGTGTTGCTCAACCTGTATCTATTGCAGTTGATACATTTGGAACAGGAAAAGTTACGGAAAGTGAAATTGTAAAATGGGTACGCGAGCTATTCGATCTACGCCCAGCGGGGATTATTAAAATGCTAAACCTTCGTCGTCCTATTTATAAGCAAACTGCCGCATATGGCCACTTCGGTCGTACAGATTTAAATGTACCTTGGGAACAAACAGACAAAGCTGACGCATTAAAAGAAAAAGCAGGTTTATAAACTATTCAGCTAAAGCAATGAAGTAGCTGGGGAAATATTTTAAAATACTATTACAGAAAGGGGCTTAACATTAATTTAGCCCCTTTCGCTGTTTTTTAACGAAAAAAATAAGCTCCTATATTGCTCGGTTGCCCAAGCAATCGTGGAGCTGCTTTACATTAATTTTTTGGTTGAAGAGATTTATAGTATTGACCCTTTTCTACATATTCACGTATGATGCGTTCCATATCTTCTTTATCTTCATCGTTTAATTCTCTTACAACCTTTGCAGGACGGCCTAGTGCTAAACTATTTGGAGGAATGACTTTGCCTGGAGGTACTAGACTACCCGCCCCAATGAATGCACCCTCTCCAATCTCCGCTCCGTCTAATACTATAGAGCCCATACCTATTAAGGCTTTTTTTCGAATCGTACAACTATGTAAAGTTACTTGATGTCCAACTGTTACTTCATCTTCAATAATTAGTGGATATTTGGGGCTTTGATGTAAGCAACAGAGGTCTTGAATACTAACTCTTTTTCCTATAATTGTTGGTGATACATCTCCTCGAATAACTGTGTTAAACCAAATTGTTGTTTCAGCACCTATTGTAACGTCGCCGGTAACGGTTGCATAATCAGCAATAAAAACAGAAGGGTCAATATTGGGTTTTTTACCTTTAAATGGATAGATCATGAGGATCGCCTCTTTTCTTTCTTTGATGTAATATTATCGTATCAAATACGCAACTTGATGGAAATATAAAATTAAAATGATCAAGATATTACGATATAATCATTGTGTAATTATTTTTTTAGGAGGACTATGTGAAATGTGGAAATGGGAAGCTGATGGACAAGCAAAGGCTGTGGTTGCTATTCTTCATGGTGCATATGAAAATCACCGTTGGTATGCATGGCTTATAGAAAAACTTAGATTGGAAGGCTTCCACATAGTCATGGGGGATTTACCTAATCATGGAGTAAATGTAGGATATTCAAGTGTTCACGATGAGGATTTTAAAGAATACAACAAATATACAAGGCATTTAATCGAGAATGCTTTTTCGTATAATTTACCTGTCTTTTTAATAGGACATGGACTTGGTGCGACTCTATTACTACATACCATGCAAAAAAGAAAATATGAATGTGCAGGAATTATTTTAACTTCACCTTGGCTTCATTTAAATCTATTGCCAGGTAAACTATCAAATGCTTTAACTAGTTTAAGTGCCCTGACTGCCAATGTGAAGCTGACCCATGAAATTACATTAGAATCACTAACGCGCAGTATAGAAGGTAGAGATGAGATGAAGGATGAGGTTCCTTTTTCATCCGTTGTTTCAGTGAAATGGTATCGCGAGCTACAACAAATGATGCGCAATTTAGTGTTATTGCCGAAGGCTGAATTCCCTAATATGCCTATGTTAGTTATGACAGCTGAAAAAGATAATATTACTGAAACCAAACAAACACGGAATTGGCTTTATCAGATGGAATTTACAGAGTTTCAATTCAAAGAATGGGCAAACTGTTATCATAATCTATTTCATGAAGTAGAGCGTGACGAGATTTTTGTTTATATACGTGATTTTATTAATAATGCTCTTCGAAGAATTGGCTATATAATTGAATAGTGAATTACCTCTCCAATTAACTAGAAAATTACTAACTTTTTGTTACTTGAATATAATGTTGTAATTTTCAGAAAAGTGTAATACTATAATGACTTAAAGTAATATTTTTTCACATTGGAGGGGTAAAATGGAAACAATCGTTGGGAAAATTAATGAGATTTTATGGGGACCGTGGTTTATTTATGGCATTTTGTTAATTGGGCTCTTTTTTTCAATTATCACACGGTTCCTACAAGTAAGACACATTAAAGATATGTTTGTTTTAATGTTTAAAGGCGAAAAATCGGATAAGGGGATTTCATCTTTCCAAGCGATGTCTATCGCATTGTCTGGTCGAGTAGGTACAGGTAACATTGCCGGTACAGCTACAGCAATCGGGATGGGGGGACCTGGTGCTGTTTTTTGGATGTGGGCAATCGCATTTATCGGTGCGGCAACTGCTTACGTTGAGTCGACATTGGCTCAAATTTATAAAGAAGAGAAAGATACAGAATATCGTGGTGGGCCAGCTTTTTACATAGAAAAAGGAATGGGGCAAAAGTGGTTTGCAGTTATATTTGCTGTTGCCGCATTAGCTGCCATGTTAATTTTGATGCCGGGTGTTCAATCGAATGCAATTGCTACAGCTGTTGAAAACGCTTTCGATATTAAGACTTGGATTACAGGACTTATTATTGTCGTATTATTAGGTACTATTATTATCGGTGGTATTAAATGGATTGCCAATGCTGCGCAGATCATTGTACCGTTTATGGCATTAGCATATATTCTGATGGCCATCATCATTATTGCAATGAATATTAAAGAAGTACCAGCTGTATTTTCATTAATTTTTTCTAGCGCATTTGGTGCACAAGAAATCTTTGGTGGTATTATTGGCTCCGCTATTGCATGGGGGGTTAAACGTGGTATTTATTCAAATGAGGCAGGTCAGGGGACAGGGGCGCATCCAGCAGCAGCTGCAGAGGTATCGCATCCTGCTAAACAAGGTATCGTTCAAGCAGCTTCTGTGTATATTGATACTTTATTAATCTGTACAGCTACAGCATTTATGATTTTATTTACTGGTATGTATAATGTACACGATGAAAAAGCGGGTACTGATTCATTTGTTTATGTTGGCGATTTCAATAAAGGCGGATTAACTGGAGAAGAACAAATCACATTTGCGAAAAGTATTAAAGAAGGCGCAGCATACACACAATATGCAGTAGACTCTTCACTACCAGGTTTTGGTGGACCATTCGTAGCGATTGCCTTATTCTTCTTTGCTTTTACGACAATTATGGCATACTACTACATAGCCGAAACAAATGTGGCTTATTTATTCTCAGGAGCTACAGAGAAAGTCGTCATATGGCTGGCTAAATTTGCAATTTTAATTTCTGCGTTTTACGGTACAGTCCGCACATCCGATCTTGCTTGGGCGATGGGGGATGTTGGATTAGGTCTAATGGTTTGGATTAACGTTTTAGCGATTTTAATTATTATGAAGCCTGCTATAGTAGCATTAAAGGACTATGAGAAACAGAAAAAAGAAGGAAAAGATCCTGTTTTTGATCCTCGTAAACTAGGAATTAAAGGTGCAGATTTCTGGATAGATTATAATGAAAAACGTAAAAATAAATAGACAATAAAGAGAAAGCTATCTAATAGAATTTAACATTCTATTAGATAGCTTTTTTGTTTTATAAAAAATTTCTATTGACGGCAATAGAAAAAGAAGGTATATTTTGTCTTAAGGAAATTATCTTTCCTTTGAGAAACTTTTTTTGGGGGGAGGTGAAAAATTGACTGTGTTCCATTTACCGAAACTATCATATGATTATGATCAGTTGGAGCCCTATATTGATGCTAGAACGTTAGAGATTCATCATTCTAAGCATCACGCTACGTATGTAAATAATTTAAATGCGGCCTTAGAAGGTCAAAAGGATTTACAAAATCAGTCGTTGGAAGATTTATTAAGCAATCTTGATGTGCTACCAGCAGATATTCAAACAGCTGTACAAAATAATGGTGGAGGACACTATTGCCATAGTTTATTTTGGGATTTGATGAGTCCCAATGGCGGTGGTGAGGCAAATGCTGATATTGGAAAGGCGATTGATTATTATTTTAAAACGTTTGATAATTTTCAGGATCAGCTATCTAATGCAGCGATTACCCGCTTTGGAAGTGGGTATGGATGGCTAGTGCTGGATGGCGAACAATTAACCATTATGAGTACAGCTAACCAAGAAACGCCTTTAAAAGAGGGGAAAATTCCTCTACTCATTATTGATGTATGGGAGCATGCGTATTATTTGAAATATCAAAATCGTCGACCTGAATTTGTTACGAATTGGTGGAATACTATCGATTGGGATAAAGTCAATCAGCGATATGTGGATGCAATGAAACGACAAACACTTTTAAAATCTAACTAAGTTAATTAAGGTAATTTGACATGAAAGTAAAAATTAAGTACTCCTCCCTATCCCCCGCGCCATCGGGGGATATTTTCTTTTCTAAAATCAATTATGCTTCGGCATAATTGTAGCTGACGCTTTGCTTTCGCTACAGAAAAAAATTGCTGAAAGAAGTTAAAAAAGCATGATTCCAATGCTTTATCGGAATCATGCCTCATATTGAAACGTTCTAACTAACTTAACGAGTAATCTTTCATTTTCTCCAAAGCAATCACAAAGGGAGGATCATTTTGTTGATTTAGAAACTCGTATTTTAATACATGTACATATTTTTGGGGAAGTCGACTGACATAATCTATTACAGCATCTCGTTCTTCCTTACCACCCGGATGACCATGATAAATGACAAGGACAATAAGACCACCGATTTTTAGCATCTTTAGCAAATCTCCAATTGCTTGTATCGTAGTATTTGGCTGTGTAATGATGTCGTGATTACTACCAGGCAAATAACCGAGATTAAAGATTGCAGCAGCTACAGGCTTGTGGACATAGTTGGCTACTTCTTCATGCCCTCTATTTAAAACAAGTGCACGATGCTCTAAGCCATTGTCTAAAAGGCGGTGGAGAGTTGCATCAACAGCGCTCTTTTGAACATCAAAGGCGTATACTTGACCTTCATCGCCGACAAGTTGTGCTAAAAATAATGTGTCGTGGCCGTTTCCTGCTGTGGCGTCTACTACAGTATCGCCCTCTTCAACTGTATCTTTTATCAGCTGTTGTGCATATTGTAAAACGCGTTGTAGCTTCATTTGGCAACCTCAGCTTGATAAAATTTCCCTTGCCAGCTTCCACGGCGTTCTAGCTCTGCATCAATACCATTTAATACTTCCCATTTATTAACACTCCACATTGGGCCAATCATTAAATCAATTGGTCCATCACCTGTAATACGGTGAATAACCATATCTGGTGGTAGAATTTCAAGTTGATCTGCCACTAGTTTTGTGTAAATGTCCTGATCTAAAAATTCTAACATGCCCTTTTCATATTGCTTAACCATTGGAGTACCTTTTAAAAGGTGTAGTAAATGAATTTTAATGCCTTGTACGTCAAGCTTTGCGACTTCACGAGCAGTTTCCATCATCATGTCATAGTCTTCAAGAGGAAGGCCATTAATAATGTGAGAGCATACACGAATACCATGCTTTCGTAGCTTTTCAACACCTTCCACATATGTTGCATAGTCGTGGGCACGGTTGATAAGATTTGCAGTTTTTTCATGCACAGTTTGAAGCCCAAGTTCAATCCACAAATAAGTACGCTCGTTTAATTCAGCTAAATATTCGACTACATCATCTGGTAGACAGTCTGGGCGTGTTGCAATGGATAATCCAACAACACCCTCTTGAGCCAATGCTGCTTCAAATTTTTCCTTTAATACAGGAAGTGGTGCATGTGTATTTGTATATGCTTGGAAGTAAGCCATATATTTGCCGTCCTTCCATTTTTGATGCATTTTGTCACGTATTTCAGCAAATTGCACCTCGATAGGATCAACTTTGTTGCCCGCAAAATCACCTGAACCTGCTGCACTACAAAACGTACAACCTCCGAAGGCAACCGTACCATCACGATTTGGGCAGTCAAAGCCCGCGTCTAGTGCTACTTTAAAAACTTTATGACCAAATTGCTCACGTAAATAGCGATTCCATGTATAATACCTTTTTCCATCTGAAGGAAAAGGAAAGTTTGTTTCTGTCATTTATTTCACTCCTCTAACACTATATTTTATCACGTGCTAGTGCTTCCGTCATGAGGGAAGAATTTAATATTATGTGAATGACCTGAGCGATTGATGAGGGAAGCCAAACGAAAAGTACATCGACAGGAGTAAATCATGAGGATGGCCGAAAAAACTACACAGTAAATATTCTAAATCCTATGTGAAAAGAGTAAATTTATTTTTCTTGTACTTTTGTATTTTTCAACATAAACTAACTATTTAGAGTAGCGAAGTAATGGAGGATATTTTATGCCAAAAAGCGTTTGGTTTTTAATTATCGGAATGCTTGTGAACACGACGGGCAATTCATTTTTATGGCCTTTAAATGCCATTTATATGCACGATTATTTAGGGAAGTCCCTTGCGATGGCTGGCTTTGTGTTGATGCTGAATTCTGCTGCTGGCGTAATAGGAAATCTCTTAGGTGGTTATTTATTTGATAGAATAGGTGGCTATAAATCAACAATGCTAGGCATTCTGTTAACGATTGCCTCATTAATAGCTTTAACGATTTGGCACGGCTGGCCACATTATGTGTGGATTTTAACGATACTCGGCTTTAGTGGAGGTATTGTATTCCCAGGAATGTTTGCTTTAGCTGGAACTGCGTGGCCTGAGGGTGGACGAAAGGCCTTTAACGCAATTTATTTAGCTCAAAATTTAGGAGTAGCAATTGGTCCTGCACTTGCCGGCGTTGTTGCTGATTATAAATTTGACTACGTCTTTAAGGTCAACTTAGCTATGTATATTTTGTTCTTTTTTATAGCGTTTTTTACTTTTAAACGATTAGAAGCGGGGAGCATTGCACCGATGAATGTCGTGGGTGAAAGTAAGCGAATTATAAATAAAGCGCCGTTTTATGCATTATTAATTATAAGTTCTTCCTCTGTACTATGCTGGCTCGCTTATTCACAATGGAGTGCGACTATTTCTTCCTATACGCAAGATCTAGGATTAGGATTGAAACAGTACAGCTTACTTTGGACTATTAATGGTCTGCTTATCGTTTTAGGGCAACCGCTAATTGCGCCGCTAGTGAAACGTTGGGAAAATAAATTAAAGCGTCAATTAGTATTAGGCGTTATCCTTATCGCAATATCCTTTGGAATCATTGCATTTGCAAGTGATTTTAAAATGTTTGGAGCAGCAATGGTAGTGCTAACTTTTGGTGAAATGTTTTATACGCCTGCTTTACCTACCATCGCCAATCAGCTTGCACCAAAAGGGCGTCAGGGCTTTTATCAAGGGATTATTAATAGTGCGGCAACAACTGGTCGTATGATTGGCCCTCTATTTGGTGGTATTATGGTCGATCAGTTTGGCATGATTGTACTCGTATTAATCCTAGTAATTATAGTATTGTTTGCGATTATTCCATGCCTTATCTATGATTATCCTTTACGAAAGAATAAAACAGTGATAGATTAATAGGTTAAATTTAACAAAGAATTTCCGAAAACGAGCAAAAACTGTGTGGGAAACACGTTTTTTGCTCGTTTTTTAATGTTTGATATTGAAAGTTTGCTTATAGTAGCGTACAATCAATCATACATATTCAAATATTTGAATATATGAAAATGAAGTTCCGTGGAGGGATTTATGTGGAAGAGAGCTTGCAGCAATTTAAGGCAGATTTTTTTAAAGCTTTAGCACATCCATTACGAATTAGAATATTGGAATTACTAGTAGACGGTAAGAAAAATGTCAATGAAATTCAAAGCTGCTTAGAAAAAGAGGGCTCAGCTGTTTCTCAGCAATTAAGTGTATTACGAGGCAAAAATATTGTACATGGGACGAAAGAGGGGAAAAAAGTTTACTATTCTTTAAGCGATCCGATGATTGGAGAATTACTAGGTGTAACAAAAGATATTTTCAACAATCACTTGATAAATACAATTTCAAGATTAGAAGAAATGACTATTAACGAAAATAATGAAGAAGATATGTAAATTTTGTAGACTGTGTTCTTATGAAACATTTACCTTGCTTATTATTTTGAAGGGAAGATTTATAGATGAAGTCACTGTTTACAGGACGATATGAAGGATATTCTGTTCATCATTTGAAGAAAGATTTAATCTCAGGGACTATTGTCGGGATTGTAGCAATACCACTGGCAATGTCCTTTGCCATTGCGTCAGGTGTTAAGCCTGAGTATGGAATATATACAGCTTTTATTGCTGGAATACTAATTTCTCTTTTGGGTGGTTCGAAGTTTCAAATCGGAGGACCTACAGGTGCGTTTGTGCCAATTCTGCTAGGGGTAGTCATTTCATATGGCTATGAAAACTTACTTATCGCTGGATTAATGGCAGGGGTTATTTTGTGCTTAATGGGGATATTTAAACTTGGCTCATTAATAAAATTTATCCCACGTCCCGTGACAATAGGTTTTACAGCAGGAATTGCAGTTATTATTTTTACAGGCCAAATTGCTAATTTCTTAGGTTTGACTAATATTAAAAGACATGAGTATTTTATTGACAATGTAAAAGAAATTGTTATGCATATTGGTACAACAAACTTTTATAGTGTTTTAACGGCAATCATTAGTCTGATCATTATTTTAATAACACCGAAAGTTTTACCCAAAGTTCCAGGGGCGTTAGCAGGCATTGTTGTTTCTACATTAGTTGCAACGTTCTTTTTTTCTGGACAAGTTGCCACAATCGCAACGGCCTATGGTCAAATTCCAAATACATTACCGAATTTTGCGATTCCAGATATCACATGGGAGCGAATTCAGCTACTTATTGGACCAGCCTTTGTGATTGCTATGCTAGGCGGAATTGAATCACTTCTATCTGCAGTAGTAGCGGATGGAATGACAAATACAAAACATAATAGTAATCGCGAACTTGTTGGTCAAGGAATTGCTAATATCGTCACTCCTTTCTTTGGGGGGATCCCTGCGACAGGGGCTATTGCGCGTACTGCGACAAATATTAAAACAGGTGCAGTATCACCAATATCAGGTATTATTCACGGTGTATTTGTATTAGTTACTTTATTATTACTAGCGCCCTTTGCTTCACATATTCCGTTAGCAAGTATGGCTCCAGTTTTAATGGTCGTGGCTTGGAATATGAGTGAGCAAAAGCATTTTGCGCATATCGTTAAATTAAAATCAGGAGATTCCCTCGTTTTAATGATTACGTTTTTACTGACTGTTTTTACAAGCTTAACATTAGCTGTAGAGGTTGGACTTGTGTTAGCAGTCGTATTATTTGCGAAGCGTATGAGCGAAAAGCTTGTAGTAACAAAAGTATTACCGGATCATTCGAAAGAGAGTGGGAAGGTACAATCACATGTTGTCCACCAGAAACGTGACTGTCCACAAATTAGTATTTATACAATTGAGGGTCCTCTTTTCTTTGGCGCAGCTCAAACTTTTGAGGAGGCAATTGTAAGTTCCATTCAACAACAACAAAAAGTTTTGATATTACGCATGAGCAAAGTGCCCTTTTTGGATACGACAGGTGAGACATATTTTGGTAATGTCATCCGGAATTTTAAAGCTCAGGGTGGCACTATTTTAGTTACAGGTGTGCAAGATGAATTGAAATTAGCGCTACAAAAAAATGGTTTATATGCTGAAATTGGTGAAGAGAATTTCTATCAGCGTACAGGAGAAGCGATTAATAAGTCTTTAAGTTATTTAGATACAAATAAATGTATTGGATGTAAGCACTTTGCTTTCCGTGAATGTCAGGAATTATCCCGCGTTAACGGGCAGTAGTTATCTGAAGAAAAACTGCCCGTAAACGCCCGATTGGTGAAGACTAATAAGCAGTGGGGATGGAGAAAATCCCCACTGCTTAAAGTTTCACTTTATCCCGCGTTAACGGGCAGTAGTTATCTGAAGAAAAACTGCCCGTAACGCCCGATTGGTGAAGACTAATAAGCAGTGGGGATGGAGAAAATCCCCACTGCTTAAAGTTTCACTTTATCCCAACCTAACGGGCAGTAGTTTATTCTCACCGAAAGTGAAGCAACAGGTAAAGTCTCTCACCTCGGAATTCTACGAAAATGTAGAAGTTAGATGGGGGATGAACTGTATGAGAGATTATGATAATCATCTCTACAACAAAAAAGGCCGAGTGTCTTTAGACAAATCGTTCATTTTGTCCTTTCGAGATAAAGCGCTTTCATTTTGCTATAATTAATAAGAATATGCTTTCAAATAATAGAAATCATATCATAGTAGAAATCTTCTATGAATAATTATAGAAGTATGAATATGAATAGGCTGCGAAGAATGTAACCAAGCTTACAGGGGAGGAATAAAAATGAAGAAAATTATGAATCAACCTGAAACACTCGTTATGGAAATGTGCAATGGGATGGTTATGGCTCATCCGGAACTTGAGTTGTTAAAAAAATATAAAATAATTAAGAAAAAAGAAATGAATGAAAATAAGGTAACTTTAATTAGCGGTGGCGGTAGTGGGCATGAACCGGCACATGCGGGGTTAGTAGGGAAAGGAATGCTGGATGCTGCAGTATGCGGTGACGTCTTTGCTTCTCCTTCGCAAATACAGGTATATCAAGCAATTAAAGCAACAGCTAGCAAAAAAGGTACACTGCTTATTATTAAAAATTACAGCGGAGATATTATGAACTTTAAAAATGGTGCCCACTTAGCTACTGAGGATGGCATTCAAGTAGAGTACGTCCGCGTAAATGATGATATTGCAGTAGAGGATAGTCTTTATACAGTAGGAAGACGCGGCGTTGCTGGGGTTGTGTTAGTGCATAAAATCGCTGGTGCTGCAGCAGAAGAAGGTTTGGATTTGATGCAAGTCAAAGCTGCTGCGGAAAAAGCAGCGGCAAATGTTCGAACAATTGGTCTAGCACTAACTTCCTGTACGGTTCCAGCTAGTGGATCACCGACTTTCAAATTGGATGAAGATGAGATGGAATATGGCGTCGGTATTCATGGAGAGCCAGGGAGAAAACGTGAAAAAGTTATGGCCGCAGATGAATTAGCTTTTCGTATGACAAATGACCTTGTGAAAGATTTAAGATTAGATAAAGATGCTGAAATTGCTGTTCTAGTAAATGGTTTTGGCGGTACACCGCTTCAAGAACTTTATCTGTTTAACAATGCAGTGACTAGAGAGTTGAGTAAAAGAAATATACGAATCAATAGAACGTTTGTCGGCAATTACATGACAAGTATTGATATGGCTGGGATTTCTCTAACAGTAATGAAACTAGATAATGAGCTGAAAACATTACTATCGAAAGAATGTAATACACCTGCATTTAAGGTAGAGGGACCGGTTGATAATGTAGAGTACGTAGATATTAATGACAACTTGGAAGAGAAACAAGTTGTCTTTGAGACGGAAACAGTGGAAGAACACGCTATTATCAAGAGTGAGGTAATCACATTAAATAATATAATTTATCTCGTAGATAAAATGAGTGAAATTATTATCAAGAACGAAGTACCTTTCTGCGAATTAGATACACATGCAGGAGATGGCGATTTCGGAATGAGCGTCGCAAAAGGATTTAAGCAATTAAAACGAGAATGGAGCTCGATTCTAGGTCAGGAACATTTAAATATTGGGACTTTCCTTGATGCGAGTTCTATGGTAATTATGGAGCATTGCGGAGGAGCTTCTGGACCCATTTGGGGAGGGGCTTTCCGAGCTGCGGGTAAAGCTGTAGAAGGAAAAATGGAATTAACGGTCGGAGAGTTTGCTGAAATGTTACAAGTTGCGCTTAAAGGCATACAGTCTATCGGTGAGCGCTCTTTCGGAAGAGGGGCAGAGGTAGGCGATAAAACGCTTGTAGATGCGCTTGTACCTTGTGTAAATGTTTGGACAGAAAGCGCTGCAGCTGGTGCGGATTTTAAAACTGCCTTTGAAAAAGGGGCAGAGGCAGCTGTTAAAGGAGCAGAATATACAAAAGAAATTGTTGCTCGAATGGGTCGCGCTGGTACAGTTGGTGAAAGAAGTCTAGGTTATCCGGATGCTGGTGCTTATGCGCTAGGGGTTATTTTTACGGAGCTTTCTCGTAGTTTAAAATAGATACAGTCTAACAAATAGGGTTTGAATTGTTCAATAATGGGTAGTATGTAAACAAAGTCTTGTGCTTTTCAGTACTTTCCATTAGAATAAATGCAATACATGTAAGACAATGATGAGGAATAGTAAATTTGTGTTTCTTTTTAGAGAGCTAGCGGTTGGTGGGAGCTAGTAGGAAAGCAAATTGAACTCGCCTTCTGAGTCTGCCCGAGTGAAACAGCTCGTGCCGTTCCTTCCGCGTTAAGGAAGCTAAAGCCGAGTGTGATCACTAATGTGGGTGGTACCGCGGGAGATACGAATTCTCTCGTCCCTTTCTGACAAAGAAAGGGGCGAGTTTTTTTATTTTTTAAATATTTTGTCAATTCTTCAAGAAAAGTATGACGCATTCAAAGGAGGAAAAATAATGAGTTTTAATCATCAACAAATTGAAAAAAAGTGGCAGCAATATTGGGCAGATAACAAAATTTTCAAAACTGAAAATGAAACTGAAAAACCAAAATTTTATGCATTAGATATGTTCCCGTACCCATCTGGTGCAGGTCTTCATGTAGGACATCCAGAGGGCTACACAGCGACAGACATCCTTTCACGCTTCAAGCGCATGCAAGGCTATAACGTCCTACATCCTATGGGCTGGGACGCATTCGGTTTACCAGCAGAACAATACGCACTTGATACAGGAAATGACCCAGCAGAATTTACAGCGAAAAATATTGCGACATTCAAGCGTCAAATCCAAGAGCTAGGCTTTAGCTATGATTGGGATCGTGAAATTAACACAACAGATCCAGAATATTATAAGTGGACACAATGGATCTTTATCCAACTTTATAAAAAAGGTTTGGCTTATATAGATGAAGTAGCTGTAAACTGGTGTCCGGCACTAGGAACAGTACTTGCAAACGAAGAAGTAATTGATGGAAAATCAGAGCGTGGTGGTCACCCTGTAGAACGTCGTCCGATGAAACAATGGATGCTTAAAATTACTGCCTTTGCTGATCGTTTAATCGACGACTTAGAGGAAGTTGATTGGCCAGAGTCTATTAAGGATATGCAGCGTAACTGGATTGGTCGTTCGGAAGGTGCAGAAGTAACATTTAGTATAGATGGAACAGATGAAAACTTCACAGTGTTTACAACTCGTCCTGATACGTTATTTGGTGCTACATACTGTGTTCTTGCACCTGAGCATCAATTAGTGGAGCAAATTACAACTGCTGAACAACGTCAAGCTGTTGAAGCTTATTTAGATAAAGTAAAAATGAAATCTGATCTAGAGCGTACAGATCTAGCGAAAGAAAAAACAGGCGTATTCACAGGTGCCTATGCAGTGAATCCAATTAACGGTAAGAAAATGCCGATTTGGATTGCAGACTACGTGTTAGTATCATATGGTACAGGTGCAATCATGGCGGTTCCGGCACATGATGAGCGTGACTATGAATTTGCAACAGAATTTGGTTTAGAAATTATTCCTGTTCTTGAAGGTGGAGACATTAGTAAAGAAGCATTTACAGGAGATGGTAAGCACATTAACTCTGACTTCCTTGATGGCTTAAACAAAGAGGACGGTATTGCTAAGGCAATTCAATGGCTTGAGGAAAAAGGAGTAGGGGAGAAGAAAATCTCTTACCGTCTTCGCGACTGGTTATTCTCTCGTCAACGTTACTGGGGAGAGCCAATTCCTATGATTCATTGGGAAGATGGTACAACGACGCCAGTACCGGAATCAGAATTACCATTAGTGCTACCAAAAACAGATAATATTCGTCCTTCAGGTACGGGTGAATCTCCGTTAGCGAACATTGCTGAATGGGTAAATGTTGTTGATCCTGAAACAGGCAAAAAAGGTCGTCGCGAAACGAACACGATGCCACAGTGGGCAGGTTCTAGCTGGTACTTCATACGTTATATTGACCCAACTAATAAAGAAGCAGTTGCGGACCCTGAGTTACTGAAACGCTGGTTACCAGTTGATATTTATATCGGTGGGGCAGAGCATGCCGTATTACACTTACTATACGCTCGCTTCTGGCACAAAGTATTATACGATTTAGGTGTTGTACACACGAAAGAGCCATTCCACAAATTATTTAACCAAGGGATGATTCTTGGTGAAGGTAATGAAAAAATGTCTAAATCAAAAGGCAATGTCGTTAACCCTGATGAAATCATTTCTTCACACGGTGCGGATACTTTACGTCTATATGAAATGTTCATGGGTCCACTAGAAGCATCTGTTGCATGGTCAACAAATGGCTTGGACGGGGCACGTCGCTTCTTAGATCGTATTTGGCGTCTATTTGTCAATGAAGATGGTACAATCGCTGCGAAAATTCAAGCTTCTGATGACAAAACACTTGAAAAATCATATCATCAAACTGTGAAAAAAGTGACAGAGGATTACGAAGGTATTCGCTTCAATACAGCTATTTCACAAATGATGGTATTCATCAATGATTGCTACAAAGCCGATGTTATTCCAACAGCTTACGCTGAAGGTTTTGTGAAGATGCTAGCTCCAATGGTTCCACACGTTGCTGAAGAGTTATGGCAGATTTTAGGTCATGCCGAAACACTTTCATATGCGCAATGGCCAACATATGATGAGTCTAAACTTGTTGATGATGAAGTGGAAGTCGCTGTTCAAGTTGCCGGCAAAGTACGTGCAAAAATCATCGTAGCAAAAGATGCTTCAAAAGAGGAAATCGAAAAAGTAGCACTTGCAGATGGTAAAGTACAAGAGTATATGGAAGGCAAAAACTTAGTGAAGATTATTGTCATTCCAGGCAAGCTTGTTAACATCGTCGTTAAATAAATGAGGGAAACAACTTTAATATGCTTCTATAAAAGTTAAGATTACTTGTTACAGAACAGGTGAGTCTTAATGGAAGCACTTTTGATGGTTGGATCATTTCATTAATATATGATAAAAGGCAGAATCAAATTTTGATTCTGTCTTTTTACATTTTATCGAACGTCCCCAGCCGGAACGAGAACGGGAATTAACCACACGTTTTAGTGCTGAAACATTTGTATCTTTTAATATTAGCCCCGTTTACTATGAAAAAATTGTTTTCTACTGAAACCAACTGAGATTTCGATACGACTATAGTGTGAATGGGAATAGGAGGTGTTTGTTTGAGTGAGCATTTAGCAAATATTATGAATGAACATGGTGAATATTGTCTTCGAGTAGCTTATTTATATGTTAAAGACTGGGCAATTGCTGAAGAAATCGTTCAAGATGTATTTTTTGCTTATTACCAGCAACAAGAGCGCTTTGAACAACGATCCTCACTAAAAACATATTTAGTAAAAATAACAGTACATAAAAGCCATGACTATTTACGGAGCTGGAAAAATAAGCGTCATATTTTATTTGAAAAATTGCACATAGGAGCCAGTAAGCGGACGCCTGAAACAAATTTGCTTGAGGAGGATGAGCGGAGAATTTTAACAGCATCTTTGTTTGAGCTTCCAATCACCTATCGAGAAGTAATTATTCTTTATTATTATCAAGAATTAAAGGTTCGAGAGATAGCAGAGGTTCTTGCATGTACAGAAAATACAGTGAAGACAAGACTTCGCAGAGCTAGGCAAATATTGCAGGAAAAACTGGACTCGAGTCATTGGGAGGTGCTAGAAGATGACATCTTTTAAGGATAAACTGGATAAAGAGCTTGGAGAAGCCCCGCGTTTTTCACAACAATTGCAGGAGCGAATTTTGCAAAATGTTTCTCAGCAAAATAAACAACCTAGTAGATGGCGATATCCGACGATTATCATTGGAGCTGTCGTGACGATCCTCTTTTTAATTGTAGTTGGGCCATGGAAACAAGTAGACATAGCTAAACATGCTAGCATTGTTGAACTAGCCCAACATGAAAATATTGAACAATTTACCATTGCGCAGAATTGGCAGGAAGATACCTTTAAGGCAGGAAGAACTGGCTGGATTTTTGGACAACAAGCTTATAAAACAGATCCGGAAACAACGCTCATTGCCGATGTACTAAAGAAGGCGGTTATATCGAAGAAGGACACAGATTATTATGCATTTAGTGATGTATGGGTGGAGTTTGATAATGGGCAGGCTGTGCAGCTAAAAATGTTCTTAAACGATGAACAGCTAGCTTTTAGCGATCGACATACAAATATCTTTTACAAGGTGAAAGACGACGTTACTGCATCAGCATTTATTGCCCTTATGCAAAAAGATGGGAAGGATTTTAGTTTCGGTGAGATGTTTACTTTTTTACTCATTGTTCTCTTTTTAGAGTGGCTTTTAGAAAAAGCAATTCGAAAAAAGTTTAACATTCCAAAGGAGCCGAAATATATAAATACAGGCCATCAACGTTCAACGTATATTGCTATGTTTATAAAAGGGGCGATTTTTATTGTATTTAATATATATGGATGGTTTTTATATACAGCTGGAGTATGCGCATTTCTAGCAGTCTTCACTGTAGATTCTATTGTGATTGACTATTATTATGGGCGTGAGGAAAAAAGGCATTATATATCGATTGGTTCATTTCTTGCACTATTGCCAATAATTATTGTATTTTTTATTTATTTTCTATAAAAGAGGAAACGAACGAAAAGAGATGCTCGAATTATTTTAGAGCATCTCTTTTTGATACATATAATCGTCTAAAATTGACGGACTTTAATTGAATAATAGCAACCAAAGTGATAATTGAGGTATAAAAACAACAAATAATAAAATTAAAATCATATAAAGAACTCGCTATTTTTTACATAAAGGATCCTATTTCGAAATTTTATTCCGATTACAATATTGGTAAAACATTACTGTTTTTACTTGTGTGCCATAGCAAAGGTTTTTGTTATAACTGATTGGTTTAGTTGCTTTTAAGTTTAAAAAGCATTACTTGCCATAGTCTAATAATGTGCAGGATTCATTTTTAAGTGAAAAAATATATATTTGAATAATAAAAATGAATGGGTAGTGATGATTCATTTTGAAATATACAAAATGTGTATTGGGTTTATTTAATTGGATATCCAATTAAAGTTAAACGAATCATTTAATAGTGTTTTTTAGCATCCTTTTACGAGAAAGAAATTCGTTTATTTAAGCTTTAAAATTCTCTTTTATTCTAAAAATTTCTACATATTGATTATCTTTTTGTGTCCTATTAAAGAAATGTGCAGGATTAATGAGAGTTAGAAAAAATGCAATATACATAGATTGCATGTGAAAATATGCACAAAATTAATTATATCAAAATAATTTATGTGCAACTTGATAATAGAGTAGAAAAATAATTTTAGCTAAAAAATGTTGTAGTTTTCGTTCAATAAACATCTATTTACTTAGAGGCTGTAAGGTTTTCGTTATAAAATTACTAGGGTGAAAAATAAAATACTTTTTAGAGAAATAATATTTTTTGAAAAAACATCTTGCATTTGAATAATTCTAAGTGTTAAATTGTTTTCAGGGACGTTCATAAAACTTTCACAGGTAGCAAAAGAGGGGAGAAGAGAGAAATTATGAATAAAAATAGATGGTTAATTGCATTATCCGCAATCGCTATTCATCTTTCGATCGGTGGAGCATATGCATACAGTGTATACAAGCTACCGATTGTCACAGAAATGGGATGGAGTGAAACAAACGTAACGGTTGCCTTCACAATAATGATGGGGCTTGCTGGTTTTTCAGCAGCATTATTTGGTAACTTAGTAGAAAAAATGGGGCCACGTAAATCTGCAATGATAGCAGCTGTTCTATTTGGGGCAGGACAAGCTGGTGCGGGTGTAGCAATTTCAATGGATTCCGTAACATTGTACTGGTTAACATATGGTTTACTAAGTGGATTGGGTATGGGTATTGGTTATATTGCACCTGTATCGACATTAGTAAAATGGTTCCCGGATCGCCGCGGTTTAGCAACAGGTATGGCTGTACTTGGATTTGGTTCAGGGGCACTTATTACAGCGCCGGTCGCAGCTAACTTAATGGAGGCTGTAGGTATTTCTACAACGTACTTTATTTTAGGGGCAAGTTATTTCACGTTAATGATTTTAGGGGCTTCATATATAGCACCGCCTAAACCTGGTTATATGCCAGCGAATATGAAGGCTGCTGCAGATAATGGTAAAGACGTAGTGAAAAAAGATTTAGCTGTCATGTCAGCACGTGAAGCTGTAAAAACTAAGCATTTCTGGATGCTTTGGTCGATGCATTTAGTAAACGTAACAGCAGGTATTATGATGATTTCTGTTGCATCTCCAATGGCTCAAGAAATTGTAGGATTATCAGTTGCGGGAGCCGCAGCAATGGTAGGAATAATGGGATTATTTAATGGTGGTGGTCGTTTAGTATGGGCTGCTGTGTCTGACTATATTGGTCGTTCGAACGTCTTTGTAATTTTCTTTATCGCACAGCTAGTTACATTTATCGTCTTACCGCATACAACAAACGTTATTATTTTCCAAGCACTTATTTTCTTAGTTGTTAGTTGCTATGGTGGAGGTTTCTCGAATCTACCTGCATTTGCAAGTGATTTATTCGGTACGAAACAACTTGGAGTTATTCATGGTTATTTATTAACGACTTGGTCATTAGGTGGTATTTTTGGACCGCTTTTAGTGAGCACAATTAAAAACTCTTATGGAAGTTATATTCCAGTATTCTATGTGTTTACAGGATTAATAGCTGCTTCATTAATTATTTCATTAACATTACGTGCAGATGTACGTAAACGAACAGCATTAAAAGAAGCTTCTCAAAAGGTTGGAGACGTCTCCGCTACACAATAAATTATACTTTCAATTCGCACTTGAAGGTATCGGCCATATGAGTGTCATTTCGCACATGACGCTTGTATGGTCATTTTTTGTAGCTGTTGTTATATAACACTTGATTAATCTCTGTTTAATGTATAACAGTCGGTGTCTGATGTCAATATCATTACGGGAAATAAAGTGATTTCGCTACCAAAAGAGAAATTTTGTAACGGAAAGCGATTGAGGGGTTCATTTTCAAGAGGGCGATCAAACTGTTTTTTTGTCACCCCTTATGTTCCTCAATAAAGCTTGTTTAATTATATTAAGGGATAGAGGAGTCATCTAATAAAAAAGTAAACAGTATTAATTGAATCTTTTTAAAAGTTGAAACGTATATAAAATAAACAAGGAGGCTATGTGAAATGGGGAAGTTTTCTTTAAATGAATTTGTTAATAAAACACAGCAAGACGACAATGAAAATGAATATTTCGAGTTAGAAACTGAACGTGTATTGGAGGTCAACCTAAATGGCGAGGTTTGGTCGAAAATGGGCGCGATGATTTCTTACATAGGAGATATTAAGTTTGAGCGTGAGCGTGTGTTGGAACATGGCCTCGGTAAAATGTTTAAAAAAGCATTAACCGGCGAAGGTACACAACTTATGAAAGCGAAAGGTAAGGGGCGACTTTATTTAGCCGATCAAGGGAAAAAAATAACGGTCTTCGATTTAAAGGACGAAAGTATTTGTGTAAACGGCAATGATTTACTTGCCTTTGAGCCAAGTATTGATTGGGATATTCATTTAATGCGTAAAATGGCAGGCGTGATGTCAGGTGGGTTGTTTAATGTAACCTTACAAGGAAGAGGGAAGGTAGCTATCACAACTCATTTCGAACCGTTAACATTGTTAGTGAAGCCTGGTGAAACGGTCTATACAGATCCTCATGCCACAGTAGCATGGTCAGGTAATCTGGCACCAGAGTTTAAAACAGATATTAGCTTCCGAACATTTATCGGTCGTGGTAGTGGCGAATCCATTCAAATGGCGTTTTCAGGTGAAGGATTTGTCATCATTCAACCATTTGAGGAAGTATATATGTCTAAAGATAGCTAAAAAAGCGTGTCCATTTCGGGACACGCTTTTTATTATGATGAGAAGTAACTTGAATCGCTGATAAGCTGCTGAAAATCGCTGATAGAAGTCTGAGATACAGGGTATATTAAAGTGCTGCATTCATCCCTGCAATACGTCCTGTAACGAGTGCAGATGTTATATTATAGCCTCCTGTGTAGCCATGAATATCAAGGATTTCTCCGCAGAAAAATAAACCAGCTTTTTTCTTTGAAGCCATTGTCTTCGGTTCAATCTCTTTAATAGAGACGCCACCTCCAGTGACGAATGCTTTTTCAAGGGATTGCGTACCACTAACTGTCATTGTGAAGTTGACGAGTAGTTTAGCTAAATTGCGGATTTTTTCCTGTGATAATTCAGTACCTGTCAGTTGTACATCGATGTCTGCACGTTCACATAAAAATAGAAGCCAGCTTTCAGGTGCAATTCCTTTCCAAACATTTTTCACCGCTTTTTTTGGATCTTCTTTAATGAGTCTGTTTAAATATTGCAGACACGTTTCTTCATTATAATCTACAAGTGTTTGAATACGCATTGTCACAGGCTCGTAACCTGTTTTCATTAATTCTTTCACTACAAATTGACTACAGCGTAAAACAGCAGGACCGCTTAATCCGAAATGAGTAAAGAGCATGTCCATTTGATGTGTGACGAGCACCTTGCCCTTTTTGTTTAGAACAGAGACAGCGACATCTCTTAGGGCAAGCCCCTGTAACTCACGAGCTTGAATAAAATCCTCTTTTGATAGAACAGGAACCTCAGTAGGGAAAAGAGTTGTAATTGTATGGCCAGCACGCTCTGCCCATGGATAACCATCTCCTGTTGAGCCTGTTTGTGGAACAGCTTTTCCGCCAACTGCAACGACTATTGCCTCACTACGAATTTCTGTGCCATCTGTAAGGCGTACCCCAAGAATTTTTTCCTCATCCATTAGAAGTTTATTAACAGGTGTGTTTAAGCGCACTTCAACATGTAGCCTCTGAAGCTGGCGAATAAGTGCATCTACAACATCTTGCGCGCGATTAGATACAGGGAACATACGCCCATGATCTTCCTCTTTTAATGCCACGCCAAGTCCTTCAAAAAATGTGATAATATCTTCGTTATTGTAAACCGTGAATGGGCTGTAAAGAAAACGACCGTTCCCGGGTATGTGCTTAACTATTTCTTCAACAGGTAAACGATTTGTGACATTACAGCGACCACCGCCTGAAATGGCCAATTTTTTGCCAAGCTTCGTCCCTTTTTCTAGTAATAATACTTTCTTTTTATGCTCTCCAGCAGCGATAGCAGCCATTAAACCGGATGGGCCACCACCGATAACGATAACATCGTACATATATTTAAACTCACTTTCTTTTCAAATTAGGAATCTTTCCTATTATACATGAAGTCTATATAGAGGGGCTTCTTTCACATTGAAAATAAAACAAAAGTATTTTATAATTCCTTATCTTCTACTTTAAGTAGCTTGTCACCATAACGTTGGGAATGACATGTGATAAAACTTTTGCTATGTATATCAGTTGATTGGAGTGGAGACTGGGCGACTCCTTGGGGATCAGCAATAGAGGAACGAAGGCTAAAACCATCACATCCTGTGATAACGCCTTCGTGACCAACATCGTGTTGGCCTAAGCGGCTCATCGGACGCCCCAAGGAAGCTTTGCTCTGCGCGAAAGCGAAGCGGCAGCTACAAAGCGCCCAGTCGGAACGGAAATCAACTCCACATTATGGTGAGGAGCTTAAGCGTGTAAAGTTTTGAAGGAAAATTGAGGTATTTTCGAGAGATAAAGTGCTCGTGGTGAACGAATAATCAGTGTAGAATAACCTCACTGATGAAAGTTTTGCTTTATCTATATTGTCTGTATGAAATGAATGTCTTTTCATGCTATTATGGTAAAGGTTAAGCACTAAATTATGAGGTGAAAAATAGAATGTGCGGATTTATAGGCTATATTAATGGAACAAATGTGATCGATCATCATCAAACGATCGAAAATATGATGAATACAATTATTCACCGTGGACCAGACAGCGGTGGGATTCACAGTGATGATAAAGTAACGTTAGGATTCCGTCGATTAAGTATTATCGACTTATCAGACGTGGCAAATCAGCCGTTGTACAGTGCAGATGGTAATATCGTTCTCGTATTTAATGGAGAGATTTTCAACTTCCAAGAGCTACGTGCTGATTTGGTTGAAAAAGGTCACAACTTTAAAACACACTCCGATAGTGAAGTTATTATTTATGGTTATGTTGAATACGGAGTAGAATTTGTCAAAAAGCTTCGCGGGATGTTCGCATTCTGTATTTGGGATAAAAAGAATGATTTACAATTCATCGCTCGTGATGGCTTCGGTATTAAGCCACTGTATTATACAGAAAACACAACAGATGGTACGTTTATTTTCGGTTCAGAAATTAAATCATTTTTACCACACCCAGCATTTATTAAAGAATTAAATAAAAATGCGCTACGTCCGTATCTGACGTTCCAATATTCTTCAATGGACGAAACGTTCTTTAAAGGTGTGTACAAATTACAACCAGCACACTATATGCTTATTCAAAATGGACAAAAGCAAATTGTGCAGTATTGGGATAAAAAATTCCATGCAAAAGAAGCTCCAATTGAAAAATATGTAGAAGACATTCGTACGACTGTAAGTGAATCAGTAGACGCGCATCAAATAAGTGATGTAAAGGTTGGTTCTTTCTTATCAGGTGGTATTGATTCAAGTTATATTACTTCATTATTACGCCCTGATAAATCCTTCTCTGTTGGTTTCTCTGACTACGAGGATATGTTTAATGAAACAAATTTAGCAAAAGATTTATCGGATACATTAAATATTCAAAATGAACGTAAATATATTTCGGCAGATGAGTGTTTTGAAGCATTACCAAAAATTCAGTGGCATATGGACGAGCCACAATCAAACCCATCTTCTGTACCACTTTATTTCCTTTCTGAGTTAGCATCGAAGGATGTAACAGTAGTACTTTCAGGTGAAGGTGCGGATGAAATTTTTGGTGGCTACTCATGGTACCAAAACTCTGGTAAAATGCAAAAATATGAGAAAATCCCATTTGGTATTCGTAAAGCGTTACGTGGTATAGCAGAGGCGTTACCTAAAAATCAATATTCGAACTTTCTCGTTAAAGGTGGTCAAACAGTAGAAGAACGCTTCATTGGGGAAGCGGTTGTATGGGACGAAGAAGATGCATTAAATGTCTTGAAACCAGACTATAAAAATGGTCCATCTGTTAAATCGATTACAAAACGTATTTACGATGAGGTTCCAGGTGATGATGATGTTACTAAAATGCAGTATCTTGATTTAAATCTTTGGATGCCAGGTGATATTTTATTAAAAGCAGATAAAATGAGTATGGCTCATTCTATTGAATTACGTGTACCATTTTTAGATAAAGAAGTGATGGAATTAGCGAAAAACATTCCATCAAAATATCGCGTAAATGACATTGATACGAAATATGTTCTTCGTCAAGCTGCACATCAGGAATTACCTGAAGAATGGGCAAAACGGCCAAAGCTTGGCTTCCCAGTGCCAATTCGCCACTGGCTGCGTGAAGAAAAGTATTATAAGATGGTAAAAGAAATGTTTACAACTGACTTTGCCAATGAATTCTTTGATACAAAACAATTAGTAGGCTACCTAGATGAGCACTATGAAGAAAAAGCAAATCGTGGACGTTATATTTGGACAGCCTATGTGTTCTTAGTATGGTATAAACAATTTTTCGTAGATATGTAATAGAGAAGTAGCATTAATCGGTGGGGATTTTCTTAATCTCCACCGATTATTTTGAGCCTTCTACTTTCTATGGGAAGGGCACAACCACTATTTTTTTTATAGAGCTTCTAGAACTTTTTAATGTATTTGTGCGTCTGTATACCTATAAATATGTTAAGATTACAATTGGTTTACTTATTTAATATTTTGCGATGATGTGCTTTCTAGTTGTTTTGCTGAATTTTTTATTGGCGTAGTATTAAGATTTGAACAGTAAAGAACGTTTGAAACAACCCTGTAAAAGTGCTCGGGTAGCGGAAGAAACCGCTTGGGTACCCAGTGAAACTTCTCAGGTAGCAGAAAGAACTGCTCTAGAAGCAGGTTAAACCTCTAATGCTTTGAAAAAAGACTGCTCTGCATGTAGCAAATATTTTATAAGTGTTACGGTAATGAAAATATTGATTTTACGATGAATGGATGGGTACGATGTCCAATTTAATGAAAGGTACCGCGATATTAACAATGGGAATGTTTTTATCGAAGGTGCTCGGATTAATTTATATTTTTCCTTTTTATGCGATTGTGGGTGAGGAAAATGTTGCCCTCTATCAATATGCATATATTCCCTATTCGATAATGCTAGCAGTAGCCATCTCAGGTGCGCCAATTGCTGTATCCAAGTTTGTTTCTAAATACAATGCAATGGGTGATTATCAATCAGGCCGCAAACTTATGAAATCAGGCATACTTATAATGATGTGTACGGGGTTTGCGGCGTTTATTTTTCTTTTTGTGCTAGCTACGCCAATAGCGGGGCTTGTTATTAAAAGTGATGATCAGGCATTTACGGTAGAGCAAATTGCTTCAGTTATTCGCTGGGTTAGTTTTGCGTTAATTGTCGTGCCATTTATGAGCCTCTGGCGTGGATTTTTCCAAGGCTATGACAAAATGGAGCCTACAGCGGTTTCTCAGTTAGTGGAGCAAATTGTTCGTATTGTTGTGTTATTGGGTGGTTCTTTCTTAGTTGTGGTAGTTTTCAAAGGGAAACCAGAAACAGCTGTTTCCTTTGCAGTATTTGCTGCATTTATTGGGGCAATTGGTGGGTTGCTAGTACTTTATTATTATTGGAAGAAGTATCAACCTGAATTTGATTTACTGCGCAGTCAAAGTGTGACGTCTACACAGCTACCAATGTCCAACATATATAAAGAAGTAATTACGTATTCAATTCCAATGGTATTTGTAGGCGTAGCCAATCCGTTGTTCCAATTAGTAGATATGCTGACATTTAATGGAGCTATGATATCTATAGGCTTAGCGGAAGTAACGGATAAGTATTTATCAATGATCAACTTTACAACACAAAAGGTTGTCATTATCCCAGTAATGTTAGCTACAGGTTTTTCGTCGGCACTAGTACCGACGATTACAAAGTACTTTACGCAAGGTGAATATTTATCGCTTCGACATGCAATGGATAAAACATATCAAATATTAATTTTTATTACATTGCCTGCGGTAGTTGGAATTTCATTGTTATCGAATGAAATTTACTTTATGCTCTATACTGAAAGCGAGATGGGTGCTATGATTTTAGCCCATTATGCACCTGTTGCTATTTTATTTGCATTATTCCAAGTGACAGCAGCTCTTTTACAGGGCATCGACTTCCAAAAGTGGATTGTCTTAAGCTTGTTAACTGGAATTTTAGTCAAGCTAGCGATTAACATTCCGTTAATTCGTTGGATGGAGGCAGATGGCGCACTCCTTGCTACAGCTATTGGCTATAGTGTTTCAATTATTATTAATATGCTTGTGTTACGAAAAACTCTGAACTATAAATCAGAAATGGTTATTCGTCGTGTCACGCTCATTTCTCTTTTGACAGCGGCAATGGCGGTAAGTGTATTACTCGTTCATAAACTTTTAGTGTTATTAATGGGACCGGTAAGTGGTAAATTCTCTGCATTAGTTTATTCTGTTATTTGTGCTGGAGTAGGTGTAGCAGTATATGGCTATTTGTCTTTACGCCTAGGCTTAGCACAAAAGCTTCTCGGTGAACGATTGACAAGAATTACAAACAAACTGGGATTTAAATAGGAGGTACTAATGCGTTTAGATAAATTACTGTCGAATATGGGTTACGGGTCACGCAAGGAAGTTAAGCAGCTTCTAAAGCAAAAAGCGGTGACAGTAGATGGCGCATATGCGAAGGATGCAGCATTACATGTTGATCCTGACAAGCAGGATGTCTCCGTTTTTGGTGAACGTGTGAACTATACAGAATTTGTATACTTTATGATGAATAAACCTCCTGGTGTTATTTCTGCAACTGAGGATTTACGAGATGAAACTGTCATCGATTTGTTAGATCCTTTACATCAACATTTCCAGCCTTTCCCTGTAGGTCGCTTAGATAAAGATACAGAGGGATTATTGTTGATAACAAATGATGGCATATTAGCCCATAATTTATTGTCTCCTAAAAAACATGTGCCGAAGGTTTACTATGCACAAATAGAAGGAATTGTGACTGAGGAAGACTGCGAGAAATTTGCTCAAGGTGTTGAGCTAGACGATGGTTATGTAACAAAACCAGGAGAGCTTATCATATTAAAATCTGCTCAGCAATCAGAAATTGAGTTAACGATTCAAGAAGGTAAGTTTCATCAGGTGAAGCGTATGTTTGAGTCTGTTGGTAAACGTGTAACGTATTTAAAACGCCTATCGATGGGCAGCCTAAAGCTAGATGACAGTCTAGAATTAGGCGAATATCGAGAATTAACGGCTGAAGAACTAGCTTACTTACAAATTAGGGATTAAAGAATTCCTCGATGCTAACATAGATTAGTATCGAGGCATTTTTTATATACATACTTATACCAGTAACTGTATAATTGATATAACTTTTGTGTGAAAAGCTATTTAGTCTATGGTACTAATAAATCTCTAAATGTTTCAGAAAATATGATGGTGAAAATAAGTAGAGGACAAGTTAATGAAAAACCTAAGAATTAAATTATTAATATCTTTAATTGCCTTTGCATTAATACTAGTGGGTGTGATTTTTTACGTTAATAGGCAAATACTTACTGAGGATATGAAAAAACAAGAAGTCATGAATAGAACATTAATTGAAAACCATATTCTTAAAGATATGCAGGCTGTAGATAATGCACATTTTTATTTTGATCAAAATCTCTCTGACAAAATGGAAGAAGTACTACGAAAACTAATTACTTATTATAAAGAAAACCCACATATAGCGAAGTGGGATTTACAGAAAATAAAAAGCGAAAATGGAATGGATGTGTACATACTCGACCAATCAAATACCGTAATTTATACAACTTTTGAAAAAGATAAAGGTTTAGCTTTTTCTCAATGTTGCCACCGTTTTTCTACTTTACTAGACAAACGTCGAGCAAGCGGAGAATTCTACACTGATGGTATTGATATTTCAACAACTACTGGGGGATATCGAAAATTTGGCTATTTAGCAACACCTGACAAGAAATATTTATTCGAGGTAGGTATAGACTTACTTGATGATCCTGTATTCCAAACTTTTAACTTCGGAAAGACTGCTGACTATCTAATAGATAAATATGCAGATTTGTTAGAAGTACAAACGATAAATGCGGGTGGGGTTTTCTTTGATGATTCTAAATCTCATGAAATAACTGTAAAAGATCAATCGAAAATGTTTCAAGAGCATTTTGAGCTAGCCAAAAAAACGATGAAGCCAACGGAATATCAAAAGGGGTTTAATAATGGTTATATTGAAAAGTACCGTTTTATACCATACGAAGCTGAAGCGGTTCGGGGAGAATCCTCGAAAAGAGTTGTATATGTGAAATATGGTAATTTCACAGAAATGAGAGCACTAACTAAAAATACAAAGCAGTTTCGAGTATTGCTTTGTATTGCCTTAGTAACTTCTTTCATCATGCTATTAGTCATCAACAAACTCCTTTCCAAAACGATTCATCTTGCAACATATGATCCTTTAACAAATGTTTATAATCGTGCTACCTATATTAGTAAAATGGATAAATTATTAAGACATAGGAAGACGAATCAACCGGGTTTATTGCTGTTAGATTTAGATAATTTTAAACAAGTAAATGATCGGTTTGGACATGTTGAAGGTGATAAAATTCTGATTGAAACAGCGAGAACTTTAAAACAAGAAGTGGGGAAGAATGGCTTTGTTGTAAGATTTGGTGGAGATGAATTTGCAATTGTTTTATATGATACGAAGGATGAATGTATGGGAAGATTAGCAAATTCTATTTTGGAGAAAATTCATCACTTGAAGTATGAGGATAAAGTTTCTATTGATAGATGGTCTGTACTTTCAGTCAGTATGGGCGGTGCTATTTGCATTCATCCAGATGAGTCAGAAAGAAGCTTATTTGAGCGTGCAGATAAGGCGTTGTATCAATCGAAAAATGCTGGGAAAGACCAATACACCAGTTATGAAGAAGCTCCTGCTAATGAAGAAAGCTAAAGCCACTTCCAATTTTTAAGGATAAAATTATATGCTCGCTCCATTCTTATTAGAGAGTCCAAGCAAGAAGTTAAAGCCTCCGAACGCAATTTGCCGAGGCATAATTGATATGCTTGAGATTCGCTGATAGAAATGGAGCGATTTTTTGTCAGAAGTTAAAATCCGTAAAAGCTTTATTACTTACATTATTTTGGCTCATCACCAAAAGTTGTGGATGACATTTGTTAAAACATATGCCATGTATTTAAGTTGATTGAAGTGAAGACTTGGCGACTACTTGGGGATCAGCATCAGACCCTTGAGCGAGGACATAGGGGAACGAAGGCTTAAAACCATCACGTCCTGTGATAACGCCTTCGTGACCAACATCGGTGCTGTTGCCGCTGCCGCTACGTTAGCACTACGATTTCGCGCAAAAAACATCTGTTGGCCCAAGCGGCTCATCGGACGCCCCCAGAGGAAGCTTTGCTCTGCGCGAAAGCGAAGCGACAGCAACAAATGTTTTATCTGTGCGAAAGCGAAGCGACAGCAACAAATGTTTTATCTGTGCGAAAGCGAAGCGAC
>NZ_JBNNVB010000030.1:0-61646 GCF_050280325.1 Lysinibacillus sp. NPDC093216 | reverse complement strand
TCGCTTGATACGAAGGGTATTCTGTTATAAATCTATGTTTCTATACAGGTTTGTATAGTTTGGTTTAAATTTGTTGTAACAGTTTAGTTACCCATGAAGTCGGCATAGCCGTTGGAAAACAAGTGTTAACTGGCATACCGCCGTTCTGTTGTTGCATAAACCAAATATAATCTGCTGGCAATTTATAGCCAAGTTCCTCTTCTATAGAAGCAATCATTTCAGTAGTGGGGGACACTTCTACATAATTTTTATCCGCATAATCGCTTTTTTTCCAAAATTGACTGAAATCACGCTCATGAAAAGGTACAAGCTTATCATCTAGCGCTTCCGCTGACTTTTTCATAATATTCCGACAGGTTACTATATACTCTTCAGTTCTAGTATCAAACTGTAATTCCTTCGCTTTTTCAAATGCAGCCAGTGCTTCTTGCCATTCCTGGATATAGAAATAAGCATAGCCAACACGCCAATGCCAATCTGCATCTAGTTGCCCCTGTTTTTTTACTGTGCATAATTGGGACAATGCTTCATGATAACGCCCTAAATTATTAAGCGCACGACCATAATGACCTACTATTTCGTAATCTCGCTCTGACTTAGACAATTGTTCAATCGCTTCTACAATTTTGTCATGTTGATTTTCCTCATACCATTTTTCTAACATATTCAATAATTTTTTTGGCATAATCCCACTCCCTACTTTCACTTCCTTATATATAAAAAAAATTATAATTTACTTCCTCTTCGATCTATAAAGCTCCAAAGGGAACCGTTAGCTGTAAGTGCTGCGTTTCATTGTCATAAATAGATGATATTAAGTATTCGTAATAATCATCTTTGCTATCTTCAACAAGAGTTAGATCTACATTGTATAATCTAACTCTTGTTCCTACCCAAATATTTTCTTCATCTCAAATGTTAATTAAAGGAATCCATTTAGATGTTTCTATCGTGACACCTCTAGCCATTTATTGATTAATTCTACCAAAACTTAAAATTTAGACCAAACGCAAACTATTATAAGTATCTGTCATTTCAAATACATATGAGGTTGATAAAAAGAACCTTATAGTTTCGTCGACTTTGCCTATAAAAACTACCAATACAGTGGTTGTTGAGTATCCCAGAAGATCCAACGGTACGATTCACGTATTGAACTTGTGCCAATCTCATACGGGCTTGGCTCTGTACTAGTCAAATCAAGTACATGGAGCGTTCCATTGTATGTACCGACAAGCAATATTGTCTCGTCAGAGTTTAATGCCATGCCACTGATTGTCCCAGATACGAAGTAACGCCAAAGTTCATTCCCCTCAAAATCAATCATTCGCAAATAACCATATGCGTCACCCATGATATTGCCCCCTTGCACTGCAACACCGGCATATACACGCATACTATCATCTATTGAAGGGGGTTCTTCATTATTGTACTGTTCAAGATCATGGAGTGAAATACCTAGCGTACCTCCATTGTAAAAATGACATGCATTGAACCAAACATGCTCATCATTGGCACTGAACAAGCTGTAATGCGGATAACTCGACATCGGTTCAAACGAGTGCATAACATACTTTTCTATATCTAGTAACAAATGCTCGCTGCCTTGACTTCCATAAGCCAGCCATCTGCCGCTTCGCGAAACAGCTCCATGTGGCATCGCTAAATTTGCTGTCAAGTCATCATCTTCTCTTGTCCACTCCCGTATATTTTCCACTGTCGGGTGCAACAAGATGGCACCTGTTTTCTCAATCAAATAGATGCCATCATGCGACACCACCAACAACTTCGTGCCATCAGCGAATGGAATGACATCTGCGTCCCGATAGCTTTCTGGCTGTAAGGTCTCTATGTCGGGGTAATTTTCGCGCAATTGGTCGATGATTGTCGCCCATGTGTATGTAGCCAGCAGAGAGCCGTTCAACTCTCGATCAGGCTCGCGTACGATACGAACTCCTTGCTCATCCCTCAAAGCAATGTCGCGTCCATCCGCAGAACAACTTGCCGCATGTACATGCTCGATACGGTTTGCTTCCTGTTTATCCATCAAATAGACAGTGCGTGATAAATCTTCATTTTGCGCTGCAACAAGTAATGCACCATCACGTAAAAGCGCAATTGGATAAACAGCTCGCATCAGTTGGCTGTGCGTTTCCTGAAATGGCCAAGAAGCAGCTGGAAACTGTTCACGGAGCGTTTCCAGTTCCTTTGTTCTATTCGCCTGTCTAATAAACTTGTACACTTGCGAAGCTAATTGTCCACGTGAATCTTCAGACGGCTCCTCTCCTGGTGCCTCCCAGTTGCTTTCTAATCCTTTGCGCACATAGGCATTAATCTCACTTGCATAACGTAACCCCTCTTTTCGCCATTTCTGGGATAATTGTAAAGTATCATTTGTCATTGTAGTAGTCTCCTTGTTAATTAACTAATCTGATCATGTTTTACGGTTTCTTCATTATTCTGAAAGCATCCTAACCGAATCCAACTAACCTGCTAATGACTATCACATTATAATCGGAGTCAGATGCCCCAGTGCTAAGGAGCATAAGCTTTATTCTTCTGGAATATTTTCATATAGAAAGATGCCCCTCGGAAATAGGGATTGCCTTCGAACTTGCTTTCAAAGTTCAATCGTGTCAATGTGTTTAACAGGTTGTATAGTTGGTTCAATAATTGAACGATATTTCTCGAATTCTTGTGGGAACGTAATGTCATAAAACGAGCTCCTCGATTCAAGTTAAGTCCATTATAGAACAAACGTTCCCGTTCAGGCTAGTCTAAAATACAAAAGGAGATGTCTGAAAAACTCTTTTGAGACATCTCCTTTGCGACGAGGATAGTGACAATTTGCTGCTGACGCTTCGCTTTCGCGTAAAAAGCATCTCCTCCTGCAATTATTCGTCGTAGAAAACATCTATTGTAACTACCGCAATAGCGGTGTTTTCCTGTACCGAAAGGACAGTGAAAGGTACAATGGTTCTTGGCGAATATTTTAGATACATGAATAAGGCTCCTTTTCTAAAAGACACAAGATTCCTTTTCGCGTCCATTACTCAGGTCAAGAGCCCATAGTCGCAATGCGGCAAACGCTACACCCCAACCATCACTGACATGCACACATTCTTTCTCTAAATCAAGCCACAAATTATGGCTAGATTGCCGGATATCACTGCGCGCCCAGCGGATTGAAACATCTGCAGGCACGGTTTTTCTCATGAAAAAGGACTCTCTTCAACATTGGGTAAATCGCCTCGTTCGTAACTTTCCTTCATTTCAAGAACAAAACTGTTAACTTGGCCCGTCACAAGGAAGCCAACAATCAGCCTTACATCATCGGATGCATAGGCGGCTAGATCAGAGTGACTAGTCTGTCCAATGATTGTTTCGTAAATTTGCTTACTAGCACGATTCTGAAGCATCTCTATCTTCTTTCGATCCGCCACCAACATACTGTCAATGATAGCTGTCAGGTCGCCATGTGCAACCATCCATTTTGAATCAAACGAATCGGCATCCCGCTGATCCAGGTACTGATCAATGACATCAGGATCTCCATATTTCGGATTGACTTCATAGGTGGACAACAAATCGATCCAAGCAGTAGTATGATTAATATCTAACAATGGAATCCTCCTTTTTCTTGATTGTTCAGCAACTCGAAGGTGGTGAACAAATCTGATTTTTTATCAAAAGCAATTGCGATTTTAACTATCTCGGAGCTCTTTTGCTCTCGATTTAAGTAATGCTCTGATTTCATCTATTTTCATCTAAAACATGACAGCTAATAAAAATGACATATTAGCTAGCATCTCCTCAACATTGCACTTCCTACTTTACTGAGAAGTCTTGCTCTTTAAAGAACTAAGGAAAGCTAACCAATTAATAATCTTCCATCCAACCTAGTAATTTTTCTAGCATTTCTTGGATTGGCGCTGATTCTTTTTCAATACGCTGTGCTAGATCCTCCATACTACCAAAAATTTGATATAACACATAACTACGTTGGTAATCTTCTTTGTTCTCCAGTTGATGTATCAATTCAGCTAGCAATTCTAGTTCATCAATGTGAATACTTTTTAACTGCTCGAGCTCCCCCTCATTTGCGCTAAGTAAAATGTCAATCAGTACAGGCATCCGTTCCACTGATAGGTCGTGCATGTTAAGAAAAGCTTCTGTATAGTTATTTTGTACAAGCTGGTGTTCTGAATCAACAAGTGACATATAGTTTTGCACAAGGGGAAAATAAGCATCGCTAAAAAGCCCTAAACCAAATACAGCATATGTTCCAGGCATAGTGGATAGCTCGCTAGGCTCCACGTCCTCATACCATGCATATTCCTCCATTGCCACTTTTGCATAGTCGGCAATCAATGGGAACAGGTTTGGATACGCTAGGCAATTTGCAAAAAATTGATGCAGCTCCGTTTTCGCAAGGCCTTGAATCGGTAAATAGTTTTCTTCCTGACTCTCTAACTGTAAGCTATAGCCCTTGACAAAGCCCGCTTGTAACAAATCGATGATGTAATGCAACGCTTCACGATAGGTTTCTTCTTCCTCAACAATGATGTGAATTGAAATGAATTTTCGAATATCATTGGCTGCTCCTTGAAAGCGCGCACTTTTCCTTCTATGTTCAAAATGATCACTGCCATTTTGTAAATAATCCTCCGCCTCTTGTGAACCAAGTTGCTGCGCCAATTCAAGATATTGCTTACGTGTATCAGGTTCTTTAGATCCGATTTGTAAGGCAATATAAACAAAGAACTCTAGCTCCTTCTGCTTAGGTCTAGCCGCTGAGTTTAGTATCCATTTCGTTTCATATTCTCCTGTCTCCTCAAAATAAACCGATAAAATATACTCCTCTGCCCAATCTTTAAATGCCGATGTATAATCATATTTCCACTGGTTTAAGCGTTCTTCATTCCCGCTATACTTCTCCAATAACCGTTGCATTATTGGTTCGATATCAGCTACGCGCTGATGGAAAAAATGAGGATTGACTAGGCAACGAGCAAAGAAAAATCCATCTTTCTTAGCAGGACATACAGGTAAATCAGCCATCACTTTTGTTTCAATAAAAGTAGCTAACGTTTGTTTCGCTAATGTGAATTTGTCGTTATTTAGTAGCTCTTTTTGATAGCATATCTCACGCCCATCATGCTCAAATTCCAAAATAAGTTGAAGGCGATAATCAAAAAGCTTCGCATGATATTCATCGGATTGGAAAACCGTATCCATTTTGGCACATAAAGCGGAAAATAATTCTTCTATTTGGTTGATGTCTGTAATTTCTTGCATGTAATCGCCCGCTGCTACTTTATAAGCATCATCATGCCAACTAAATGGTTCGTTTGTATAAATAGAAATCGTTCCATAATGAGGGGTTCCCCATTGTAATTTATTCAATTTTTCTGATGTCCATTTCACCTTTACATAATGTTTCACCCCTATATGGAGTCTGCTCCAGTCCTTCGTATTACTAATTCGGTCGTTTTCCTGCTGATAAAATCGCTCTAACTGCTGCCATACATCCGCCAAAAACTGTTCTATATACTGTGACAAATTCATTTCCCCCCATTTGATTGTTTTGTTCTATCAGTAGTTGATTTCGCGTCACAAAAAGGACAATCGTGATTTCTTAATTATCAAACTAGTACCTAATTTTTTGCACCAAAACCACGACTATCCTTGTTCGTATATTTCAATATCCATCAATTCATCACTAGACGGCAAAGTCAGTGCCCCCTTGGATATAGTTTGTGACACAAGTTTCACCCCCTTGTCTTTTGATTTTCAACATAATGTTTTATTGTCTCACTAGATACATTTCCAGCAGTTGAACTTGCTCCCTTAGCTTATGCATGGCGTTAATTGCTTTGACTTTCTTTGCTCTTGCCATTGTGCAATAAGATTTTCTGTCATTTCTTATCCACCTCTCGACATACGATGTAATGATTTAGAAAATCTCCCCCTTACCACTCACATCAAAAAAACCGACTCCATGTTTTTTTGCAAGCTCCTTCATCGTACTATATGCTTCATCCGCTACAGACCAGGCAAAAGCTGTGTAAATCATGGCATAGCCAATACTATATTCAGTCAAACGACTCTCTAACTCGTCCTCTTCATCCGCATCCAATAATTCCTCATCCACCAGATTCATATTGGGGAATTGTTCCACCATATCCTGATACCATTTTTGTAATGCTGGTGTTGTAACTGTTATTGTTACGTAGTCATGTGGTTCAGCCCATTTTGTTTGTTCATCATACCATTGCAAAAATGTTTCTTTATTGTTTGGAGCTTGCTCTTTATCAAAGACCATTAAATCATAACTCATTGTTTTCACCCTCCACAAAAAAAGAATATATGTTCTGTTTTTTATTCTAGCATACTAGCATTTTTTTGAAAACACAGAAAAAAAATCAAGATAAAAACACTGCATTTCCAGCTGGAGATGCAGTGGAAAACGAGTCGTAAACAAACAAAAACAGAAGTGAAAGAATATACCTTCTACGTTTGTTCTACTCAAATAGAAAACATAGAGGGGCATGCACACGACACAGTATGAGTATAGAGAACATCACAGAAATTGTATTACGAGCATTCAAGCGCAAATAGCACTCGTCGATAATATGACCACCGTCATCAAGGAAATTAATAAACACTACTCTTTTTAATATGCTTGAGCAAACCAAACTGTATGTTTCGCTTCATTTCCACAACAAATACAAGTTGTCTTCGTAGTTGGTGGGTTAAATGGAATGTTACGAGAAGTATATTTTGTCTCTTCTTTCACTTTTTCCTCGCAAGCATCAGCTCCACACCATCCAGCAAGAACCCAACCAGGAATAGATCCGTTTTCCTTGGAAATGTTAATGTGTTGCTGTAAATCTTCCAGTGTATCGATATTTGTATGGGCGTTTTCATCACGGAATTTACGTGCTTTATCGAATAAACGACTTTGCATCGTTGTTAGTTCTTCTTCTATTGCCACAACAATGTCGTTCAGGTCAATGGATTGCTTGTCATCTTCATCTCGTGCTTTTAACAATGCCTGGTTTTTCTCTAAGTCACGTGGTCCTAATTCAACACGAACTGGTACACCTTTTAATTCCCATTCATTAAATTTGAAGCCTGGTGATTGGTCGAAGTCATCAAGACGTACTCGAATTCCCTTCTTCTTAAGAATTGCAAAGATGTCATCTAGTTTCTCCATAATTTCAGGGTTCTTTTTCCATGGACCTACAGGGATTAAGACAACTTGGGTCGGTGCAATTCGTGGCGGCAAAATTAGACCCTGCTCATCACCATGAACCATAATTACTGAACCAATTAAACGTGTAGAAGTCCCCCAGGATGTTGTGTGTACATATTCATGCTGATTAGCTTTATTTAAATATTTAATATCAAAGGCTTCAGCGAATTTTGTTCCTAAATAGTGAGAGGTACCAGCTTGTACGGCCTTGCCATTTTTCATCATTGCTTCAATAGAAAATGTATCGACCGCCCCTGCAAAACGTTCTGAAGGTGTTTTTTGTCCATCATAGACAGGAATGGCAAGTAAACCTTCTACTACCTCCTTATAGATAGCCAACATTTGCATTGTTTCTTTTCGTGCATCTTCTTCATCAATATGTGCTGTATGACCCTCCTGCCACAAAAATTCAGATGTTCGAATGAATGGGAGTGTTTTCTTCTCCCAACGAAAAACATTTGCCCATTGATTAATTAAGACCGGCAAATCACGGTAACTTTTGATCCAATTCGAATAGAGATGGCCAATCATCGTTTCAGAAGTTGGACGAAGTGCTAAACGTTCTTCTAATTTCTCGCCTGCTGCCTCCGTTACCCAAGGAAGCTCAGGTGAGAAACCTTCGATATGATCTTTTTCTTTTTGGAAGAAGGATTCAGGAATTAACATAGGGAAATAAGCGTTGCGATGACCTGTTTCTTTAAAACGACGGTCCATCTCTTCTTGAATATGTTCCCAAATTTCATAGCCGTCTGGTTTAAATGCGATACAGCCGCGAACTGGTGTATAATCCATTAAGTCTGCCTTTTGGATTGTCTCGATGTACCATTTTGAAAAATCATTTTGTTGTGTTGTCATTTTCTCTCCTCCATTTCTGTAACTTTACCTACTGAAAAAATAAAAAGCACAAAGCTGTCCTCTAAATAAGGACGTCTTTGTGCCGACTAAACGTGGTACCACCTTGAATTTAGTTTTAAGAAAACCTTAAAACCCTCTAAAGTTTTGTAACGAAAACGACTCGGTTATGTTTGCATAACATCTCCGTGGTAGGTTTCAGATAAGAAGCGGTGATATAGCTCTCAGCAATTGCTATATTCTCTGTTTCACTATTCTTACTTACTTGGCCACATCAACAATTTATATTTTATATAACTTTAGCAAAACAGTTGAATAATTTCAAATATTAAAACGATTATTTTTCGGGAAATATCAGAAAATTGACTTTACATACTAGTGACCAAATTGTTTCTAACTAGTAAAAATTCACTATCTCTGAAAAAAGAAATATAGTAAAAGTCGCTACTCCTTTGCTCTTTCTGTATTCGTTGTAAAGTTGCTTTTCATAATAAAATAACCATAAACACTTAGAGGATCTTGTCCTAAATTTAGGTCAAGATCCTCCATATTGTCTACATGTAACTTTCTACTATCAGTTTCGTAAAGTCCTTTACCGATAATGGCTTACTGAAATAATAGCCCTGTACGTACTCGCAGCCATGTTCACGCAGCACATTTAATTCTGCCTCTTCCTCGACACCTTCAGCCACTACTTGCAGATTTAAGGCATGCGCCAGTGAGATCATAGCTGAAATCATAGCAATGCCTGATTTTTCAGGCACAATATCACGGACGAATGCACGATCGATTTTCAAAACATCTACCGGGAAAGTTTTTAAATAATTTAACGATGAATAACCAGTACCGAAATCATCTAATGAAATCGTAATACCAAGTGCCCTTAATTGCTTGATTGTATTAATTAAGTCCTCCGTATAATCCAGCATACTCATTTCTGTTATTTCGATTTCTAAAAACTGCGGATCAATTTTTGTTTCTGCAATAACTTCATGTACCATTTCGACAAAGCCTGTTGTACTAATATGAATCGGAGAAATGTTAACGGCAACACGTAAGTTTATATTATGTACTTCATTCCAAGTGCGTACCTGGGCAGATGCTTTTCTTAACACCCAAACCCCTATATCATTAATGAGCCCACATTGCTCAGCAAATGGAATAAAGCGATCTGGTGGCATATGACCTAGTTCAGGGTCATGCCAGCGAAGTAATGCCTCCATGCCAATCACTGTATTCGTTTTTAAATTGATTTTTGGTTGATAATGTAATTCTAAAATATCTTTTTTTAACGCTTGATGTAACTTTGTTTCAAGTAATAACCATTTATCGTTGATTTCCTCCATATTTGGACGATATAAGCGATATTGATTACCACGTGAAGATTTTGCAGCATACATGGCGATATCTGCATTTTTCAATAATTCCTCAGGAGAGTTCGCATGATCTGGGAAAATACTAATTCCTATACTAATACTTGCGTAAAATTCATACGAATCAACAACAAAACTCTCATTAAAGACGCTGATTATTTCCTCAGCCTTGTCCTCAATATAGTCAACGTCGTTTAGTATAATAACAAATTCATCACTGTTGTGGCGGTAAATAGAATTTGATGTATAATCAACGTTGCGTAGACGATTCGCCATTTCTACTAAGAACATATCCCCGATGATATGACCAAGTCCATCGTTAATGTTTTTAAAACGATTTACATCAATGAAAAATAACGCAAACTTCTCTCCTGTACGTCGAGATTGATGGAATTCATTTTCTAAACGTTGTTCTAACTTACGACGATTGGGTAGTCCTGTTAATTCATCATGATAAGCAATATGAGTTATCTTTTTTATATCTTTTTGTGCGGTAATATCGACCCTTATAGCAATATATTGATACGGTTTACCATTGTCATCAAGAAAAGGAAAAATCGTTGTCTTCACCCAGTAAAGGCTGCCATCCTTCGCTCGATTACACACCTCGCCATTCCACATTTCACCATTGCCTATAGTTTTCCACATCTCTCTAAAGAAGGATCTTGGATGGAAACCTGAATTGAGTAAACGGTGATCCTGCCCTAATAATTCTTCACGGGTGTATTTAGATATTTTGCAAAAATGATCATTAACAAACGTAATTTTCCCAGTTCGATCTGTAATTGCTACAATGATTGAACTATTCATTACTGAAAAAATATCTTGTAATTCTTTCAGACTATAGTTAACTTGATTGATACTATCAGGCGTGATATTCATCATTTTCATTCTCCGTTCATTAGAAGGGTTTAGTACTTTTGTTTTATATTTCTACGAGGTATAAAGTTATGGGATATCGCCCTTTTTTATGTAATTATATTATAGTCTTAGAAAAGCAGTTAATTCAACCTAAATATCAAAACATTCAAATCTACATTTGATGGTTTTCAATAAAACAGCCCCTAATAACAAGGTCTTTTAACTTACTTGATACGATAGTTTTTGATTACTTTAATTACCTTAGTGCTATTCATATGTTATTTTTAACCTAGTTACTTTAGAATATATAAATCTTCTGTAATTTTACTACACTTGAATAATTTCTTCATTTATGATACGAATCAAAAATGCCTTACTGTCACATATAGACAGTAAAGCATTTTACAAGCTAAGAGACTTCATATTGTATTTGACCTCCCAATGTTTTAGCTCTTTCATTGTAGGCATCTAGTTGTTCCTGAGATAAGTTTAAAATATAATAGTGAAAATTTATTGGCTCTAAACCATGTTTCTCACACACTTGTCGATAAAAATCATAGCCTTCTCGATAATCTGTCATACTAATATCTTCCTTTCAATTGTGCAGTTTCGTTATAATATTCTAATTGTACTTGTGATAATTGAGTGACATATCTTGTTATATAACAGTATTATATTTTCATTAATAATATATAACAGATAGTGTGCTGTGTCAATAAATTTTCTGATATTTCTTTCAAATATACGAAAGCCCAGTCCATTTAAATTAGTATGGCTGGGCTTTTCATAAAATATTCACGTCGGCTTCCGTAATAACCACATCCTTTAATGACAAACCATTAAATTCCTAATTGTTTGGCTTGCATATTATAAGCTGAAAGTTGTTGCTGTGATAACTGAAGCAAATAATAGCGGAATGAAATTGGTTCAAGACCATAACGCTCACACATCTCACAATAAAATTCATAACCATCACGATACTTTGACATAAGAATTCCTCCTAGATCAAACTGTTTTATAACAGTTGTTTTTATTTTTATTTAATATATAACAGATGATTTGTTTCGTCAAGCTTTACAATAAAAAAACCTTGAAGATTTAATTCCACGACACAACAAAAGCCATTGTTTTGAAAAAAGTTGGATCAAAACAATGGCTCTCGTCATTATAGAATATTAAAGTCTTTCGGGAAGTAACGCTACCTTTACTTTTAGTTTTATGTCTACCGGAGTCTCTTCCTCTTCTACAAAGAAGCTCCTTTGGGAAATCTTTTAAATACCTTTTCAAAACTTTCGTTACTTTTTAAAACACCTTCTACAGATTTTGTATTTGTTGATGGTGCTCTTTACTCATTAATTTTATAATCCATTACTTCACAAATCCTATTTGCTTCATTTGTTCACTTATATTCAATTCTGGGAAGTAATTTTCAGCCAGTATTAGTACTTCTTCAATTAATACTTCCAATTCATGCAGACCTTGTTCTGGGTTTCTTAACAAAATATTGGTCATTCGATCATAGAGATTTTTAGGTTTGATTCTCATTTGTTCAATACTATATTGCATCCACTTAAATGCAGGGTGATGCACATACATTTTATTCATACCGAACAAAACACCAAGCAGCTTCTTTTGTACTTCACATATTACATCATAAAGCATAAGCCAATCTTTTCGTTTTAATAGGGCTTTTCGGTTATTCCATCGATTTCCTAACCAAAGATTTTCGGAAATCATATGTTTAGAAAGCTCTAAAGGATATTCTACTACTCTATTTTTCAACTCTCTAATTTTTTCATTTCCGTATAAACTCACTCCATCATAAATTGAAGCTACAATACATTGTTTGTCATAGTCAGTTTCGTACTTCTCCACCACATTGAGATAAAACGTTCAACTGTTGAGGATAAAAAGTTGCTTATTTCTAATTTAATTCCTTCTTTCATTAGATAGGATTCAGACCACTCTTCCTCCTCATAAGGATGATACGCCAAAATGGTTCCGCCAATTTTTTTAATAGGGAACTTTCGATCTTCCTCTTCTGGTGGTGTTGACCACAAAGTGTGCAATTCAATGTCTGAATTTTCATCCTGTAAGTTTCTTGATACCGATCCTGCCAGTATTATAGCTTCGATTTTCGGGTTTTGCATATAAACCTCTGCCATATCTTTTGATTTCTGTAATAAGAACATTTGCATCCTCCTATATAATTGTAAAAACTAATTCATCAAGCATTAGTCATATAAACTAAAGTACTTGTTTCCTAAATAACTTAATGTTCTTTCTTTATTTACCTGAACAACAACTTCAAGAAAAAATACTATCAATTATGCCTCGGCATAATTGTGTCCAGAATCGGCTTGATGCTTATGCCTGCAATTGTTTATTGTGCGAAAGCGCAGCGGCAACAACAACAACAACAACATGAGGGCCATCACGATGTCAGTCATTTCGGTCATGCCACAGGACATGGCGTTCTTAGACTGAGTTCCTCTATTTCGACGAGTGTTTGGACATCCGCTGAAAAAAGTTTAAAAAGCCCAATTTCTCAATATTAATATCGAGAAATTAGACCTTTCACCATATATTTTTCAATAATCGGATTATCATTCTAGGGATAAATATAAAAATGTTCCAGATTATTTCTGATGCAATTGAATTGTTAATGTCTCTAATAATTTCTTTAATATAATGTCGCGCTTTTCTTTTTTTCATTCTTTGTACTGTGTCTCCAGGAAGTTCATTAGTGTTCAACTTTTAAAAATGCTTTGATTTCTTTGATTTGTTCAATATGTCGTTGTTCATGAAAATGAATTTGTTCTACCCATTGATCAAGGGGCAATTCACCAATAGCAGGATGCTTCACGGACTTTTCCGCTAATATGGATGGGTCTTCGATTGTATTAAGAAAAGTTGTTAATTTTTTTCTTGAATCGTCTAGCAACTCAATGATTTGCTGAACTGTAAAAAAGCCTTCAGTTGGTTCAACAATTTTTGGTGCTGAAATTTTCTTTGTTCTATCTACGATAAGTTGAACATTTTTACGTTCCGTTTGCTTATTATCTTCTTGTTTCAATCCCCATGCAATCGCTTTTACAGAAGACTCCTCCACTAAAGCTAAGTGATGGCAAACCTGGGCGATACTCCAACTGTTTGCATCAGGCTTTGCATTCAACTGAGTATCACTTAATACTTTAATCTCCTCTAGTAAGTTATTTCTTGTTTCGCATAGACGGTCGTTAATTAATTGATTCATAAGCTACTCCCCTTATCAAACGATTTTTGATTCCTATTCTGTATATGTTCTATACAATATAAAATATTCTATTTGATTAATAAGATTTCCTTTAATATTTTGGAAAGTTGTCATCAATTATGCCTCTGTATAAGCGTTCTTAAACTGAGATTCTCTATTTCAGCGAATGAAAATTATCTTGCTCGAACAATATTAAACGGATTATTTTCGAGTACATGTTGCAACTCTTCATCTTCAATATGTGTATAGATTTGCGTTGTTGCTACACTTGAATGGCCCAAAATATGTTGGAGACTTCGAATATCTGCCCCTGATTTATACATCATCGTAGCGGATGTATGACGTAACTTATGTGGCGTCAGTCGTTCTTTTTGAAGCCCGGATTGCTGATTAATTTGTTTAACGATTTTTGCAACGGTTTGACGGGTGAAGCGTGTTCCCTTTTGTGAGACGAAAAGAGGCTCTTCTTCAATCCCTTTAAAGGCCGTCTTTCCGCTATTTTCATAGTCTGCAAGTGCCTGGATGCAGCTATCATTCAAATAAACTGTCCGCTCCTTATTCCCTTTACCAACAACCGTTAAGTAGCGACCTTGTATAGATGACCTATTGAGCTGACAAAGCTCTGTCACACGAATCCCTAAATTTAAGAAAAACATCATCATACAATAATTCCTTGGTGAAGCACGATTTGGCTGGATGCCATCGATAAATTGCGTGGCTTCCTCGATGTTCATATAGATAGGTTTTTTCCGTCCTATTTTTGGCGTTTCTAGTTCATCTGCCGGATTTTCCTCTAGTAAACGTCGTTTTCCTTTTAAATATTTAAAAAATGACTTCAATGTTGCTACTTTACGCGCTCTTGCAGATGCTGAATTCCCTCGCTGGACCTCGCAATATTCCATAAATAAATAAAGATCCTCTAGTGTCATTTCACGAATTTCTTCTATTGAAATAGTAGAAATATCTATTTTCGTTAAATCTGAACTATCATGATCATTTTGAATGGCTATGTAAAAACGAAAGAATAATGTCAAATCATATTCGTATTCTTTTCTTGTGCGGTGAGACTTCCCTTTAATCGTCGTTAAATAAACAAGGAAATCTCTCATTATTTTTGGTAGCTTCGGCTTTTCCATAAAATCACCTCTATTTTTTCTATTTTACCACGAAAAAACGTTCCCAAATATAAATTTGGGAACTTTATGGTGAAAAACAAGCTCTTTTTACAATCCGGAACAAATGTTCTATTCATGAGCAAAAAAAAGATGATTCCCTTTAGAAAGAAAATCACCTTTTTTAAAAGTTTTTATGAAAGTTTCATTTTTTAGGCATAAAACACGAAAAAAATGAATATTTAAATCTAGTGAGTTAAATGCTCTGAGACGATTCGAAAAATAAAAAGACGGATAACTATACGTGTCGATTCTTCTCACAACGCGCATGGTATTATTTGGATTTTTGTCGATTTCCGTATGAAAAACCGTTACTTTACAAAAATACTATACGTCCCATCTACTTGTTTTGCTAGAGACCAGTTTGTTGATAGCATATGTTGAAGCTTAGCAATAACTTCCTCATCACAAGTTAAATGTTGGATTCCTGTTTCTAACAATTGATAATCTTTCCCTTCTTCTAATTGGAAACGAATATACAATAAGCGCTGAATGCCTGGCAAAGTTACATATTTGATACTGTAGTTACCGTGCAGAGCATTTAAAAACCTTTGCTCCCCTTCTTGGTAAAGTGCCATTGTTTCGGAAAATTCATAGTTTGGTACTTTTTCCTGCCAAACTGATACATCCCCTGTTTGCAATGTACGTACAATCTCCTCATCAGTAAAATCTAATTTTGAAAGCTTGTCTAGCTCATAAGCTTGCATTAAATTAATGATTGTCATTTTATAAGCTCCTTTTATATGTATTTATCTTCATTCCTCTAAAAGTGATGAGATGAATGCAGATGTGGTTCCATTTCAATTGGTACCCATTTACTACAATTTTGCCAAGGCGAAATTGATTCTTACTAAGTGTAACACGTTTTCTCTACTACTTAAATTCGGAGGGCGATCCATATGATGAAGTTCTATGAATCTGGTATGTTTTTTGATGAGATGTTCGAAGGTAATCAACCGAAGCCTCATTATCGGTCTTTCCACCATAAGCTCAATGCTTTCACTAAGGAACAATTAGATGAAAAATATCAGCAAGCACAATCAACATTCCTTAAACAAGGCATTACATTTACCGTATATGGTGCACAAGGTGGAACAGAGCGGACAATGCCCTTTGATTTTATACCTATTATTATTCCATATGAACAGTGGGAAGAAATTGAATCTGGTATGAAGCAGCGTGTGAAAGCCTTAAATTGTTTTTTACATGATGTTTACCATGAACAGTCCATTTTTGAGGATGGCCTTATTCCGAAACAGCTCGTTGAAAACAATCCGTATTATTATAAAGAAATGCTTGGTGTAAATGTACCTATTGATAATCATATTTTTTTAGCAGGCATAGACTTGATTCGTGATGAAAATGGCGTTTACTACGTGTTAGAAGATAATTTACGCAATCCTTCAGGGATATCCTATGTTTTTCAAAATCGATCTGTGATGAAGGAAGTGTATCCTGAATTTTTCTCTAAACATACGATCCAGTCACTCGATAAACAAATGGCCTTTATGAAGAAGGCACTTCTCGCTCATCGGCCACCTTCTATGAACCCAAATAGAGAACCTAAAGCTGTCCTCTTAACAGCAGGTATGTATAATTCGGCCTATTACGATCATGTTTTCTTAGCACAGCAACTCAATATTCAGCTTGTCGAAGGGCGTGATTTAGTTGTCCGAGATAATAAAGTGTACATGAAGACAATCTACGGTCTAGAGCAAATTGATATTATTTACCGTCGAATTGATGATGATTTTTTAGACCCTGCTGTTTTTCGTGCGGATTCTTTACTTGGAGTCCCTCATATTATGGCTGCTTATAAGGCTGGAAATATTGCTATTTTAAATGCTGTTGGTAATGGTGTTGCTGATGATAAAGCGATGTATGCCTATGTACCGGATATGATTCGCTATTATTTGAATGAGGAACCTATTTTACGTAATGTAGAGACTTATCATCTAGCTGATGATAGACAGCGAGGTTGGGTCCTTGAGCATATGAGAGAGCTTGTCATAAAAAACGTTAGTGCCTCAGGTGGCTATGATATGCTAATTGGTCCGCATGCGAGTGATGAAGAAATTGCTATTTTTAAAGAAAAAATATTGGAAAACCCGGTTCAATACATTGCACAGCCAACAATTAGTCTATCTAGAGCACCAGCTTTTCAGGAAGGGAGATTTTATCCTTGTCATGTCGATTTGCGTGTTTATGTAATGAAGGGCGAGGATATGTATGTGCTTCCTGGAGGTTTATCGCGTGTAGCATTAAAAGAAGGATCTTTAGTCGTGAATTCTTCCCAGGGCGGAGGAGCAAAAGATACATGGATATTAAAGGAGGAATTGCAGTATGCTAAGTCGAGTAGCCGATGCACTATACTGGATGGCACGATATAGTGAACGATCACAAACAAATGCACATATATTACAAGTACAGCTGTTGAATATGTTGGAGCAATCTGGCAAAGAAAATGAATACATCGATCATTGGGAAGCGGTGTTAAATATTTGTGCTTCGAAGGAAGAATACTTGTCCTTTTATGAGTCGATTCGAGTCAATCCACTTATCGAATATCTACTCTTTTCTAATAATAACTGGAACGCCCTCCATGCTACTTTACGTGCGGTTCGAGAAAACGCCCGTGTAACGCGAGATAGCATACCCATTGAGCTTTGGGAATTGCAAAATGCTTTTTATTTATCATTACAGCAAGAAATGATGAAACGCGAAAGACCAATCCCACTAATTGTTCTTAACACTTTTTTACAAAATGTTCGAAAAACTTCTTTGACGGTAACGGGGCTTATCGAAGGCTCGATGGATCGAGATTTACCCTTTTATTTCATGCAAGTTGGGAAATGGTTAGAACGTGTAGAAAAGACGATTCGTATGGCTTTAATTATACTGGAGCAACATAAGGAAATAGCCGTCTCTTTAATAGAAGCGGACGGATCGTTTTTACTCGATTTATCGGAGGCGACGGAGTCTTATTTGCGCAAGCATCGCCAAACCAATTTACTTTATGTTATTCAATATTTATTACAAGATAAGCATTTTCCACGTTCAGTAATGTTTTGCTTAGAAAAATTAGAAGAAGCATTTATTTGTTTAGAAAACGATCCTCTTTCAGCAAGATTTTTAGAGCTTCATACCCCATTAAAGAGTTTAATATTTGCTGTGATGAATGTAGATTTATGGAATATTACCTTAGAGGAAACTATTTTGTTAATGGAGGAAAGATTGTGTCAATGTATTGATTTTGGCAATACATTTGCAACAATTTATCATTTATATGAACCCAGCGTACAACTTTGAAAGGAATCATCCACAGCTCCCTTTCAACAAGCAAGTCAGTAATCTAAAGGAAGCGGACACAATGAAATTTGAAATTCAACATACTAATATTTTTCAATATGAGTCTGAAGTCGATCAAAGCTTAAATACAATCCGCTTAAAGCCAAGGGGTGATGAGCGTCAGCGCTTATTATCCTATCGAATTGCCATCACTCCTTCATCTTTAACTCGTGAGCATACAGATATATGGGGCAATACGGTTGGCACATTTTATATACCTGAGCAGCATCAAGAGCTAGAAATTCAATCGACCTCTATTGTCAGCATTCAACGTGCACCATTTATTCATCGCATTCAATATTCACCAGAAATGCAGACCATTTTTCACTCGAAACTGTTTTATGAACATTATTTGCCCTATTTAAAGTTTACACATTTTACGTATATGACAGAAAATCAGTTAGAGGAAGTTTATCATGCCATTGGTCATGCTGAAAATCCTGTACTATTTTCATTAAATTTAATGCAATATTTATACTCTACTTTTGAATACGTTCCTGGTGCAACCAATGTTACGACAACTGCAAGCGAAGCCTTTTCCCTTAAGCGAGGCGTTTGTCAGGATTTCACACATGTCATGCTTGCAGTACTAAGAGCTAAAGAAATTCCAGCACGCTATGTGAGCGGCTATTTATACGTCGATGAAAACTCTGCCTTGGTCGGTGATATTGCAACCCACGCTTGGGTAGAAGTTATGATCCCAGGGATCGGCTGGATTGGTCTTGATCCAACTAATAATGTAGAAGTATTAGAAAATCACATTATTTTATGCATTGGCCGTGATTATTCGGATATAAGCCCAGTTGAAGGTGTTTATTCAGGTGGAAAGCATGATTTAACAGTCAAAGTGAGCGTCAAAGCATTGAATCATTTGTAAAATGGTATAAATTAAACCCCTGATTTTTCTACGCAAATTAGAAGAATCAGGGGTTTATTAAGATCTATTGTTTTCAGATTTAAATCTTCAATTTTGAGTCATTAAACTTTCAATATATCAAAAGAATTACTCTCGGTATCGTTCTTGATCATATAAGGATTATACAATACCCATTTCTTTTCCTATTTTTTCAATTTTATTTATGACTGTATTGAGCTGCTCCATTGTATGTGTAGCCATCACTGTAATCCGCAACCGGCTTGACCCTTTTGGCACAGTTGGTGGTCGAATCGCCGGAATAAAGACACCTTCATCCAGAAGTTTCTCAGAAAATTGCATAGCTTCATGGGCATCACCAATAAGAAGAGATAGAATTGGTGTTTCCCCTTCCGTAACTACAAAACCGGATTCCTCCAATTTCAAACGTAAATACTTAGCATTTTTCAACAATCGTTCCCTGCGTTCGGGCTCATTTTGAATAATAGCAATCCCTTCTCGCGCTGCTTCAATCGCACTTGGAGATAAACCCGTTTGGAAAATAAATGATCTAGCGTTATTCAGTAAATAGTTTTTTGCAATTGACGACGTCGCCACAAAACCACCTTCTGCACCAATCGCTTTACTCAACGTGCCTACTGTAAAATCAATGTCATCTTTCAATCCAAAATAATCAGCAGTACCACGACCATCACTTCCTAAGACACCTGTCACATGCGCATCATCAATCATTATGTAAGCATTGTATTTCTTTGCTAACGCAACGATTTCGGGAAGTGGAGCAATATCACCATCCATACTAAAGATGCCATCCGTCACAATTAACTTCTTTCCATCTCCACGTGAATGCCTCAATTTATGCTCTAAATCCACCATATCCGCATGTTCATAAACAATTGTTTTTGCTTGACTAAGTCGACAACCATCTATAATACTCGCATGATTCCAGGCATCAGAAAATATCATATCCCCTGCCTTCATCACACTCGAAATCACACCAATGTTCGCTAAATAACCACTGCTGAAAACAATAGCGGCTTCCGTTTTTTTAAAATCTGCAATTTCAGATTCAAGCTGTTCATGAATGACGAAATTTCCGGTTGTTAATCTCGAACCACCAGCTCCTGTACCGTATGTACTAATACCTTCAGATGCTTTCTTTCTCAATCGGAAATCAGTTGCAAGACCTAAATAGTTATTAGATGAAAAAAGCAAGAATTTCTTACCATTCATGATGATCTCGCTCTCATTTCCATTTGAAAACGAACGTAACTTCCTTGTCAACCCTTTCTCTTCTATTAATTGTAGTTCCCGCTGAAACCAATGATCCATTTTTCAATCCCCCTTAATGAGAACCGGTACGCTTTCTAAATAGTCTATAAAAGATTCTAGTTCAACTTCATCTGACACAAAATAAATACGCCCTCCACTCTCACAACCTTCTCTTTTTAACGGTGTAATTCTGACATAACCAATGGCACGATTACTTACATATCCAGTCACGTAATCTGGATCATCAGACCAACATAATTCTGCAATTGTAAACGGAGAATTCGCCACTTTCGTCGCCAAAGCCAATGCTTCACGGACACGCTCATTAAGCTCCTCATTAGTGTCTTGCCAATCGATTCGTGATACACGCACACCCTTTTGCCCCCGACCGTCAAGCCGTAAGCCGGTTTTACTATTTAGGATGATTGCCCCACGGAGGTTTTGATTACTAGCAAGTTGATGAAAAGCAACATTTAGTGCATGTTCCGAAACACCTAAAGATGTTAGTATCTTTCTTGCTTCACTATGGGCCTTTTCGATTGAAACCGCCTCAACTGTCGTAATTTCTAAGGGTGGCAAATACTGTATCTGATCATGCGCTATTTTTTCAACGGTAATTTGAATAAAGTCAGCATCTCCACGTGAATGATTACTTGCTTTATTCAATAGCTGTTTTACAATGGGCTCTATCTGAGATTTACTCCCTATCCGTTCACCACCAGATATATGCTTTTCCCCTAGTTCAGGACTTCTTTCAGCCGCACGCATTCGTATGCTATAACACGTTTTTAACATGATTATTACCTGCTACTTTCCTATTAATTGTTTGTAACAACTTCGTTATGGGATAAACACTAACAGCTGTGATTACCATGCCTGGAATAGCCAAAACTAATAACGGTAAAAATGGAGTCCCTAACGTAAAAGCCAAACCAAATCTAGCAATCGTTGTTCCAATGGGGCCTGCCAAAACAAGTACCGGAATGGAAGTCCCAAATAAAACAATAAGTAAGCCTACAGTCAATCGAAAAATTAAGGAGATCTCCACATTTAAGATTGAGTGTATACCTAATAAAAATAAGATTAAACTTGCAATGATTCCTGCTAGAAAATATCGCTTAAATCCAAATACCGTAGCAATCGCAACTGCAATAGGTGCTGATAATTGAAATTCAGACCCAGGAAAACCTGTTGGAATTTTAAACATGCCTGTAACGATAATAAGACAAGCTAGCAATGAAATCTGGGCAAGATCATATGTAGAAAACTTTCGGATCATTTTATTCCTCCATCTTACTTTTGAAATACTTGATGTCATTTCCTCCTATTCCCCTCAAATTGAGTTAACCTTGATTAATAATAAGTTAACACAAAAATAGATTGGAAAGTAGATAAAATGGTAGGATTTTTTATTATTTGTGAAAAATACAGTTTTGTTTATTAGTAGGTTTCAAAAAATGAAGTTCGTGTTCCTCAGGCTAGAGAATGGCCACATGCTTTTTTCAGATTCCGCATCGCCACGAGCACCCTTGCACTTGGCTAGTTACTACTTCTGTCTTCACGGTTCAGGTATGTATTCTATAGATTCCATCCATGCTGGGTGCGCAAAAAAAGTATAGGCCCAATTAGCCTATACTTTCACACCTATAAACGTTAAATAAATATGTACAAAAATGCTTGTTTAACCAAGTACATTTTTGATTTCCTTTGTTACAGGAAGTGGCGAGCATGATAGACTTGACCGGTTAGCCAGCCCTTGATATAGCTGGGTTCTAGGCTATCGAATCATGCGAGTAGAGGCAGCGTGTCAAGTTGTAACTATTCACGCACTTGTATAGAAAAGTAGTTGATCAGCGAATGGGTACATGCTTAGAATAGCAAAAATGTACATTGTTATTTTGACATTTATACACACCTAGACCAGTTCTGATCTTTTCCCTTTCGATTCGAAGGTTAACAGCAGACGCCTATTCTTGTAATGGCACACTATCTATACACCTCTTTTATTCCCCCAAACAAGGGCATGCAACTGTGGCAGTACTTTGACATCTCTGAATTCCTCATCCTTAATCACTCTATCAATCAGCGCATGATATTTATCTAATAAATGTAGTATTAATCGTGAATTGTCAGTCGTCGTGAGATCATCATTACCGACTTGGAGATAAAAAGGAATCGTTGGATATCGATGGTGAATTTGTTTAGCATAATCGTAATCCTCTTGATTAAAAACGACTACTTTGAGGGATATATGATGATTACTGTTTCGTTTTTTTAGCTTTTCAAAGATATCAGTGAGCACCGAATAGTCTGTGGTCATTCCAGAACTAGGTGGCTTTGGCGAGATTGTCAGTTCATCAATCTCATACATCCATTTTTGCCACCTGCTTCCCTGTGTTTCCACTCCGACCTTTATGTCGTTTTCTTTTAAAATGGCAATGAGTTCTTCCAAATTTTGATAGAGTGCAGGATTGCCGCCTGAAATCGTGACAAATGAAAAACCATTGCCTCCAAGACGTTTCAACTCAGACCAAATCTCTTCCGCTGTCATTTGGACTATAAGATGCTTTCCGCTGCCATCCCATGTAAACGATGAATCACACCAAGAACAGGAATAATCACAGCCGGCAGTTCTCACAAACATTGTCTTCTGGCCAACGACCATTCCCTCACCTTGAATCGTCGGTCCAAAAATTTCTATAACAGGTACCTTACTCAACTTCCATCCACTCCCGTCTCGCTTCTGCATAGCTTGTCGGAGTTTCGTATAGCCTGATAAACTCTACACGCGCACCGTTATACCTTTGTTCGTCAAGCAAGGCCTGAGCCAACTTTTCGTAAATCCAAACAACAATGTTCTCTGCCGTCGTATTCATGGGCGGAAGCGTTTCATTTAAATAGCGGTGATCCAAATGAATCTCTATTTTTTGTTTCCATATTGCTTTTATATCGCCGAAATCAATCACCAAACCGCGATCATCTGTGTATCCACTCAGTCCTAATATTACACGATACGTATGACCGTGTAGATTTTTGCATTTCCCCTCATAATTATGTAAATGATGAGCAGCATCGAAGGTAAATTCTTTGCTTATGAGAACACGCTTTGCATGATAGATCAATTGATTTCTTTGAATATCTTCATCTATCTTTTGGAGCTTATCGACGATTTTAAAATCTGACATGTTTTAAGACTCCTTCCTGTAATTCAAATACTCATCAAGCCCTTTTTTTCGCAGTTTACATGCTGGGCATTCACCACAGCCATCTGCTATTACACCGTTATAACAAGTCAACGTTCTTTCCCGTACAAAATCAAGTGCCCCAAACTGATCAGCAAGCTCCCATGTCTGTGCCTTATTCAACCACATCAACGGTGTATCAATCACAAAAGAATCATCCATCGATAAATTTAACGTTACATTCAAGGATTTAATAAAAACATCTCGGCAATCCGGATATCCGCTAAAATCCGTTTCACAAACGCCAGTTACAATATGCTTAGCTCCTACTTGACTCGCTAAAACGCCTGCAAATGAAAGAAAGAGAAGATTTCGGCCAGGTACAAAAGTCGATGGAAGCTCACCGTTTTCTCCCTCTTCTACCTTTATGTCTTGTCGTGTCAATGCATTCGGAGCAAGTTGATTCAGAAGTGACATATCAAGAATGTGATGTTTAACACCGAGATCCTCTGCTATCTTCTTCGCACATTCAATTTCAAGATGATGCCTTTGACCATAATCAAAAGTTACTGCCTCTACCTCTTCAAAACGTTCTTTTGCCCAAAACAAACAGGTTGTACTGTCCTGACCTCCACTAAATACAACAATTGCCTTTTCCTGCTTCATCTATAAAAACTCCCTTATATCGAAAAACAGTACTCTAAGAAAAAGTGCTGTTTTCTTCTTAGTTTTTTAACGAATATTGTGTGCCTTAATAAGTTAAATACTTCAATCTTTCTTAACGGCTTCGGCCAGACATAAAAAAACCCCCTTGTAAAATGTTTCCCAACACTTTTCAAGAGAGGCATCACCAATCATTCTATTAAAACATAAGTAAAAACATAAAAAAAGCCACGTCCGATATGGACATGGCATATTGTCATGTTTCCATAGTTTTTTATAGAGGGTATTTGCTATGAACCTCTCCCGTTTTAGTCCGGGCATTCTTTTCTTCAATATAATACAAAAAATAGTATAAAACGTCAAATGGATTTTTTTTAAGATCTTCCCATAAATGCTTTTCTAGAACAACCACTGTTATATTGTCCTATATTATACTAAACACTTTGCTGAAATTAAATTCATTAATATTTTGAGGATATATATCAATAAATCACTATTCCATTGTCTAGAACAGATTTATTTTGCACCTGATTTCCTAAAATATATAGCTTTTTCAAATTAGGCAAATTCACTAATGGCTCTACATTTGAAATAGCGTTATTTTCCAAATGAAGCACCTCAATTTGTTGCCAATTCCCCATAAAACTTAACGATTGTAGTGAACTATCTTGTATTGTGAATGAACGCAGAGCTGAAAAGCCAGCAAAGTAAGGCATAACCTTATCAACTTCATGCACCCAGTCACCATTACCTATTCGGAAGGATACATTATTCAAAGTTAAATGTTCCAGTATGTTGTTGTTAAATGAATTTTGACTATTAATTTGAAACTTACAGTCATTACAATTTAACGTTTTTACATGCTGTAAATTGAATAATTCACTCGTCTCTTCATAAAAAGATGTTTCATTTAAATTTATGGTTTGCAGATTTGGCAAACGATTTAAAGAACGAATGCCTGTAAAATCGCCAGACTCCATCGCTGTAAGTTGTTCTAGCTGTGGGTATTTCAGTAATTCTGCTCCATTCAAATACGACTGTCCCCCACTTATCTCAACAGTTAAATCTTTTAAAGCAGGTGCCTCTAACTTGGATAAGAAAGAACTTTTTAATTCGGCTTTTTTTAAATGGGGTGCTACAATCGATGCTATTTGGCCACTATAACCAGTTATCGATAAATCGGTCAGTGAAGTCAGGCTGTTCACAATATCATACAATTCTAATTTATAAAGAGAAGCTAAACGCAACTTTGTCAATGAAGACTTATTTCTAAGGTGTTCTACATTCGTAATATCCATATTTTCAAGATCAAGCGTTTGCAAGTTAGGCATGTTTTGGATAAAATCAAGCGTTTTTAAATTTTTCACCGCTGTAAGTTTCAATTCTTGTAATTGATTCAGTGAATAGAACGAGCTAAAATCTGTCGCTTCACTCAAATCTATTGCTAACGACTCTAAATCAGTTAATGAAGACAACCACTTCAAATCATTGGCAGATCTTAAAGACAATGATTTTAATGGCAGTTTATTCAGAAGAGGGTAGTCTGTAACCGTCTCGTTGTGATACGAAATTTCAAGTGATTGAAGATTAGGAAACTCTAATAATAAAGCAAGTTCATCATTACTTCGGATTTGAACAGAGAGTTCTACAACATTAGACTTATCGCTAAAATATTCAGCAATTTTACTAAATGATTCATTAAAGCTACCTGTATAGCTTTTTAAACCTTCCAGATGTCGGAAGCTTACATTTTCACTTTGTGATATTTCATAATCACCCATCAAATTCAATACCGTCAGACCAGTAAAGGCTTCAAAATCTTTTTGTTCAATTTTTTGTGTATTTAATAACTTATCCATAATGGTATAGTTAGAAATTTTGGCTTGCTTATTTGTAAACGGATCGTCGAGACTGTAATCAAAATGCCATTGATCTTCAGAATAGTATGCCTTTAAATAACGGATACTTGCGATCTCTTCTTTAGTCGGCATTGCTCCACCTTTATCAAAAATATCTTTTAAAAAGAATAAAAGAACTTCGCTTTCAGGCATTTCCCGAACAGGTAGGTCCTTATGGTTACCATATTCTGTTTGATTGCCGCTCAAAAGAAAATAGCCAAGGAATACACAAAGGATGACAATCGGTATTATTAAAAGCGCTTTTAAATTCGGTTTTGGACGTGTAGCTTTATTCGCAGAAGTTGTACCATAATAATTATTAATCGTCTGATCAACATAATAAACTTTATTCTCTTTCAACATTATTTCAGTTTCACAAAAAGGACATTTGAATGATTGTCCCTCTCTATATTCAATTTTTCCATTACAATTCGGACAATTTAATTTAATGAATTCCACTGGCAATCCCCTCTGCAGCTCTATTTTAATTAAGCTTAGTTGTCCTAAAAATAATTGTCAATATTTCTATTAAACACCAATTATTTCACACCTTTAGACCTACAACAAAAAAAGCCACCTATGAGGCGACTTTTTTGTGTGTATTCACTCTTTTATACAATAAGTTTAAACTTCTGATTTACTATTACTTGTGATACGGAGGATAAGTGAGGTTATTATACGGAACTCAAATATAAATTTAACGAAGTCTCAACTTCCTTCGCAACAAGCTCCACAAAGTCCCTATAATCCTCTGTCGTAAGAGTTTTAAAGTTTATTCATCACGATCAAGCGCCTCTTTTACAAATGTAGGAAGGGCGAATGCACCAACATGTAAATCTGTATTATAATATTTCGTTTTTAGAGCAAATTTGTCCCAAGCATCTACTTGAACATCTTTAATTGGATGTAACGCTTTTGAAGCAAATCCGAATAGCCAGTGTCCCGATGGATATGTTGGCATATGGAATTGATATACGCTTGCGATTGGGAAAATACCTTTAATTTTTTTATGTGCTTTACGCATGTTTTCTGCATACTCCGCGAAATATGGTGATTCGTGTTGGTTAATTAGAATTCCTTTTTCGTTTAATACACGATAACATTCTTTATAGAAAGCTGTTGTAAATAAACCTTCACCGACTGAAATTGGATCAGTAGAATCTACTAATATTAAATCGAATGATTGATCAGCTGCGTTTTGAACGTAAGCTAAGCCATCATCGAAAATCATTTCCATACGTGGATCTTCTTCAACACCAGCAGCTGTAATCGGAAGGTATTTTTGGCTTAAACGGAATACTAACTCATCGATTTCAACCATTACTACTTTTTCTACTGATGAGTAACGTAGTACTTCACGAGCAGTACCACCATCACCACCACCGATAATTAATACTTTTTTTATATCTGGATTGGTAGCGAATGCTGGGTGCGTAATCATATCATGATAAATGAACTCATCTTTTTCGTTGACCATCATCAATCCGTCTAAAGTGAAGAAAGTACCAAACTCCTCACCTTTATAAAAATCTATTTTTTGGAATGGAGATTGTTCACTATGAATTTCTTCGTTGTATCCGATTGAAAATTTACAGTTATTGCTCCATTGTTCTGTATACCATTTCATTAAATCACGTCCTCTAATACTTCTTGTTTTACTAGAATTGTATCAATTTCTTGTTCTGCAAATTGGCGAATTTTATCAGCCATTCCACGAGGTACTTCAAATGATTCTGTCTTTTTCGCTTGCAGTTTTTGTTCTAAATATTCTGCTGCTTTCCAAGGACTTACTGAGTCGCCACAAGTATAAACATCTACAGAAGCAAATCCGTATTCTGGCCAAGTATGAATCGTTAAATGTGATTCAGCAATAATGACTGCACCCGAAACACCATATGGGTTGAAATGATGGAAGCAAGATTCTACAATGGTTGCCCCAGAATAGTCTGCAGCTTCATTCATAAACTGCTCGATTAAAGCGTTTTGCTCAATAATTTCACTTGGGCAACCATAAAATTCGATTAATACGTGTCTACCTAATGTTGATAATTCAATGCTCATTTATCTATCTCCCTTACGACTGTTATAAAATTTTCTTCTTCAGTTTCGTTTAGAACATTCCCAAAATTAAGAAAATAGAAGTTATATAATTCTACTAATTCCTCTGAAATAACTTCTCCGGGGATTACTAATGGTATTCCCGGTGGATAAATCATTAATGAATCTGCACTAATTCGACCTACCGCATCATAAATTAAAATTGTTTCTGTTTCTGCATTACACGCCTGTTGCGGTGTCATTGCTAATCTATTTATTTGATTCGCTGTCACATAAACTGACTGAATCGCATCTTTTTTAGCGTGATTTAGTTCTATATCTTTTAACGCATGTACTAATTTACCAATTGTTTCATTCGTATCAGCATGACTAATGACTGCCATTATGACATAGCCTTCAGCAAGTTCTAATTGAATTCCGTACTGTTGTTTCAATATTGTGTAAACTTCAAAACCAGTTAAACCGATATCGTTCACACGAATAACAAGTTTCGTCCAATCATAGGATTGATTGAAATTTTGATGTACGTATTCAGCTTTAAGTACTTCATAGCGTGAATTATTTTCAATTTCTTCAACTGCCGCATCAACAATTGACTTTAAATTGCTATAACGTTGTTGTCCATACAACGCTAAATCCCTTCGTGCTACATCTAAAGAACTCATTAATAAATAATTTGCACTCGTCGTTTGCAGCCTATTTAATACCTTTTGCAAATGCTTCGAATCAATTCTTTTTTCTTGTAGTAAAAGAAGCGAACTTTGCGTTAATGAACCCCCAGTTTTATGCATACTCATCGTTACTGCATCTGCACCAGCACTAATTGCATCGTTTGCATCTGGTAAAAATGTTAAATGCGCTCCGTGTGCACTATCAACTATAACTGTTACATTTTGTTCATGTGCGAGTTGACAAATTTCTTGCAGTTTATTCATCGAACCAAAATAGGTTGGATACGTCACAAGTAAAGCTTTCGCTTGTGGATTTTCTGCAAGCGCCGATTTTACATGTTCAACTGAAATTCCGTGTGCAATACCAAAATGTTGATCAACTTCAGGTTGAATAAATACTGGTTTTGCTCCACTTAATATAATGCCGTTCATAACTGATTTATGGCAGTTACGAGGAACGATCAATGTATCTCCTTGTTTACATGTCGCTAAAATCATCGCCAGAATACCTACAGTAGTACCATTTACTAAAAAGTAAGCGTAGTCTACATTAAATGCTTGTGCAGCTAATTGCTGAGCTTCTTTAATAACCGATTCCGGATGACTTAATAAATCAAGTTCCTTCATCGAGTTTACGTCCATTCTTAATGTCATTTCTCCTAGCGTCCATTTTAATGGGTTTTCTTGTAGCCCCATTTTATGTCCAGGTACATCAAACGGCGTAACTTCTTGTTTAGCATAATTGACCAAAGCTTCAAATAATGGCATGCGGTCTTGAGTGGCTAAAAATTCTTCTGTAGCCACTCGATCTTGCACGCACTGCATTATTGTCCAATAGCAACTGCTAAGAGTTGCTGTAATTCCGAAACTTTGTCTGTTATTTCCCAAGTTACGTTTACATCACTACGTCCAAAGTGACCATAAGCTGCAACTTGTTGATATTGTGGTTTACGAAGATTTAGCATGTTAATAATGCCAGTTGGAGTTAAGTCGAATAATTGACGAATCGCTTTTAAAATTTCTTCTTTCGCTACTTTTTCTGTAGCAAATGTTTCTAAAGCGATACTAATTGGTTCACTTACACCAATTGCATATGATAATTGGATTTCACATTTATCTGCCAAGCCTGCTGCAACAATATTTTTCGCAACGTATCGCGCTGCGTAAGCCGCTGAACGGTCAACTTTTGTACAGTCTTTACCAGAGAATGCACCACCACCATGACGAGCCGCGCCGCCATAAGTATCAACAATAATCTTACGTCCTGTTAAACCTGCATCTCCGTGTGGTCCGCCTACTACGAAACGACCAGTAGGATTAATTAAAATGCGGAAGTCTTCATTCATACCAAATTGCTTTGCAACAGTTTTAATTACATTTTCTGTAACATAATCAATGAATGCAACTCGGTCAAAATCATCATCATGTTGTATTGACATTAAAACAGTATCAATTTTAGGTTGCATACTATCTGTATAATCAATTGTTACTTGTGATTTCATATCTGGGCGAGCCCATTTGAATTTACCATTTTTACGTTGCTCCGTTGCACGTTTTACAAGCATATGCGCCATTTCAATTGCTAAAGGCATATAGTTCTCAGTTTCATTAGTCGCAAAACCGAACATAATCCCTTGGTCACCTGCACCAACTTCTTTTGTATCGCTTGAAGAATCAACACCCATTGCGATATCAGGAGATTGCGTGTGTACTAAAACTTGTACATTGCAGTTATGACCATCAATGCCGAACTTATCATCTGTGTAACCAATGCCGATTAGGGTATCACGGGCAATTTTTTCGATATCAAGTTCTGCTTTTGTTGTGATTTCTCCACCAACAATTACTGTGTTTGTAGTTGTGAATACTTCACATGCCACACGTGATAACGGATCTTGTGATAATGCTGCATCTAATACTGCATCTGAGATTTGATCTGCAATTTTATCTGGATGTCCTTCCGATACAGACTCCGATGTGAATAATACTTTTTCTGACAATTTTCACTGCTCCTAACAAAATAATAGATTTTAGGGCATAAAAAAAAGCTCACCCAATTTAAGGAAAGCTTCGAATACTATCAGCTGCTGTTCCTCTTATTGTTCACAAAAGTAAATTTTGTGCTCAGGTTCGGCCCACTGGATTTAATTCATTTTGAACTAAATTGTTTGGCCACCGTATCTTCGACCCCTCGTCTCAACGGTTATTAATAAGAGCTATATTATTATGCTGAGACTCATATTAAGTCATAAACAATTGAGTGTCAATTTATTTTTTCATGAATTATTGCTATGAAAATTAATTCATATACCCTTTTGCACACAAAAATACTAAGCGCAACACATTATATTTATTATTAAAAATGAATAATAATACACTCTAGGTATTATATTAATAATAATAGAACGAACTCCTATTAAATTTGTTAATAGATGCGTCAAAATAACATATTGTAAGCATAAAAAATTTTAGATCAGAAAGGTAGATATAGGAATTTTTAGAGTCTTTTATTTATAGAAAATATTTAAATTTCTATAATTCAGAATATTATTTCCGGTCAATTATAGGGTTCTTCTGAAGGAATATTGATAAGTGTTATTGGATAAAGGTAATCAAATTTATAAATTCATTAACATATAAATGTTTCCTCTTAGTAAGTAAACGATCTAAAAGGTGATACATTAATTTGTATCACCTCTAGCTATGTTTTAAAACCGACTCTATTTATGATACGGTTCACTGCACCAAGTTCTAGCTGCATTTTTTATAAAAATTCACAAACTATTTTATGCAAAATTTCGAGCATCGTTATTTCGGCCAAAATTATAAACCGTGACTAGAAAAAAAACGGCAGCAATCGCTAACAGAATCATAAAATTAAGGTAAATACCGCCAAAATGATAAGTTTCTTTTCATAAATTCAATTTTATTAAAAAAGTAGTAAGTATAAACAAAAAACAGACTAACTCTTAATCGATTTAACCTGTTATAGTTTATCTTTTTATACTTTAAGGTCTTCACATAAAAATTCCATAATAAAAAGCAGGGAATTCTTATGAGATTCCCCACTTTTTTAATATATTTCCAAAATTTGAATTTCTAAAGAAAACCTCTAAGCATTTTATATAGTACGTCCCTACGTTAAGTCGCCGCTGCTGAGGAAGCAGTAGCGTGGTCAGCCTTTACACAATCAATTGCGACAACGAGCGCAATAATGATAGCTTCCATCTCTTCATTCAATATTTGTACCTTGTAGCTATCACCCCAAGTGAACCACTCCTTATTCACTTTACCGACGACTTCACCATGCTGTAAGATTTGAAAATCCATATCCCACCAGTTACCTTCTACCTCAATGCCTGCCGCATCAATTGTATAGCGTGCTTTAAAGAAAGAAAACTCCTTCTTAATCGTTAACACCTCTTGACCGTTTACTTCAACAAAAAACTTCGGTAAAAAGCTGAACACCTTTTTCGTAATAAGCGCGACCTCATCTCTTGCTGCATTCATAATGGAGAACGTTTTTGGAATTTGCATAAAACTGCCCTCCACGTAATAAACATCCTTCTCCTGCTGATCCTTTACCGTAAATTTTCCACTTAAACTGAATACCTTCTGCTTAATAAAAAGTTGCTTCATACTACGCCTCCTTTTTAATAGCATATTACTAAAATCATTTTTATCATAGACAATAATTACAGAAGTGTGTTTTATATGTATAATATTTAATGAAATTTGCCTAGGAGAAAAATATTTTCTTTATATATATTCACCATATAAATAACTCTCTTACTTGTATCATAGAAATAAAGCCTATTCAAGACTGCTATATCTTAAATAGGCTTATTGTTTTTTTACAGAGAAAACGTACTTACTTATGATACGGTTCCCCGTAATGTATCTAAATGAGGTTCCGTACATTTTCTTTTAAAACCAATTCGCTGATTACTCGCTAGGATGTAAAAACTATAAGCTCTGTTAAACACAATGGTTGATTTTATTAGAATCCATTGAAAAGCTAGTTTCGTCTCTTCTTTTAAAATCAACACAAGCTCCAAGATAATGATAAACAATCAAATACACAGAGTATTATAATATTAAAAAAGTATAAGTTAAATAGTAAGTAAAGAATTTATTGAATTTAATCCATCAAGTACTTGTTTAACTTCAATATTTTTCGACCAATCTTCATCTTCGATTTCTACACGATTATTAACTACAAGCCATAAGTTAAGCTATGGCGTGCAGCCGCTCTACTAAAACCTATTAACTCTTACTCCTCAAGGTGAATCATATTTACCATTCCTACAAATTGAACCTTCTTTGGCTTTCTAATATGGGCTTCCTTTACTGCTGGCTAAACAAAGTACTATTCCGGCTGGCGGTGTTTAGGGAGATGCTGAACAGCTTGTTTCTTTCACTCCACTTATCTGGTTTTCAAATACTACAACAGTAGGTACGAATCCTTACAAAACTGGACAGGACAAGTTCGAAGTAGTTTCTTCATTCAGACACAACCTGAATACAAATATACTTGTGGTAAATAAGCAACGAAAAAAAGGAGACTTTGAGAAATGAAGTTCAAAGTCTCCTTAAAATATCAGCATGCTATCTAGTTCTTATTGAAAAGTAGCCAAAGATTTGTCCTCTATGCTTATTTCAATTTAACTCCTGTAGAAATCTCTTACTTTACTAGACCGTGTGGGTCGATGACGAATTTTCTTGCAGCCCCTTTATCAAAATCTTGATATGCCTTTGGAGCTTCGTCTAATGATATTACTGTAGCATTAACAGCTTTCGCAATTTGAGCTCTTCCACTCAAAATTGCCGCCATTAAATCGCGATGATATTTCATAACAGGTGTTTGACCAGTTACAAAAGTATGTGCTTTAGCCCATCCTAAGCCAAGACGAATTTTTAACGTACCAATTTTTGCATCCTCATCAATTCCACCAGGGTCCCCAGTTACGTAAAGACCCGGTATACCTAAACGTCCTCCAGCACGTGTTATTTGCATAATAGAATTTAAAACAGTAGCAGGTGCTTCAACTGCATAAGCTCCATGTGCAGATGCTTCAAATCCTACACAATCTACAGCACAATCTACTTCAGGTGCTCCAAGTATTTGGTCGATTTGCTCTCCTAGGTTTGAATGATTTCGTAAATTAACTGTTTCGCAACCAAAGCTTCTAGCTTGAGCTAACCTTTCTTCATTTAAATCTCCTACAATTACTACAGCGGCTCCTAGTAACTGAGCTGAATGAGCAGCAGCGAGACCAACTGGACCTGCACCTGCGATATACACAGTTGATCCCGGTTTCACACCTGCACTTACGGTACCATGATATCCAGTTGGAAATATATCTGAAAGCATTGTTAAATCTCTAATTTTCTCCATTGCTTGGTCTTTATCAGGAAATTTTAATAATTGGAAGTCGGCATATGGCACCATTACATACTCAGATTGACCTCCAACCCATCCTCCCATATCGACATAACCATATGCTGAACCAGGACGATCTGGATTTACATTTTCACAAATATGAGTATTCCGCTCCTTACAGCTACGGCACCGACCGCAAGCTATATTAAATGGAACAGAAACTAAATCACCTTTTTTAATAAATTCAACATCTCGGCCTACTTCAATCACTTCTCCTGTAATCTCGTGGCCTAGAACTAATCCTGTCGGAGCTGTAGTTCTCCCCCTCACCATATGCTGATCGCTTCCACAAATATTAGTTGTTACTACCTTTAAAATAACACCATGATCACATTTGCGTCCTACATTAAGTGGATTTACCCCTGGTCCATCTCGTAAAACCAAATCTGGAAAACCAATATCTTGCACTTCTACTTTTCCGGAGCCCATATAGGCCACAGCTCTATTTCCAACCACTTGCAATTCCTCCCCTATATCATAAATTCATACAATCTATATATATTGCCACTTTGTCCTAATCATTCTTATGAAAAATATTATTCGTTCGTTCAAATTATTCATTTCTTGTATAACGAAATGGCTCTATCTCTCACGTCTATTTCTCTACTTTACAATTGAATTCACCCATTCCAATTAAGTAGAGATTTTTTTCCTTGCAAACTGCATATGAACTAAAAGAAGAGAGTTAGTCCATAAAGAACTGACTCTCTTCTTTTAGTTCATACTATTAGGTCTATTTTTTCTATTTAATCAACGCTCCATTAAATGAATAGAATCTCACTTACTTGTGGTACGGTTCACCGTGACTAGTAAAAGTGAGGCTTTATTTATTGAGTAATTTAATGATTAAATGATGAATTAGAATAAAACATAAATGTTTAGCTCTCTCTATCTCTCCCAAATTAAAGTCATCTCTTGCAAAAGTTCGTCCCATGTTTGCTCTTTTGTGATGATTACTTTTTCAAAATCAAACTGTCCATAATATACTGCATCAACAGATTGGCTGTCCGGTAACTCAAAACGATCGGGACCTATTCTTTCATCTTCTCGTAGAAAATTGCTCGTAGGAGAGTTAGCCATTGTTTCAACATAATAAATTAAGCTAATATTTTTCATTTCTCCATCTATTTCAACCTTCATCGGATGCGTCATATGAGTCCCTGCATGACTTTTCCCAAAATAATTAGAAACGAGTGTCCCATCTTCCTGTTGTTCAATCGCAAATAAATCCTTTGAATAAGGAATCGTTTTTTGATAATAAAACACATATGAAAATATAGCCAAACACAATAGAGTAGTCGTTATAACCGAACCACAAATAAGCATGATTTTTTTACGATTCCATTTTTTATTGATTCTTTCAAATAAAGTTGCATTATTTTCAATCGGTACATACATCGTTTGCGTCATTTGTTCGTATTCTTTTTGACAAGTCTTGCATGCTTTTAAATGCTGATTTACTAGATCTTTCGTATCTTCACTCACGACCTCATCTACATAAAGCGGTAGCAGGTCTTGAATAATTGTACATTTAATTTCTTCCATCTTGTCTCGCCTCCATATGCGCTACTATTTTCTTTTTTGCACGATAAAACGTCACCCTAGCCCAGCCAGCACTTTTACCGAAAAGTTGACCAATTTTCTCAAAAGATAGTTCGCCAAATGTGCGAAGTGAAAAGACCTCTTTATACGGTTCTTCCATCGTGTGTAAATAATGATGAATGGCAAAAGCCTGTTCTTCATCCATTAAATGCTCCACGATTTGAACATCTAGTACTGATTCTTCCATCTGATTGATTTGACGTTGCTGCTTTTTGTAATGCGTAAAATATGTATTTTTCGCGATTGTAAAGAGCCAGGCCCGAATATCCTTTTTCCCATCAAATTGATGAATGGACTTCAATGCTTTAAAAAACGTTTCTTGCGTTATTTCTTCCGCAATATTTTCATCTACCGATAATGATTTCATATATAAATACACATCATGAAAATACATTTGATAGATTTCCTCAAAGTCCATAGCTTTCACTCCCTTCACTTATATAACTATTGAACTTGTATTCCGTTACAAAAAATTTTCATTGCATAAAAAATAGACATATTCATTTTATCTGAATATGCCTGTCAAATTTCCGTAAGTTTATAATAAATATTATGTGCTTCTAACTGATTGAAAAAAGGAAAGTAATATGTGAGCTACCAACCCTGGCTACTACCTTTTGATACTTACACTTTATCTACAGTAAAGACATAATTTTTCTCAATTCTAAAAACCGCACTTACTTATGATACGGTTCATCGAAACTAATATGAAAACGTAATACCTATTTTCGATCGTACGCCTATCTTTATTGTTAAATGATAAAACAGACATTTTATTTAAGGAGTGATGCAAAGTGCATATATTAACTTCTTTCAGAAAATGTTCTTTGTAGCGAAAGCGAAGCGACAGATAAAGAAGTCTCCCATCTCTATAGAGGGTGAGATGAATGTGGGTTTAAGTTACTTTTTAGCGGGTGTTTGGACACTCGTTGAAAAAAGTTGAACATTTTTATAAAAAATCCATCTTTATTCAAAACGCCCCTGTCTTTCAGTAAGCACCCACTTTCGAACATAACCCATCTTTTCTTGAATATTTTCGATTGTTTTTTCACTTTGAAATGCCTTTTGCATGACGGTGTAGCGCAAATCCGTAGCTCTCACATTCGTATCGATATCCTTTGACATCGTTTGGAAAATTCGCTCAATTGTTTTTGTTGAAATGGCTTTTGATTGACTAACCTCACTTACCCAAAGCCATTCTCCTAACTTTTCTTCATGTAATTCCTCTGTTGCCTCCTTATAGTGCGAGAGCATGTCCATTAATATCGGTGAAAGCTTCATTTCTCTACGTCCATTATTGTTAGCAATGTAAACTACAGATGAATCAAAGTTAAGATGAGCCCATTTCATACGTACAAGCTCTGCTGGCTTACATCCTGTTTCCATCAGTATTTGGACGATGCAGCCATTACGCCTTGCTAGCCATGCATGCTCCATAGTTTTAGCGTACCGAAAATAGGTTGGCCAGACATTTGCAATTTGCAGCAATTGCATATTTGTCAGTAATGTTAAAGCTTCTTTTTGCCTCTTTTTTGGCTGTAAAATGCCCTCATAGTCAAATGGCTCCACCCACTCTCTTAAAAAGACAAAGTCTACAAAGCCTCGTATTGTAGCAATTTTATGATTAAATGTGTTGACATTTGTGTAGGTCTCTTTCAAATAATTACTATATACAAATAACAATTCTTTTAAATGATGATCCACATACAAGTAGTTATTGTCATGAGCAAACACTAAAAATTGCTTTCCATCTATATTATATTGCTTTTTAGTAGCAGCACTTTTCTTTAAAGAATTTAAAAGTAATAAATAGCTGTTCCATGCGTCTACTAGTGTGTTCATCTTGCTACCTCCTTAAAAACTGTGCGTGTTTTTACTTTAGTTTACTATATTTTGGGTGCGTACGTTTATTATTAATTTATATAAATTGTAATGTCGGATAATCTGTAGTATACATACACGATCCTGCCTCCACTGTTCAAATGGTCCGCTAGCAGTGTCTCATATCTTTTGCTTTCTTACAATAGTAATTCCACTCTTACTGTTGTAGTACAATTTCTTTAAAATGCCTCTATTCTTGTATAACAGGACTTATTTACATGAAAATTCGTATAATTTAGTGTTTATTGCCGTTTGTGTTATATAATAAGTGTATCAACTAAAACATGTAGGGGGCTTTTCAAATATGCAAGTAAAAACAACTCGACTTGAAGCAGAAGACGCAAAGATTATTTATCAAGAAACAGCTGGCCTAGCGATTATTACGATCCATCGCCCACAGGCTAAAAACGCGCTAACAGCAAATATGTGGGATCAATTAGCTAAAATTGCCCTACAAGTATTAGGTAATCCGAAAAATAAAGTATTGATTTTACGCGGCTCTGGCGAAAACTTTACGGCCGGCTCTGATATTAAAGAATTCAACGCTATTTCCCTTGAAAAAGCCGAAGAAGCATTTGTACATATGGAAAAAACGATTTCCACAATTGAGCGTTTACCAATTCCAACGATTGGCGTCATTAATGGACCCGCAATGGGCGCTGGCTTAGAGCTTGCATTAGCTTGCGACATTCGCATTGGCTCAGAAAAAGCAAAGCTTGGGATCCCGGTCGGTAAATTAGGGATCACCTTAAATAACAAATTTGCCCAGCGTTTAGTTCAACTAGTTGGCCCTTCTACAACGAAGGATTTAGTATTTACCGGTCGTATGTTTAAAGCTGAAGAAGCTTTCAAGCTAGGCATGCTTAACTATTTAGTCACTGAAAAAGATTTAAATAAATACATGATTCGCATGGGTAAGCTTGTTGCAGGAATGTCTCCTGAATCTTTACTAGCTGTAAAGGAATCTGTGCAAGAATGCGTGGACAGTGCTCCAACATTATGGCAAGGTTCAACACCGTTTGTTGGTAAAGATTTTGAAGAGGGCTGCCGTGCCTTTGTAGAAAAACGTCAACCTCGCTTTACACGTCAATCAAAATAAAAAAACAGGTACTCTACTCGCCCTCATGCGAATGGAGTACCTGTTTGTTAAGATTTCCGCTTTAGCACGACCGATTTAATGTGAAGATGAATCGCATCTAATTCATAACCAAATTGTTGATGAAATTCCTCTTGTATCATTTTTTGTAATGCATACAATCGATCTGGTAAGGAATAATTAATGGGTAGCTTTAGCTGTAATGTAATTGTTGCTTGCGCTAGATCACCTAATACGAATTGTACGTGCTCAACTTTGTGTACAATATCTTGCTTGGCACAGCAATATGTTAGTAACTGCACGTAAACATGCTTTCCAATATCGATATACTCCTGTTGAAAATCCGGGCGAACAATCGTCGTCTCCCCTATTTTTTCACGCTTTGAAGAGAAAATCTCCATCCCTCTTTGAACGAGTCGTATAAAAAAGTTTTGTTCGACTTGTCGGTACGGTATTGGCATGACGTGCTTCCCTTGTGTCTGTCGAATAAAGCGAGCTTTGGCAATTTCTTTTTGGGAACGTACATCTTCAACATAGTAATATTGATCGATAGGACCAAGTTCTAGCTGTCTGGCTATCGTTTTTGTCATTTTATCGGATGTTCCAATCAGTAAAATCGATTGTACTTTATATGTATTAAGTGCTTTTTTTACTTCATCGCGATGTGTATCATCTGTAAAAATAGCTCGACGAACGGCTGTTATCGTATTTTTCTCAAATTTTGCGGAAATTCCCGCTACTTTCACACCATCGACAATGAGAAGACCATCATCAATAAGAGCCTCTACTCCGATTTTATGAGCGAAAACAAGTGCGCTTGTACTTTTCCCCGTTCCACTTGGACCACTTAAAGAATAAACATTCATGACTAACAGCTCCTTTCCCTTTCATGATAGCAGAAACATATCACATTTACCTTCAAATATTATTATTTACATTATTATCAATTATGCCTTGGCATAATTGCGTCCGGAATAAGTTTTGTTCTTGCACAAAGCACTCCTTTCTGATTCCGTGACATCCGCCGGAGGCTTTTACTTTTTTCAGCATTTTGCTGAAAGAAGTAAATTATTTCCGCTAGCCTACGCACACATCTTCTTCTATATAGAAATATATTCTTTTTTCAGAATAACTTTCCCTTTAGGTGCTTTAGTATGATAAAATGTGAACTACTATTCTGTTATAGAACTATAAGGAGTGTACTAGTTTGAAAATCGTACCATCTAAAAAAATGTCTTTATTTACAGCAGCAATTTTCGGAGATTTAAAAAATCATGCCAAGCTACAGGAAGCGAAAGGTATGAAATTGATTGACTTAAGCTTAGGTAGTCCAGACCTACCCCCTGACGCTAAAATTCGCGAGCATTTATCGTATAGAGCGGGCTTAGCAGAATCCTACGGGTATACATTAACAGGCACGCAACGTTTTTATGAAGCTGTTAGTCGTTATTATAAACGTCGTAGCAATGTAGATTTAGATCCCGCTTCTGAAATTATTCAAACAATTGGCTCTCAAGAAGGATTAGTACATTTACCAATCGCCTTTTGTGATCCAGGAGATATCGTATTATCCACAAACCCAGCTTACGTTGCCTATGATGCAGGAATTCATCTAGCAGGTGCAACTCCATACTATATGCCTCAAACAGCCGATAACGATTATTTACCAGACTTAGACGCTGTTCCTGAAGATATTGCACAAAAAGCAAAGCTACTAATTTTAAACTTACCAGGTAATCCAGTGCCTGCAATGCCTTCAATGGCCTATTTTGAAAAAGTCATCGCCTTTGCGAAAAAATATAACATCATCGTTCTACATGATGCAGCATATTCTGAGTTCTACTTTACAGGTGATGGTCCAATTAGCTTCCTAGCCGCTCCTGGCGCAAAAGAAGTTGGCATGGAGATTAACTCATTATCGAAAAGCTTTAGCTTAGCTGGTACACGTATCGCTTATATCGCAGGTAATGCTGAGATGATTTCGATCTTAAAACAATTAAAATCTAATTTAGATTTCGGTATTTTCGAGCCAATCCAAGATGCTGCGGTCGTAGCACTTGATAACGCAGAGGAAATTACTGCAGGCCTACGTGCAACATTCTCAGAACGCCATAAAACATTAATGAACGGCTTACGTGACTTAGGATGGGATGCAGCCCCTTCTGACGGTGGCATGTTCGTCTGGGCAAAATATCCGTACGATATTGATTGCACAGAGCTAGCCTTTAAAATAATTGAACAAGTTGGTATCGTGACAGTCCCTGGTACAGTATTTGGTTCAGCTGGACAAGGTTATTTACGTTTAGCCTTAGTACAACCGAAAGAATTGTTACAGGAAGCTGTTGACCGTTTAGCACAAGTGCAAGTTACATCACAAAAATAATTGTGTAAACATATGGAAACCCTTCTAACATTATTTGTTGGAAGGGTTTTTGCTATTGCTTTTTATGTAATCTTCAAGTATTGGTCTATCAGGTGGACTAATATTTTTGGGTAAATCATCTAAAGAGAAAAAATGTAGCATTGTTGCCTCATTTTGATCATGAACAAGGACGCCACTATATTCTTTACATTCAAATGCTGTAACAACTATATAAACTTCATCACCATGCGGATATTGACAATAAAAATCTTGTCCAGAATACGTATTGATTAATTGTAGACTTTTTGCCTTCAGTCCTGTTTCCTCAAATAACTCTCGATGGGCAACTTGCTCTAATGTTTCACCCAGCTCCATCGATCCCCCAATTAACCCCCAACATCCATTATCTATCCGAAGCTGCATTAAAAGCTGGTGACGATTATTAATGACCAATACACAAGCACCACACATAATTAATGGTCTGGTTCCAACTATTTTACGCAAATCTTTTATATATCCCATACAATCCTCCTTTAATACGTAGGCTCCTATTCAACTCCCTTATTCGTTAAAATTGACTGGTATTTTCACTAACAAATAGTCTCCAGTCCACTTTTGTGTCGCTACAATCAAATTTTTACCATGTCTTTTAAAGAAGAGTCCATTACCATCCTTGTGTTTGAAAACCCAACCATTTTGGCCAACCATTTCCTTGATCATATCATCTGCTACTGATATATTTCGTTCATTTATTACATACCACTCATAACCGTTTTCATTCGACAATTTAACAAGTTGTTTCTCGGTATCATTTATTTTTTCTATAACAGCTTTTTTGCTTAGATTTTCTATAGGGAGTGGTGGAAGATAGAGTTTGTTGTAAAATACGAATGCTCCAACAAGGATAATTATTATTCCGATTGTTAATAACATCTTCTTCATAAAAACACCTCCTTCTACAAATATCCATCAACACCTTCTCTCTCCTATTTTACAGCAGATTTAAATTGTATGGATACTGCTTCAGCATATCTTTCTAATGTCAATCAGAATAGTGAAATACAAAAGTAATATAGTGAATCAACATATTTAGTGGAGGTTAATATAATGTTGGGAGTGGAAGAATAAGCAGACTTTCAAGGATCAACAGTTTGTGCTGATCTAAGATCTATGAAAGTAGCATTAAGAAATGAGTATGTGAAACCGATTTACACGCTTATGTTGTTTTTCTCAAGGTTTGGGGGACGAGTCCAATGATTTAAAATAAAGTGATGATGATTTATCTATAGACGACATAGTATTTCACTTTACTCTTAAGCTTCGTTCTCAATAAATGTGAATATTTTCATTATCTTTTTAACCACAAAAGCAATTCCCCATGCTTTCATCCATGATTTAAAGAATAAAGATGTATATCCAACATTCATTGAAGTCATAACGAAAGAGATAATACTGGATATACCTAAAATCATAAGGACACTAAAAATTAATGGTTCGAATTTTTTATTGATTTTCAAAATTCACACCTTTTTCTATCTATTCTATGCTATCAAATTTAATCAACATCTAATCTTACAGTCTAGAATTTAGGTTGTTTTGCTTTGCAAATAGCAATTTTAAAGAATAACCTTACAAAAAAACCCCCGAATAAAAATATTCGAAGGAATGTAATTACTATATTCATTTATTATTTTTTCGTTTACTCTTTTCTTTAAATAATTATGTTGTATGTCATCTGTATCTGCTAAAGCTTCTTTTCTATTTGAATGAACATCCATATAGTTTAATTACTTTTTCTCGGTCGCATAATAAATCATCGCAATGGTCGGTAAAGCTATTCCAATCAAAAATGCTGCTTTCCAACCAAACATGGCGTATGCCCATCCTCCTGTCGCAGAACCAATAGCACCACCTCCAAAAAAAATGGCCATGTATAATCCATTAAGTCGGCTTCGAAACTCTGCTCCCAATGAGAAAATAGCGCGTTGACCAAGGACTAGATTAGCAGAAACCCCCATGTCTAAAAGAATTGCCGAAACTACCAATATTACTAATGCTAATGTCGAGCCTCTTTGAATCATAAGGGGTAGAATGACAGAAATGATAACTAAAGCTAAAGCTAATCCTGTAGCTGGTCGAACCCAACCTTTATCAGCAAGACGACCTGCCACAGGTGCAGCAACCGCTCCAGATACTCCTACCAATGCGAACAACGCAACTTCTTTTTGCGAAAAATTGAAAATCGGACTGGTCAATAACATAGGAACAGTTGTCCAGAACAAACTAAAAGTTCCGAACACACAAAAGTGATAGATTGCTCTACGTTGTAGGACTGGTGTCGATTTGAGTAAATGCAACATAGATATCAGCAGTGTTGAATATTGTGTTGTTGTCATTGGTTGCCTTGTTGGAAGTAACTTTACTAATACAAAAGCCAGAATAAAAATTATTACAGCGGAAAAGACGAATATAGCGCGCCAGCCCATAAACTCCGCCACAATACTTGATATGGGACGAGCGAGCATGATACCAAGTAACAAACCACTCATAACATTCCCCACATTGCGACCACGTGTGGCATCGGGTGAAAGATGAGCTGCATACGGTACTAGTACCTGAGCTGCTACTGAGCCTACCCCGATAAACAGTGAAGTTGCAAGAAATAGCGTAGCACTTTTAACCACTGCAGCAATCGCCAACACGACTGCAGTGAAGAGCAATAAAGTAACAACAAGTTTTCTATTTTCCAGGATATCTCCCAGAGGAACGATAAATAACAATCCGATTCCGTATCCAATTTGAGTCAGCGTGACGATGAGGCCAGCTGCCCCGGAAGATAATTCGAGTGTAGAACTGATGGGTCCTACTAAAGGTTGCGCATAATAGAGATTAGCAACAATCACGCCACAAGCTATGGCCAAAATGAGTATAATCCACGATGAAACAGGTTTCTCCATTTTTTGTTTTGCGATTAAACTCATAGAAAACTCTCCCTCACTTTATTAAAGTCGTATTTACCGGAATGATCATTCCAGTAATGTTAAAAAAATTTGTCTACAGCATCTCAATTACAGTATTCATCATGTCATTAATAATTTTTTTGTTGTTTTTCACCTTGGAAACTACTTTGATACTGTGATTAAGGTTAAGTAGTAAATGTGATAAAGCCTTTATATCTTTCTTAGGGTCGATTTCTCCCACCTGCTGTCCTATACTTAATAGTTCATAAAAAGACTGTTCTAATTCCTCAAAGCTGTCTCGTATCAATTTACTAAGTTGTTCATCAGGTGAATCCAAACCGATGCTTGCCTTTGTAATCAAACAACCTTTGGGCAAATCATCATCAAATGCAGAAGAAATATGCTGATCAAAATACTGCCGTATTCCAACTTTCGCAGACGGTGCATTTACCAAGAGATTGCGTTTATTTTGATTGAATTTTTTGTATTGATGTATAGCCTCAATATAAAGTGTCTGTTTGTCCGTAAAGGTTTCGTATAAACTTGATCTGCTTAATTCCATAGCCTCTAACAAATCCGGTATACTCGTTGCATCGTAGCCTTTTTCCCAAAATACTAACATTGCCTTATGTAGTACGTGCTCCTTGTCAAACTCTTTTGAACGTCCGATGGTAAATTCCTCCTTTCCATAACAATAATATAATATTTTCGGAACGAATAGTCCAGTATTTTTTTTTAACTAAATACTTCTAGCCCTCGTTCCAGCATTATTCGAAATTGTCGCTGCTCGTTTTGTTCTTTCGTCCTTATACGTATTTATCTAGCCTTATAAAAAAACAGCTACTGCACTTTCGCAGTAGCTGTTTCTTCTTACACATCATATTTTTGATGCATCTCATCCTCGTAACGATTATAACGCAGCTTGAATGAAATGTGTCACAAGCACTTTAATAATGGCATAGCCCGGAATCCTCTTCTTATAATTTACACGTCTATTTATTATATCCCAAGCATTGGTAGATGTTTTCGAGTATGATAAGTGAGTGCCAATGCAATACACTGTTTTAATTCATTTACTGGTATTTCATCATTTTCAGCAAATACAATCGCTCGATTACCTTCATAGTTAAATAAATCTCTATAAACCTCTTTAAACGTATCAATTAGCTTCGTATTACAGTTAAAATACATGGCATATTGATCTGGGCTTGACTGTTTCCAGCCTAATCTAATTGTACTCCCTTTTTTTGTGATATAACTAGGTTCTCCCCATTTTAGCGTTTCTTCCACATGATCAACGCTTTCTGTCTCTATTGCCGTATCCAAAATTAACTGACGAAGAATAAATAGTTTCGACTGAATGTGTTTAGGATACTGTTTGAATACTTCTTCCACCTTGGTATTTTCGATTGTACTCATATTCATCATTCCTTTTTTAAAATAACAAACTAATCAATACTCAATCGTACGATTAATAAATTTCTACAAGCAATTCAAATTGTCTAATACAACCCGAAAGCTATTTTATCGAAATATAAATCTCTGCTTGCCCGTCCTCTGGATTAATACCCTTGCTATAATATTCAAAATCACCTGTGAATGCTCGGTTATTGCCTGGCTGCTGTGACCATTGCCAAATATCAGCCCAAGTACGCTGAACCATTTCTATAATTGGTCCACGTTCTGTGACGAATACAGCATATTTTGAAGCAGGAACAGTAAATGCTTTTATCATATCTAGGTTTTGAAGTTGTAATTCTTCCTTTATATGTACGCTGACCATTACTTCATAAAGTCCCGCATCTCCCTGATCATAGTTGAAGTAACAGCTATAATGACCATCCTCTTGGATATGAGCTCCTAGCTTCTTACCAATATTTTGAGAATGGAAATTTTCAAACAACTTACCAATTTTGCCATTTTGGCTTTGTTCAGCTTCATTTGTTGTAACGGTACTAATTCCAGCTAACGTGAAGGAGGATAGTACCTCAATTCGGCTAGGTTCAATTCGTTTCGTAGTAATGTTATCTTCAGACGATACGTGATTCCAGTCAGTCATACTTTTTTGTTCGTTTTGTTTCATCCTAAATCATTCTCCTTATTATAGAATGAAACCAGTATAAAACAATAAACCTGACAACTGATTGTCATGTTGCTTTGTCATTTTTATAAATTATCGCTATTTTTTCCGCACGACTAGCAATGATTTCCCGTAAATGTTGAGGCTCAAGCACCTCTACATGATGTCCCAAGCTAAGAATGAAACTATAGAGCCATTCATTTTCTGGATACGCCTTTTTTACTAGCCAACTGCCATCCTCAACTGGCAAAAGTTCTTCAATACCAAACCACTCTTCTGCTAAATGCCGAGCTTCATCCTGGAATTGAAAGACAACTTCGGGTACATCGGATGGCTTGAATTTACGCTTGCCTTCGACATGCTTCTGAGTAGCTGGATCTCGACGAATGAAGTTTCTTTCACGATCTACCTCGAGCCCTTTCATTCTTTTTAGTTTAAAAAGGCGAAACTCTTTTTTTTCTAGACAATAAGCTTGTAGATACCATTGCCTTCCTTTCAGCATAAGCATATGTGGCTCTACTATTCGCTGGGATACTTCACCTTCTGCATTCGAATAGGTGAAGTACACTAATATACTGCTATCTATTGCTTCGTCTAATAGTTGTAGTTTCGGACGGAGACGTTCAATACCTTCCCAAGGAGAGTAATCGATTAGTACGCGATTTGTCTTATGTTGAAATTCTTCTTCATGTGCTGGTAGTACGACACTATTTATTTTTTCTACAAGTCGTTGGTTTTGCTCTTTGCCGTATGAAGTGGAAATACTGCGAAGTGCGGTAACGATAGTAGCAAGCTCGTCATTTGTTAGCAGATTTCGATCCAAACGGTAACCTTCTGACAAACCAATGCCACCGTTTGTTCCTTGATAGGTGACTATTGGGATGCCAGCTGCATTAATTGAGTCAATATCTCGGTATATCGTCCGAATGGATACCTCAAACTGCTCCGCGAGTTCCTTAGCTTGTACCTTTCGACGGTTCAGTAAAATAATAATAATTGATAAGAGCCTTTCCAGTTCCAAAATATGGAACCTCCATTTCGATGGTACGCATGAAATTATCACTATTTGAATAATTGATAAGATGAGTATTAACATCGAGAGATAGAACATTAAAGTTTATTATAGCCTTATAAAAAAACAGCTACTGCACTTTCGCAGTAGCTATTTCTTCTTACACATCATATTTTTGATGGCTCTCATCCTCGTAACGATTATAACGCTGTTTAAATAGCTTGAATAAATGTGTCACAAGCACTTTAATAATGGCATAGCCCGGAATCCCTAAAATGACACCTGGAACGCCAAATAAAGAACCAGCCGTTAATAACACGAAAATAATTGTAATTGGATGGATACTAAGTGATTTACCCATAATTTGTGGAGAAATGAATTTCCCTTCAATGAGCTGCACGACCGTCCAAACAATGGCTAGCTTAATAAGCATGAATGGCGATGTTACAAGAGCGATAATGACCGCTGGTGTAATGGCGATAACTGGTCCTAAGTATGGAACCACACTCGTGATCATAGCAAGGAATCCAAGCAATAAGGCATATTTCATACCGATAATCAAAAAGCCAATAGTCACCATGGAACCTATGCACATTGACACTAAAATTTGTCCTTGGATATAGGAACTAATTTGCTTGTCCATGTCATGGAAAATTTCGTGTACTTCTTTACGCATACGTGGCGGGCACATTTTTAAAATAAAGCTTGGTAGTTTTTCGCCATCCTTAAGTAAGTAAAATAAAATAAATGGCACCGTTACTAATGATAGAACAATTCCTGTTAAGGCTGAAACGAAGCCAGTAATACCAGAAGCCACGCCTTGTGCTAAATTCGCAGCCGTATCTTTTACCGTCTCCACCATATCCGTAGTAAAATTTTTCACCATTGCGTCATAGTTTAAATTAATTTTATCTAGGTACTCGTTGATACGTGCATTATTCAGATAATCAGCAATATTTTGTGTAAACGCCATAAAATATCCTGGGAATTCCTGCGCTAAATTAGTAAACTGGTCTCGTAAAAACGGATAGACAAGTACTACTAATAACGTAATTATACCAATTAGAATGATATATAGAAGAAAGATACCCCAAACTCTTGGGATACGCCATCTTTCGAATAGCCCTACTATTGGGCGTAATAAATAATACCCAATAATGGCAAGTACCCCTGGTAGAATAACTACCTCAAATAAAACTTTTAGCGGGGTAAATATAAAGGAAACCTTTTGGAACATAAAAATAACACATGCTACTAATAATAAAATAATTAATGTAAAAAATAAGTTTTTACCACCTAAAAAGCGAATAAACTTCGTTGAAAAGAAGTTCGAACGCTCTTTTGGTCTTTCTTTTTCCATCTACTCACCCCAATACAAATCCTATATCCATATAGTACAGGAATATGTTGGATTTTGCGAAAAATCACTCTAGGGAAATGCCTAAAAACTTACGTAAAAATTCTTTGTTTTTTTCTACGTCAATTACAATTGAATCACCGACACCACTAAAGCTTTTGAAACTATAACTACCTTCTACTGGAATAGTTGCTTTTTCTATTTTAACTTTACCTTTCGACACCATTTTCAGTACTTGTTGAATCTCCCCTGCTGATGAATAGTCCGATGTGATATAACCTTGCGCTGCACCAACGAATTTTGGTAAGTTCAACATATTTTGAGGCGATAAAATTTCATTCTTTAAGGCTTCGATAACTTTTTGCTGACGTTCCACTCGACCAAAATCACCTTTTTCATCGTGACGGAAACGGGCAAAGCCAAGTAATTCTTTACCGTTTAAGTTATGCACACCTTGTTTTAATGAAACGCCAATTTTTTCAGACATATCTTTGTCTACATCGATTTCAACGCCATTTGGCGCAATAATATCTACAAGTGATTCAAAATTTTTAAAATCGATAATTGCATAATGATTAATCGGCAGTCCAAACATATTACCAATCGTATCCTTTAATAATTGAACACCGCCTAAATAGTAAGCAGTATTAAGCTTATAGGATTTATAACCTGGAATATCCGCATAAATATCTCGCATTAATGACACGAGCTTAACATCATTTGTTTTCTTATTCCAAGATAATACCATCATTGTATCTGTACGTGATTTTTCTTCACCACGAGTATCGATCCCTAATAATAAATAGTTTTCAACATCGCCTTTTACTGGATCCCCGGTGAAATCCTCTTGGGCTACCTTTGTTTCACTTGCCAATTTTAGGCCACTCCGATATTGCATAACGGCATAACCTGCAATCACAATGACACAAAGTAATAACAATGTGAACAATGCTCTCCCTTTACGCAAGTGACGTTTTTTTGGACGTTGTGAGCGTCTTGAATAATCTTGCTCTTCCATAACTGTTAACTCCTCTATTTTTTATAGTTAATGTAACGATTCCATATAAAGAAAGGTTCATTTTATATGATGTTTCGAATCCTATCAACAACTATTTATAGGTTATTTTACACCCTTTTTGCCAGTAATGAACAAAATAATGCTATAATATTTTCACAAAAGAAAGGATGATGAATATGATCGAGAAAGCTACGTTTGCTGGCGGTTGTTTTTGGTGTATGGTAAAGCCATTTGTTGAATGGGATGGTATACATAAGGTCACTTCAGGCTACATGGGTGGCCATTTAGACAACCCTACTTATGAGGATGTCAAAAAAGGAACTTCTGGCCATTTAGAAGTAGTCGAAATTGAATTCGACCCTAGCGTTTTTAGTTATGAACAGCTCCTTGATATTTACTGGATGCAAATTGATCCAACAGATGCTTATGGTCAATTCCATGACCGTGGTGAATCATATACGACAGCAATCTTTACTTATTCAGAGGAACAAAAGCGCATTGCAGAAGCTTCCAAGGGAAAGCTAGCAAAAAGTGGTCGCTTTGATAAACCTATTGTAACCACAATTCGCGATGCCAAGTACTTCTACCCTGCAGAAGATTATCATCAGGACTTTTATAAAAAAGAGTCGGGGCACTATCAGAAGGACCGAGCGCTTTCTGGTCGAGATCAGTTTATCGCTGAGAATTGGGAGAAATAGCTAAATATAATCATTTATTTCGATAGCCTAATCAGAATAAAACCGTTTCCGAAATGTTCTTTTCATAATAAGATATAGATTTCAACCTAAAAAAGTCGAATTCCCTTACGTGAAGGATTCGACCTTTTTATATACTTGTTACATTAATGCCCCGTAAATTGGCTACTTTGAAACATCTGATTAAAAGCATCTGATGATCCTTTTATAATTTATCTTATTGAAATTGAAACTTTTTTATTAACGTGTATATAAAATAATGAACGGTCTATACTATTAGAGATTTCACTTCAAATCCAATGACAAGGAGGGTTAACCCGATGAGTGGGGCTGACCGGTAACTCAGAAGGACCATCAAAGCTGAAAAGCTAAAGCACAGTTGTCTTAAAAAATTAAGATCTATGCGGAAGCGAGGCAGTGTGTCATGGAGCACTATAAGTAAGTGAGGATCAAGCCCGGGAATAATATCCCGGGTTCTTTTTTTGTTTTGGTACTATAGCTTTGTTAAAAAATCACTTCGCTAGTTATTCTTCAAGATAATCTTTTTTAAATAATGTGTATAAAAAATAATGAACGATCTATACTATTAAAGATTTCACTTCAAATCCAATGACAAGGAGGGTTAACCCGATGAGTGGGGCTGACCGGTAACTCAGAAGGACCATCAAAGCTGAATGAAGCTAAAGCACAGTTGTCTTAAAAAATTAAGATCTATGCGGAAGCGAGGCAGTGTGTCATGGAGTACTATAAGTAAGTGTGAATCAAGCCCGGAATTTATTAATTCCGGGTTATTTTTTGTTTTGGTCAGAGCTTTGAAAAAAATATGATGAAAATTACCTCTTTAGTTATTCATTAAGGTAATTTTCCAATGGATATTTATGCTAAAATTATACTTAAAGAGCCTTAACAATAAATCGAAAAACTAAAAATTTAAAGACAGATAGGAGTTTGCTACGATGATTAAAGGTTTCGGAGGAATATTTTGGAGAACTAAGAATCTTGATGTTATAAAAAAATGGTACAGTGAAGTCTTGAAGATTGAAATAGAAAATTGGAATGGGACTATGATTAAACCCCAATCAGGAAATGAGACGATTTTTTCTTTCTTTACCGAAGATGACAGTTATTTTCCAACAGAACAACAAGTAATGTTAAATTTCCAAGTACATGATCTAAACGAGACGATTAAGCATCTTGAACAAATGGGTGTACCTCTTGCAAAAGAACAAGAGATTAGTGAATTTGGAAAGTTTATTTGGATTGAAGATCCTGATGGTCGACTAGTCGAGCTTTGGGAGAAATAGTGGGTTGTAAATACGTTGCAAATATAAAGGAAGTGCCTAATTCTATAGAATTAAGCACTTCCCTTTTTCCTTTTAGTTTGACGTTGTTTTCAAAAAAGACTGAAGAGCATCGAAGAAACGCTCACCGTATTTTTCGAATTTCACTTCACCAATACCACTTATTTGACGTAAGTCTTCTAGCTCTGTTGGCTTTTTGTCACATAAATCACGCAATGTTTTATCAGAGAACACCACAAATGGTGGTACCTTTTCCTCATCTGCAATCTCTTTACGCAGTAATCGTAAGTGCTCAAATAACGGATCATTGTCTACAAGCTTACGAACAGTAACAGCTTCTTTTCGCATGACCTGTCGATTCCCCAGTAGAACTTCTTTGCCATCCTCTGGTACATATATTGTCGGAAACGTGCCGTGTTTAACAGCAAGTAAGCCTTCAGCAATTAAAAACTCAATAAAGTTTGAAACATCCTTAGAGGAATATTGGCCTTTTAAAATGCCATAGGTAGACAGCCTTGCAAAGCCAAATTCCGATACCTTTTGGTTTTTGGAACCAATTAACACTTGGGCCACCATTGTTTTACCAAATTTTTGCCCCATCCTTACAACACAAGCTAACACCTTTTGTGCATCTACCGTTACATCTTTGACTTCCCGTCCATCATTACAATTACTACAACGACTACAAGGAGCCCCTGCTTCGTCGTCAAAATACGTTAAAATAGCATTTTGTAAACAACCTTCAGTATGACAATAATCAACCATCGTTTGCAGCTTTGCTAATTCCTGTGAAATACGTGTTTCATCCTGTGTTTGTTCAATTAAAAAGCGCTGTGTTTGAACATCACCTGATGCATAAAGCAAAATACAGGCACTTGGCAAGCCGTCTCGTCCTGCACGTCCTGCTTCCTGATAATAGCTCTCCATATTGCGCGGCATTTGATAATGAATAACAAAGCGTACATTACTCTTATCAATCCCCATTCCAAATGCATTGGTAGCTACCATTATGCGTGCCTCATCTTTTAAAAAGCGCTCCTGCTCTGACATACGCATGTCTTCTGACAGGCCCGCATGGTATTTTGCCACAGCTTCGCCCGAGCGACTTAAAAGCTCATAAATTGCGTCTACAGCCTTTCGTGTCGCTGCATAAATAATGCCCGCTTCATTTTTATTTTTCACTAAATAGTTTTTAATATAACGCTCTTTGTTTTCACCAATTAACACTGAGAAAGATAAATTATCGCGCGAAAAGCCGGTAATCACCGTCGAATGCTCGTCAATTCCTAATAATTGTCTAATATCATCACAAACAGCTGGTGTAGCTGTTGCTGTCAGTGCTAAGACAGTTGGCTTTTGTGGCCACAATGTAAATAATTTTTGGATTGCTCGGTAACTTGGTCTAAAATCATGCCCCCACTGGGAAATACAGTGTGCCTCATCCACAGCAAGTAAAGGTACAGATAAATTCGATAGTACCTGTAAAAATGTTGCACTCTCTAATCGCTCAGGAGCTATATAAAGAAGCTTTAAATAACCTGCACTCGCTAGCTGAATCGTTTCATTCACTTCTTGCACGGTTAAAGTACTATTTATATACGCGGCCGGAATATTTGCAGCACGTAATGCTTCTACCTGATCTTGCATAAGAGAAATTAAAGGAGATATGACGACTGTGAGGCCATCTAGCATGAGTGCCGGAATTTGATAGCAAATTGATTTACCTCCGCCAGTTGGCATCACACAAAGACTTGATTGACCTCGTAATGTTTGTTCAATAATTGGTTCTTGTCCATTGCGAAATGAATCATAGCCAAAATGATGTTGTAGCATTTGTCTTGCTTGCTCCATCCAACTTTTCACTCCTCAGTTGTTAGGCGAATAAGCTTATACTCGCCCTGTTCATTTTTATTTATTTCATATACCATCATAGAGTTCGTAAGTGCCTCTTGACCAGCAGAATTTGTTAGTACATATTCTATTTTGGCACGAACTACAATATTTTGGCCCTTCATACTGATGTTTTTAATCGACGTATCGTAAAAACGAATTTTCGCTTGTTTCGATGCGTAATTCGCTACCATATTATCCAGCGTGCTTTGCAAGTCGTCTGAACTTACAAAAGGCTTCATAACACTAGCGTCATGATTATCAACAGCTGCCTTTAGATGCTTATAAAATGTATCTAAAAATAGCTTTATCTCATCGGCATTATAAGCAAAAATATTCTTTCCGTATTGTTCAATAGCTTGCTGGACTGCTTCTTTATCGCCATGTTCAATATATGGATTTAAGTTTTTGGATTGAGTTAGTCGATCATTTGTCTTCATTGTACCTGAAATCCAGTCATCCAATAACTGTACAATATCTTTATATGGCAATATAAACGGCTGTGATACACCGTTTTGCATGCGTTTAAAATAGATGCCCACAAGTTCACCATTCTCTGCTTCTAGAACCGGGCTCCCTATAAGTGTATTTTGTTTTGCATCTATGTAATAAGCTGCTACGCTGTCACTATATTTTTTAATGATGTGCGGTAAGCTATCGACATAAACAGCTAACTGATTTAATTCACCGTTATAGATGGTCGGCATCTTAACGGATGCATTATATGGCACTTCTAAAATGGCTATATTATCAGCTGTAGATATATAGTGCACTTCAGCTTCCATAAGTTTATCATTGTTAAATTGCACGAGAGCAGCTGGCTTTGAAGCGACGAGCGCACCATTTGTCAAAATATAGAGCTTAGCGTCTTCTTTTTTAATAATGACTCCTGCACCAATTCCGTTCTCCCCAACTACTTTTACTTCCGGTACAATTTTTTCTTGCTGCTTCGTCACAACTTTTTCCGATTTCACATCGGTCTTTTTAATATGAAACACTTCTGCCAATGTTTCATTTTCACAGCCCGTTAATAATAAAGCTGTTGCTCCAAGAATGAGCACCTTTTTCCGCATACGTTCACCAAAACTTTCTATCAAATCTGCCTTTGCATATGGCACGATGTTGGTCACTCAGGCATTCTCACAAGATGAGAAGTACATGGCCTGAGTTACTCTACCTCAGCGGATATTTTTACACCGCTAAAAAGTAACCTCACTCGCATTCATCTCATCACCTGTGCTGAATGCAAGTTAAACATCTTTCTTTACTATCATAAACAAGGTTACTAAACGTTTCAAGTTTACATAATAGTATTATTTATGAAAAGGTGTTATGAAAATATTGCCCTCACCTTTTACTCAATTCGTTATACCTAAAAAATTCAGCTCTTTTTTAGGTTTGCTATGAAAAATGACTTATAATTTGCGGTTAAAATGTTATTTAAAAAAGAAGTCTTCTCGTTCATTAATTTTATAGACAATATATTGTCTAAAAGAAAGGATATCTTTATGAACAATGACTTATTTCTAATGCAACAAATATATTCAGCCCTTTTTTCTGTTGGCAATAAAATTCAAGTACAATCCGATCAATATTTAGAAAAATTAACATCTAGACAATTTATGGTAATCCTAGCTATTGCTCATTTACCTGAAGATCAAGCATCGTTCAACAATATCGCAAGAAAACTAGGAACGACTAAACAGAATGTAAAACAACTAGTCACTACTATGAAAAACAAAGGATATGTAGAAATTGCCCCTAGTCAGCATGATAAACGTGCGGTCAACACGACGATTACTGAGTTTGGTAAACAAGTTGCGTTAGAGGCAGGAGAAAAAGGAACATATTTTTTAGCAGATCTTTTTAAAAATTTTTCTACTAATGAACTAGAGACAATGTGGGGTCTATTAAAGAAATTATATAGTTTTGATGGTGAAGAACAGGATGGTTTTGAAGAGCACAGTAATTTAACAATGGATGAAAATCAAAATGACGTTCAGCTGAAGGTTTTAAAGGAGTTTGAAAGACGAAGAAATCATATAGAGGGAGAATGAGAAATGAAAAATAAATCCGAGAAATTAATTAATATCGAAGAATTTGTCTCGGTTAACGGTGTAAATCATTATTTATTTCATTCAGGTACTAATTATGATAACCCAGTATTACTTTATTTACATGGTGGTCCTGGTAGTGTTGAATCTCTTTTTGCCCATGCTTTTCAAGATAAATTAGAAGAAACTTTTACGATTGTTCATTGGGATCAGCGTGGTGCTGGAAAAACACTTACTAAAAACCCAGATAAATATCCTACAATTGATGTCATGCTAGAAGATTTATATGGAATTATTCAATATTTAAAGAAAAAATATAATAAGGAAAAGATCGTTTTACTCGGAAGGTCTTGGGGCACTATTTTAGGAAGTATATTTATTAAGCAATATCCTGATGACATTTCTTATTATATTGGCGTGGCACAAGTTGTCTCCTTTCTTGAAAATGAGCGTGTTGCTTATGAAAAAATGAAGGAGCAAATAGTAAAGGCTAATGATAAAAAAGCTCTAAAAAAGCTAGAAGCTATAGGAACTTATCCTGGAGAAAAAATAAAGTTTGATCGAGAGTTTTTAAAGAAATGTATGAAAATTCGAAAACTTCAAGGGAAATATTGTTTAGCTGTGAAGAGTGATCTTCCTGTATTTATATCAGCGTTTAAAAGTCCTATTTTTAAATTATCGGATCTTTCCGCATTTTCAAAAGGACTGAAAGCAAATAGCAAGGTACATGAATTTTTAGAAGACTTTGACCTGACGACAGAATCCTCAGTTTATAAAGTTCCCGTTTATTATATTTTAGGTGAAAATGATTGGCAGGCTCCCTCCATTATTGCCGAAGAATATTTTACTAAAATTATTGCTCCCCATAAAAAATTATTTATCATTCCAAATGCCGGTCATCGAATTATGATGGACCAAACCACCTTGTTTTCTGATGCATTATTACAGATCTTTAATAATGAACAGGAAGCGTCCAGATCTTATAAAAATTCATAATAAAAAATGAGAACTAAAGAAAAGCCGATTTTTAATACACAAAGTGAAATCGGCTTTTCTCGTGTCCTATAGTTGTAGCTTCGAAAAAGAGACATGCTCGTATATCAGCGCATGTCTCCGCATTATTTTTTCTTAAGCATAATTGTAGTAGCTATTATGCCAATCATTAATATTATAAAAATCATATAGGTAAATGTATGGTTACCTGTCACATCATAGCAATAACCAATCAGTATAGGGATAATGGAGCTTATCATAAAGCCACCTGAAAGCACCATAGATGACCAGCTATTTGCCTCCTCGTCATTTCTTGCCTCATCCAATGGTAACAATAACCCAATTGGAAATAAGCCACTTAATACGATGCCTATTATGAATACTGCAATCCATAATAAAGTCCCTGAGCCTAACCATAGCAACACAAAGCCAATCAAGCCTAGGAACCCTAAAGAAAAGAGCCAACCGATTCGACTGAACCATTTTTCCATTAGTATAGGAACCAAAATGTTTCCAATCATTTGTACAATAGACATAAATGTTAGCATAGAGCTTGCAGCCCCAAGAGAAAAGCCCTTAGCCTGTACTATCGGTACTAGCCATGACATTATTGAGAAGAACAAAGATGTTTGTATGCCAAAGTAAATTAAAATGGTCCAAGCACGGGCATTTTTCCAAGGATTCCGTGCCGCATTTTCTGTCAATGCCTCTGTCTCTGGCAGCTCTTGATTTTGTATTGCAAGTAACCATATACAAAGAGCAATGATAGCAAGTATTGCCCAACTGCCAAGTGCCATCGTCCAGCTCTCATGAAAATGATTATAAAATGTCACGGTTAACGCAGCACTCAATGTTGCCCCTGTTCCTATTCCAAATGAATAAATACCTACAACAGTTGTAAAACGGTTCGGGAATTTTTTCTTTATATAGGCATTTAAGATGGGTCCAATAAGTGCAATGGCAAATCCTGCAGCAAAACTTGTGACTACAAGTAGTACATAACTTTCTTTTAAAAAGCGCAGCCCATTTGCTAATGCTAGGGTCATTATTAAGAGCGTAATTGCTGTTTTTGTTCCGAGTTTTCTTTGTAATGGTACTGCGAACGGTGCAAAGAGACCCATACAAAACACCGGAATAGAAGTTAAAAAGCTCATTTTTGTATTTGATATATGGAGTGATTCCAAAAGTACATTAAATAGTGGTCCTATTCCTGTGACTGCTGGGCGCATATTGAGTGCAACGAAGAAAATACTAACAACCACAAGTACCATGGAAACACGCCATTGCTTTTTCTCCATACTTTCTAAAAACCTTCTCTCTATTTTTACGGTTAAAAATTCAACTAAATTTGTCAAATCTCAGAATTCTCACTATTCCCTTTTACCATTTTTTCTAGTATCGGTCAATTTCATGGCAATTAATGATGAAAAGATGCGGCTTATTCTACTTACATTTTTTTAGGCGCAGCCATTCCCAGTAAGGCTAACGATTCTTTTAAAACAATGGCTACACAATGACAAAATGCTAATCGTGATGTTCTCTGGTTGTCATCGACCAATATTTTATTTTGAGCATAATATTTATTAAATACACGCGCTAATTGCAATGCATATTTAGCAATTTGTGATGGATCTGCTTGCTCAAAAGCGTTGGCAATTACATTCGGAAACTGTTCTAGTAATACAACGACTGGCCATGCTTGCTCCCCTAATGCTTCAAACGATACTTCGTAACTTTGTTCATTTGCTTTTTCCAGAAGAGATGAGATACGAGCATACGTATATTGAATATATGGCCCTGTTTCACCTTCAAAATGCATCATGTGCTCAATCGAAAACTCAATATCATGAAGACGATCATTTTTCAAATCATTAAATATAACCGCTCCTACACCAACCTGGCGTGCAATGTTCTCTTTATCCACTAGATTTGGATTTTTTTCCTCGATATTTCGCTTCGCAGTGGCAATCGCTTCTGTTAGTACATCTGCCAATAAAACGATCTTTCCTTTACGCGTCGACATTTTTTTACCCTCTTTTAGGATCATTCCAAACGGCACATGCTGTAAATCTTTTGCCCAACCGTACCCCATCTTTTCAATGACCTTAAATAGTTGGTGAAAATGAAGAGATTGTTCATTTCCTACAACATAAAATGATTTTTTAGGGTCATATTGGTGTTTACGATAAAAAGCAGCTGCTAAATCACGTGTAGCATAGAGCGTAGCACCGTCTGTTTTAGTTATTAAGCAAGGTGGCATATGATCTATTTCAACGACATAAGCACCCTCGGATTTCACAAGCAGGTCTTTTTCCTCCAACTCTTTAACAACAGCAGTCATTTTGTCATTGTAGAATGCTTCCCCCGCGAAAGAATCAAAGTTAATTCCTAGTAGTTGATAAATGGTCTTGAATTCTTCGAGTGATGCATCTCTAAACCATTGCCATAAAGCTAATGACTCTTCATCCCCATCTTCTAACGCTTTAAACGCAGTACGAGCCTGTTCATTGAGTGTTTCATCCTGCTCCGCTTCTTCATGGAACTTTACATAAATTTTTAACAGTTCCTCGATTGGGGCAGCTTCAATTGTTTTTGGGTCTCCCCATTTTCGATAGGCAACGATTAACTTACCAAACTGTGTTCCCCAATCTCCTAAATGATTGATGCGAATTGCTTGATAGCCGTTTTTCTCGGCAATGTTGGCCAATGCATTGCCGATCACAGTAGAACGTAAATGACCCATGGAAAAAGGCTTTGCTATATTAGGTGAAGAAAAATCCAACACTACATTCCCCTTCGATTCCTGCTGAGTCCCGTATAAATTTTCTTCTTTTACTATTTGACTAAGCACTTGATGTGTAATCGTTGGCTGATGGTAAAATATATTGACATACCCACCTACTACTTGAACCTCTTGTATGAACTCACAGCTTACATTGTTTTTTAAGTCGGATGCGATACTATTTGGAGATTTTCTTAATTTTTTTGCCAATGTAAAGCACGGAAATGCCAAATCCCCTAAGTCCAAATTTTTCGGTTTCTCTAGTAAACTTTGAATGTCATTGACAGATAACTCATTACTTAATGCCACAGCGATACTTTTCGCAATTTGTGTATGCATGTTCATTCTCCTCTCAAATAATCAATTTCGCCTTGGCGTAATTGCGTCCGGATTTTGAATTGTGCCCGCACAATTCATTCCTTTGAAAATCTGTGACATCCGCCGGAGGCTTTAGGCCAACAAATGTTTTCTGTGCGAAAGCGCAGTGCTAACGTAGCGTCAGCAACATGATGTTGGTCACTCAGTCGTTGCCACAGGACGTGGCGTTCTTAGACTGAGTTCCTCTATTTTCGGTAGGTGTTTGTACATTCACTGAAAAGGGACCACAGCTCCTTTTCATCTCGTACCAATAGAGGTAAGAGACTTCTACTGAATGAAGATAAAAAAAGCCCCCGTCTCTAAATATAGAGACGAGAGCATAGTTATCCCGTGGTACCACTCTAGTTGCCATATCAATATGACCACTTTCCATTGTTAACGAGGTGACTCCCCGATATTCTCTACTACTAATTCGAGAACCTTCTCCAAAGTGCGTTTCATTTATGGCTGCTGCATTAGGCTCACACCATCCCTAATTCGCTTTCCAGTAGCTCCATAAACTACTCTCTTTTTCATCGAATTTACCTGTAATTTCAGAACATTCTACAGGAACTCCAGATCGAAGTCAACAGCCTTTTCAGAATTATCAAGAAATAAATTGTATATTAAAAATGTTCTGCTGAATAATTAACAATAACACTTCTTTCAGCCCTCCATACATTTCGCACCTTATTTTTCTTGATGTCATAATACGAGAGTACGCTCTCTTTAGGTATTTCCAAAATACTATAACCCTTTTTTTCATCAATAAAACTAGATAAGAAATAAAACCCTTCTTTTTTTTCATCGAATTTAACGGAGCGAATTTTCGAATAAATACCACTACTATCTAGTAAAGGCTTTACGGTGTTGGATTGGATATCTATTTCTACAACATGCGAAATAGGACTGTCTACAGCTTCATCATAACTGATAATTACAGAGCTAGCATCTGGTGCCAATGATGCGCCACTTATAAATCTCTCTACATCGGCTATATGTTTTATTTGTTGACCTTCTATATTATAAATATCTAAACTGTGTTTAATCGGCTGTAATTTCGTTTGATTTTTATTAGCCTCTGTAAGTTTCTTCTGATCTTCGTTCTCGGAGAAAGAGACTACAATTAATTGATTATTATTCGGGTTATAATTAAAATCTAAAACACTTCTGTCCTTATTGTCTTCTTCCCATATTTGTATTTTCTTTGTTTGAAGATTGTACGTAGCTATATGAAAATTTCTAAATTCATCTCTTAATAGTACTCTCATCAAGATAATTTTTTGGTCTTTGTCTATTTGGATAAAATCAACGTTATTAAATAAAGTGGTTAACTGTTTCATTTGATTCGTGTTTAGATCATTTTCAAATAATTGTATTGTATGATCTGATATGCCATCAGCAAAATACAATTTATTAGTACGTTCAGAATAAGCGAAAGCAGTATAATCCGCCGTTTCCTTACTAAATAGTAATTTACTTTTATTTTGAATCTGGTCAAAATGATAGAATGTAAACTTCAAACTTTTAGGATCAAACACATTGATGTAAAGATTAGACTCAGATGCGTTATGATCATCAATTGAAAATATTTTTTTATTAAAGACAATGCAAATCATTACGATAATTATCAAAATAAATGTAAATCTCTTCAAGATTCCCTCCCTTTCTACTATAAAGTTTGCCATTTCATACTACTATTTAAAGTACCCCTCACTCTTACCTTCTAGAACTCTCCCTGAAGATTATTTAGCTTACGGGATATACCACGTTTTTAATATAGGCTGTTTTCGTATAGATTGTTGCTCTATTGAAAATACTGAATATGGTTGAATATAATGCATTTTCAGGAGGCGTTCAATAATGTGGAGATATGTGTATGAAGCAGTCGGAGAATTAGGAAAAGCAGATCAACTAGCCTTATTTAAGACAATGAAACAAGATCTATATCCAAAAGAAGAAAATAAAATGGAAAAATTACTTCCTAAGATCAAAGAGTCTCGATTTTCGTCTGGTTTAGGTTGT
>NZ_JBNNVB010000029.1:0-67856 GCF_050280325.1 Lysinibacillus sp. NPDC093216 | reverse complement strand
TGTTTGTGTGGTAACTACATTCTACACGAGGTCGTTATGGGCTTCCTTTATATTGACTTCTAGGTGTTGCACTTAATATTACAATCCGTCATTTAAAAATCTTGTAGCAAAAATAACAACTACTAGATTCGTCTCTAACATAGCAGAGATGAATTTTTTTATTTTCTAATGTAAAGTTTGTCAGTCTTTTCATCTTGTTATTGCAACCATTTTTTATGTATGATAAGATTTTAGTAGTTGGTACTAATAACAGATATTATTTCGTAAAGGGGTTCTTATAGATGATGGATAATTTATTACAATTAAAAGATAAAAATATTGTAGTTATGGGTGTGGCAAACGATCGAAGTATTGCTTGGGGTATCGCAAAACGTTTATTTGACGTAGGTGCAAATGTTATTTTCACCTATCGCCAAGAACGTTCATTAAAAAAATTACAAATGCAATTAGAGAAAATCGAACAATCTGACTCACTGATCGTACAATGTGATGTCAACAGCGACGAGAGCACAAAAGCAGCTTTCGATGAAATCGGTACAAAAGTAGGCGTTATCCATGGCATCGTGCATTCAGTAGCCTTTGCCAATGCAGAAGATTTACACAATCGCTTCTTAGATACAACTCGTGATGGTTATGCATTTGCACAAGATACTAGCGCCTATTCCCTTATTTCAGCAGCAAAAGCCGCACATCCTTATATGACTGAGGGTGGCTCTATCGTAACAATGAGTTACTTAGGAGCAGAGCGCGTCCTTGATGGCTACAATGTCATGGGTGTAGCGAAAGCGGCATTAGAGGCATCTATGCGCTATCTTGCTGCAGATGTAGGTAAAGATAATATTCGCGTTAATGCGATTTCAGCTGGAGCAATTCGCACACTTGCTGCAAAAGGCGTTCCTTCATTCAATACAATTTTACACAAAATCGAAGAAACAGCTCCATTAAAACGTAATGTTCAACAAGACGAAGTGGCAGATATGACAATCGTGATGCTTTCTCACTTATCACGAGGTGTGACAGGCGAAACGATTTACATCGACGCTGGCTACAATATTATGGGTTAAACACAAAGAAGCATGGGAGATCAAAAATCGATCTCTCATGCTTCTTTGTTTCGTATTGTACTTCAGAATTTCACAACTGTTATTTTAGTACCTTTGGGGCTGGATAATCAAAGCCCTTTGTATCTACTTCTACCTTTTTCATCTGCTGATCTTTTAAAGGTTTTTCACCCTCACGTTCAGAAGTAGCTATAGCATCTACTGTTTCCATCCCCTCAATTACTTTTCCAAAGGCAGCATATTCGCCATCAAGATGTGATGCTTCATTTACCATAATGAAAAATTGAGATCCCGCAGAATTCAGATCCTGCGAACGAGCCATTGAAATGACACCGCGTTCATGCTTTAAATCATTTTTAAAACCATTTAATGAAAACTCACCTTCTATCGAATAGTCTGGCCCACCCGTACCATTACCTGAAGGATCTCCACCTTGAATCATAAAATCAGGGACAACTCGATGGAAAATAAGACCATCGTAAAAACCTTTTTTAACTAAGGAAATAAAATTAGCTACCGTATTCGGCGCGGTAGAAGGTTCTAATTCGATTACGATTTTTTCATCATTGTTCATCGTAATCGTCACAATTGGATTTTCCTTCACCTTTGATGAATAATCCACATTTTCTTCCGTTTTCTTTGCCGTATTTCCTTCCGATTGCCCACTGTCTTTAGCAGCTCCACAACCCGTCAAAACAAATGCTACCGCCAAAAAAGCAAAGACAGTAAAAAATCCTTTATAACGCGCGAACATATTCTTTCAACTCCTCTTGATCACCAGTCTACTCATTATACTATCAGATAGTTTACGACAAATCATTTTTATAATAATTAATGAAGAAGGCTATACTTATGGATGCGGCCGAGAAAGTAAATAAGCTAAGCAAAAAAATACTATTTCTAGTGCCTTGCTGCAATGCGTTGTTGTTTAGCAATAATCCCCTTTAACAAAAAGGATAGTAAGCATGCAACGACCAAAAATACAGCAATCATAACAATAACGCCTCCCCAGCCGTAATGCATCCAGAATACCCCTCCTACTGTTCCTCCAACACTTGAACCAAAATAATAGAAAAATAAATAGAGAGAAGAGGCTTGTGCTTTATCATGAGTGGCCCGTTTACTTACCCAGCCACTGGCAATCGAGTGTGCTGCAAAAAAGCCAAATGTAAAGATTGTAATCCCTATAATTTTCAAACTAAGTAGCCCATTTAATGTTAAAATCGCTCCTATAAACATGATTGTAATGGACAATAACAGCATCTTTTGACGGCCATATTGATCGGCTAGACTACCGAACCAAGCAGAGCTAAATGTACCTACTAAGTAAATCACAAAAATCCAACCAACAATCGTGGCACTTAAATTATAAGGCGGCGCCATCAATTTAAAGCCAATGTAGTTATAAAGAGTCACAAAGCTTCCCATTAATACAAAGCTAATACCAAAAAGGCAAAGCATAGATGGGTCCTTTAAATGTTGTAAAAGAGATGTCACCAATGATTTTATCTGTAATGGACGTGCTGAAAAATGCTTGGAGTTTGGTAGCATCCAGATAAATAACACGCTAATCATAAGACTAATGATACCCAGTACAATCATCCCTACCTGCCAATTATAAAGATCCGTTATTGTACCAATAATCACTCGTCCACTAAGCCCACCTACCGAATTACCACTTATGTATAAACCCATCGCAATCCCTAAACTAGAAGGATCCATTTCCTCCCCTAAATAAGCCATCGCAATTGCCGGCAATCCTGCAAAAACAACTCCCTGTATTACACGTAACACTAGTATCGTTTCAAAATTAGGGGAAAAGGCTAGTGCAAGTGTAATAATTGATGCCCCCAAAATAGAAATCGTCATCAAAGATTTCCTGCCCCATGCCTCTGATAAGGAGCCAACAATAATCATACTTATGGATAATGCAAAGGTTGTCACAGAAAGCGTTAAACTCGCAACAGCTGGTGATACATGAAACTCCTTCGCAAACGTTGGTAATAATGGCTGTGATACATATAAATTGGCGAAGGTGATAAAGCCTGCTAAAAATAAAGCCCAGTTTGCTTTATGAAACGCCTTTGTCCCCTTTTGAATGTAACCCATTTCTCTCTCTCCTTACGTTCTTCCAATTCTACTATTATTCTAATACAATGATCTTCAAAACACACGATAACTTGTCAAAAAATAGACAAATTTGCCACCATTTGAATCATTGCCATAACGTGTTGTTGATTTCCGTTCCGACTGGGCGCTTTGTAGCTGACGCCTCGCTTTCGCGCAGAGCAGAGCTTCCTGGGGGCGTCCGATGAGCCGCTTCGCTTGCGCTCCAGGGTCTCGGGCCAACACGAGGTTGGTCACGAAGGCGTTATCACAGGACGTGATGGTTTTAGCCTTCGTTCCTCTATTGCTAATCCCCAAGGAGTCGCCCAGTCTCCACTCCAATCAACCTATCTATTTGGCATACGTTTTAACAAATGTCATCCACAACATTTGATGATGAGCCCACTATTTTTATTGTTGAGTGCATTATTTCATTTGACAATATTACCGTGACTAAAATCACATTTTCTTCATATAAATGTAGTTTTTATCTATTTTGAGTTGGCAAATATTGTGTTACAGTAAAAGTAATCATCTAGCAATCATTGGCAAAAAGCTCCGATGACTAAACTATTTTCGTTGCACAGACTTGGAGGAATTTTCATGAACATTATTGAAGCTTTAGCCCTTTCAGTACCTTATATCCACCTTGCATTAAAGGAAGAGGCAATTGTGGCTGTCGTCGAGAAGGAAAGTGAAATAGTTGTAAAATATTTAGCTGGCAAACGTGTAGATTCAGGCTATCAAGATGGACAAAAGGTAAATGCTAATGACCAAAATGTTTTCATTGCCTTTAATGGAAAAAACGCTGATGTCGTTATACCAAAAGATGTATACGGAGTGGCCATCAATGCTTTTTCATTTCCAATCCGTGAAAATGGTAAAGTCGTAGGTGCTCTAGCATTTGGACTTCCAATCGACAATGAGCTTAAACTCGAGGATTATATGGGGACAATGGATAGCATTGTAAACAGCTTACAGGACAAAGTACATACAATTGCCTCACATTCAGAGGAATTAGCAGCAACAAGTGAGGAAATTAACAAACAAGCACAGCACGCCCTTGAAGATTCAGAGAAAACAAATGAAGTAACAGATTTAATAAAAAGCATTTCTCGCCAAACAAATTTACTCGGCTTAAATGCATCTATTGAGGCGGCTCGTGCAGGTCAGCATGGTGCTGGCTTTAATATCGTAGCGCAGGAAGTTAGAAAGCTCTCTTTCGAAACATCAAGCGCCACGGAAAACATTGAAGCCTCCTTACGAAATATAAATAGGAACCTTGAAAACCTTAAGCAGAATATGGGGCAAATCAATGACGCAACGAACGAACAGGCTCAGCTTGTTCAAGATTTCAGTGAAATTATCGAGGAGTTAACAGTTCTTAGTCACGAAATGAAGGGCTTTATGCATAACGCCTTAAAATAATAAAGAGGTGAAGAATATTGCAAATTACAATTAACCCGGATTTATCTTTACGTACTGTCGAATTAGAAGATGCAAATGCTGTTTTTGCCTTAACAGATGCATCACGTGCATATTTACGTGAATGGTTGCCGTGGCTGGATTTTACAAAAGAAGTAGCCGATACAACGGCATATATAGAAGGCTGTATAAAAGGACACGAAGCTAAAAGCAGCCTCTCTCTTGTTATCATTTTTCGAAATGAAATCGTTGGTATTGCTGGCTTTAATACGATCAATCATAGCAATAAAATCACTGCTATTGGCTATTGGCTCAGCGAAGGGGCTCAAGGGCATGGTATTATGACAAAGACTGTACAGGCATTATTACAATATGCTTTTAAGGATTTACAGCTCAATAAGGTCGAAATTCGTGCTGCTACGGGCAACGAAAAAAGCCGTGCCATCCCTGAGCGACTAGGCTTTACAAAAGAAGGAACGATTCGTGCAGCAGAATGGCTTTATGATCATTATGTTGACCACGTTGCTTATGGCATACTCGCTAGTGAGTGGAAGGAAAAATAGAGGCAAAAATAGCCACCTGATATCATATCAGGCGGCTATTTCTGTTATTGTTCAACTGTTTCTTTTATTTCGTCTTGTGTTTCATTAGCTGTAGCTGGTGCTTGCTTTCCTAAGCCTACTGCTATTTGCTCTAGCTCAGGACGCAATGTATGCTTACCTGCATAGCTTTCAATTAATTCCTTCATGTCAATTCCTGAAGTTTCCTTCAATGATTCCTGTAATGTTGACATTAAATTCGTTGCGTAGGCAGTTACTTTATTGGCACCGCCTCCGCCTTCCCCACCACCAGTATCAACAACAGTAATCTTATCAATATTGCCAAGTGGACTCGCAAGCTCTTTCGCATATTCTGGCATCATACGTACAATCATATCAAGGACAGCTGCCTGGCCGTAGTATTCGAAGGCTTCTGCAATTTTACGTTTTGCCTCGGCTTCTGCTAGACCGCGAAGACGAATGATATCCGCATCTGTTTCCCCTTTTGCACGCTCAGCATCCGCTTTCGCAAGACCGTCCAAACGAATTTTCTCTGCTTCGGCTTTTGCTAATGATTCGATACGGTATTTCTCCGCATCTGCTTGCGCTAGTTCACGCATTTTGTCTGCCGCTGCATTTTGCTCGACAGCGTAACGATCAGCATCAGCCTTTTTCTTAACTTCTGAATCGTATTGCTTCTCACGACGTAAAATCTCTTTTTCTTCTAATTCAATTTGTTTTTGACGTTCAATAATGCGAATTTGCATTTCCTGTTCAGTTACTTCCTGCTTTGCACGTGCCGTTTCTAGCTCATACGCTTGGTCTGCACGAGCTTTTGCAATATCTTGCTCTCGACGGAATTCTGCTACCTTTAATTGATTTTCTTTTTCGGCTTCTGCAATTTCTGTCGCACGTTCAAGTTCTGCCTTTTGAGCTTCTTTCGATGCTTCAGCACGCTTAATACGTGTTTCCTTATCAGCATCTGCAGTAGCAATGTCCGCATCACGTTTAACCTGTGCAATACGTGGCTTACCAAGCGATTCTAAGTAGCCATTTTTATCGCGTACATCTTTAATCGTAAAGGATACGATTGTCAGACCCATCTTCGCCAAGTCCTGAGATGCAACACGTTGTACTTCCTGAGAGAATTTATCACGGTTTTTATAAATTTCCTCTACCGTCATTGAACCTAAGATTGAACGTAAATGACCTTCTAATACTTCACGCGCCTCATTTTCACGCTCTTCCTTTTGCTTTCCTAAAAATTGCTCCGCTGCCGTTGCAATTTCTGAAATGGAACCGCCAATTTTAATGATAGCTGTTCCATCGGCCATAACGGGTACACCTTGTTCTGTATACACTTCAGGTGTTGTCACATCAAGCTTACTTGACAATAAGCTTAATGGATGTGCCTGCTGGAAAATCGGGAATACAAATGTACCGCCACCACGGATAATTTTTATACGATTTCCTGACTCATCTTTATGTACATTTTTTGAGCCAAGATAGCTACCTGTCACAATCAGTGCTTCATCAGGACCCGCTGTACGATACTTAGTCACATAAAGTCCAACTAATGCGATTAAAACAAATGCTACAATCCCTATAACAATTAAAATTTCCGTTGACATATAAATATCGCTCCTTTATAAAAATTTTTTATCATAAGATCTCACAAACAGTGTTCCTTCCTTCACTTCTACAACAAGTACTGTCGTATCGTAATCGATAGCCTCATTGTCATAACCTGTTGCTCGCTTCGATATCATACCGCTAGTCGTTTCAATAACTACCTCTCCAAAACCGTCAGTCGGGATTGGAACAATAACCTTTCCTAGCTGGCCACCAAGTGATTCTTCCGTATAAGCTAACGAAACATCGGCCGACCGTAGCGGAACAAGAACAAATAAATAAAATAGTGCACTTAAAATAGCTCCGATAATACAAGCAGCAACAATATTCCAAACGCTAGGGAAGAAGGCTAGTTTTTCTAAAATAAATCCTGTTGCTGACATCAACGTAATGAAAGATAGAATGACACTTGGATTAAAAATCGGTAGCCCCTCTCCAATGCCCTCGACAGCATCACTAAAAAACGTAAATAAAAGAGTTGCAAGGCCCCCGAATATTAATCCCACTAAAAAGATTTGCTCGAGTGAATAGCCAAATAGCGTCAAGTTGTTCACCCCTTTTCATTGTATTACCTACTATACGGATGCAGCCTATAAAAGGTTTCGTAATCTTTCACATTTTCTTAATTTTCGAATGATATGTTTTTAAATAGTGAAATTCTTAAAGTAATAATAGCCATGTCATAATAAAAGGTATTCTGGCAACTAAGGAAATATTGCAGGAGGCTTTAAATTGGGGTTTGGCTAGAAAAATACAGCGAGCGTTGTAAAGAGCCCCTTAAAAGCTCTTTAGGCATTAGATATTTGCCTTTTCCTATAAACAAACAGACCAATAATTGAAAGAAGTAAAAGTAAAATACTGGAGGTTAAAAAGAATAATGCTAAAGTAGTTCTTTCTCCCCAATGGTTATATGCTTGTAAAAAACCGATAAGAACCATAAAAAAAGATAGTACTAATTGGAGTTTTGAAACATTTTTAAACAATAAAATCCCTCCTTTATGCACATTTGATTTTACCATATAATCACATAAACAAATACGTTAAACAAGCCATAATGCGGAGGTAATTCCCCTTCCGATTGAGCCCTATGCTTACGATCCAGAATCTCATCCGCCAGAGTCGCCTAGCCTCCTCCCCAATCAATTTATATATTGCATACGCTTTAATCAAATGTCGTACCTAACTTTAGGTAAAAACAAAAAGCATGTCACCGATAGAATTTTATTTAGAAGCTCTTATCGCCAGACATGGTTTTCTTATGATTCTAGTACATTCAATGTAGATTAAATTCATTTTAAATAAAGAACCCTTCGAAGAATCACCAGCAGACATTATAATTTGGGAATCAAACAATGACTGAAAACTAATATAAACAACCATTCAACACTGTTCAAAATTATTTGGTTCGAGTAAAACGCACAAGCAACATAATTCCATTGGCATATAGTATCAATGTATCCATATATGATAGAAAGGGTGTGCATTGTGGGAAAAGAAAATAAATTTATAAAGTTCAAGTTTAAATCAAATCCAAGTTGTCGTTGTAATTGTTGTGGTTTTTGTTGTCCTTGTCCTTGTAAGCCACCATTTACACCACCATTTATACCTGAACCACCAACTCCACCTTGTCATTTTTTAGTGTACGTTACAGACGCTGGTCAGGCGGCTACTCCAGATAATAGGGTATCAGTAATTGATACGGCAACAAATACTATAGTCGCTACCATTCCAGTAGGAACTGCTCCTCTAGAAGTAGCGATTACACCAAATGGAGAATTTGGTTATGTTCCAGCTCTCTTCTCGGATAATGTAACGGTTTTTAATACGGCAACAAATGCTGTGGTCGCTACCATCCCGGTAGGATTTCAGCCTCTTGGTGTAGCGATTTCACCAAATGGATTACTTGCTTATGTATCAAATCACGGACTTGGAGCTAACTCTGTATCTGTCATAAATACAGCTACAAATACGGTAACCGCTACTATTCCAGTAGGGCTCCAACCTCAGGGCATAGCTTTTACTCCGGATAGTGCATTTGCTTACGTTGCAAACGAAAACTCAAATTCAGTATCAGTTATAAATACAGCTACAAATATGGTAGTTGCTAATATTCCTGTGGGACTTCGTCCAAGATCCATCGTTTTCACACCGAGCGGACAATTTGCTTATGTTACAAATGAAAGTAGTAATACTGTATCTGTAATTGAAGTAGCTACAAATACGGTATTTACTACAATCCCTGTTGGGACAGGACCAGTTGGTACAGCAATTACACCTGATGGAATATTTGTTTACATTGTAAATAAAGGTAGTAATACCGTATCTGTAATAGATACATTTACCAATTTGGTGATTGCTACGATCCCTGTAGGATTATCTCCTGACCAAGTAACCATCTTGCCCGATGGAACACTTGCATATGTCACAAATCAACTTGACAATACTGTGTCTGTCATAAATATAGAAACAAATACAGTAATCGATACAATTCCAGGGTTTAACGGTCCTACTGGTATTAAAACGGGAACAATCTGCCTGACTTCATAATCTAGAGTCTTGGGGCTCAAGGGTAAAACAGGAACCTTTCCCTTGTTCATAAAAAAAGACATACTTCAATTTCCTAAATGGCAATTGAAGTATGTCTTTTTTATGAAGTGCGACTACCTTGAAATGCTTGACGTAGAACTTGAGACCAAGCGATTACTGGTTCCTTGTTGTTCACTGCCTTCAAATGTGTTGGTAGTTCTTTTGATTCAACCAACACATTTGACTGAGCTATTGAAAAATGGGCTAGCTCATAGCTAAACTCCACTCAAACCGCATTATATAGGCTTTAACATAGCCTTTAAGATTCTAGTACATTTAAAATAGCATCAAGATCATTGACAGCAATATCTAGGCGTTCCTTTGCCTCGATATTTTGCTGTTTTAATTGACTAAATTCTAGTAAATTTTTCTCATGCTTTAACTTGATAGAAGACAAGCGTTCAATTCGCGATTCTACCTTTTCGATTGCTTGCTCACAAACTGCTGTCCATATCTTTTCTGACTGCTGCATTTCAGTCGTTGATGGGTTGTGGTGACGCATAATTCGTGCATATACTGCTTCAATTTGTTCAATTAGTTCTGAATAAAAATGTCGCTCAACACGAGTTGTTTGGAATGTTGGGTGCTCTACCTCTTTTGCATATGGGGTAATTTGACGAAGTAGCTTTCCAGCATTTTCTCCGAAACCATGTGATAAATTCAATACATTCATTAACTGTAAAAGTAAACGAATTTCTTCTAGATTAATAAGTTGTGAATCGATGCTTTCCTTTAGCTTTAAGGATTCCATATAGCGTCGATCAAAGTGCTCGATTTCACCATTGCGTTGTTCTACTAAATGATCACCTGCATTGTCTTTCAAGCTTTTAATATAGCGAATTGCATGGCTTTTTAGCTCTTCCATCGATAGCAAGTTGTCATTGTCTTGTTGTGGCTTTCCTCGTTGAACATACGCAAATGCATCCATTTTTTTGGGCCATTGTGCTGCTGGGGTTTCTTCTAAGACATTATAGCGTATATAAATTCCGTGCATTCCATATCCTCCAAGTCCATTAAACAAGTATCTCTAAAGAGAGTAAATCGAATTCGCCATTTTTTCAAGTAAAAAACTTTTAAAGATTAAAAATTCTTCTTTCGAAACATTAATTCAAAAATCCCGAACCTTAAAAGCACTACTCCTGTGGAAATTTCTGTCCCACAGGAGTAAGTCAATATTTTTTATCTTTCATCCAATTAAGACTCTTGTCGTATTTGCTCCATGCTTTTTCCTTCAGTAAAGGCATGAATAGATTTTATTGTGCCTACTGATTTGAAATTTGCTCTGTCATAAACCTTGGCAACCTGTTCATTGATAGGTAAAATCCAAAGATATTCTAACCCTTGCTTTATCGACTCTTGCTGAATATGGTGCAGAATATATCCAATCAAACCTCGACCTCGATAGCTTTCAAGTGTTGCTACACTCTCAACTCTCCCTTGATTTCCTGAGATGAAAATATTGGCAGTACAGCAAGCTGTGCCATCCAATCTTAATAAATAATACGTAAAATGCGGAGAATGATATGTTTCTTCAAAAGCTTTTTTGATTAATGCAGGCTCTCCAAATGTAGAAATGCTCATTTCTACAGCTAATGCTTCCTCCATATTGGCATCTGTTACACGTTCAATTTGTATGGCTGGATTATGAGCTAATTGCGAGTATTCACCATTCCAACACTGTACATCATCAGTAAAACTTTCATATTGAAAGCCATGATTCTCTAGTGCTTCTATACATGACTGATTTCCCTCCACATTGTATAAATACAATCTTGGAATGAGAGATTTTGACTTATAGAATTCCTTGATTTTCTTTAAAAACATATCTGGATCGGCAATAATCTTCCAAATGTGTGCATGATTAGCATCATAATATGTTGGCATTTCCTTATTGTAAAATAATACTCCTTCATTACATGTTTCCATCTCACTAAAACTTTTAACATAATTAATATCTAACTGCATGATGTGCTCAATTTTATGCATCTTTTGTTCCTCCCTCAATCCACTTTTCATATAAATCTTCTAGCTGCTGTTCAAGTTTTTGACGTTGCTCCTTAGCAAGTGTCGGCTCCTTTAATCTCATTTCGAGCTTTTCAATTTGTTCTTCAATCGGTATCTCTTTTTTACCAGCATAGGATTTTTTAGGTACTTCTTTTATAACTGGTTCTTTTACTATTTCTAAGCATTTTTGTCTTGCCCATTCATAATCGCCTTCATATACTTGAATCGTTTCATGCTCAATCCATGCAATTTTCGTGAAAATTTTTTGTAAAAAATAACGGTCATGTGAGACGCCAATAATGGTTCCTTCAAAGGACTCCAGTGTATCCTCCAATACCTCTCTCGCTTCAATGTCTAAATGGTTGGTCGGCTCATCCAGCATCAATAAATTAATATCCTCATGCATTAACTGAGCAAGACGTAAGCGCATCTTTTCACCGCCACTTAAATCCTTCACTTTTTTAAAAACGTCATAGCCATAAAATAAAAACTGAGCAAGAATATGACGTGCTTCAGCTTCTGACACAGAGACGCTCTCACGGAAGGCATCTATTAAGCAAATGGCAGGATTTTTATGTTCAAATTGCTGTGAAAGGTAACCAATTTTAACGCTGCTGCCGACATGACAAGCACCTTTATTTGGTTCAACTTCACCTAACATCATTTTTAATAACGTTGATTTTCCACTGCCATTGCCCCCAACAATCGCCAGTCGTTCACCGAAGTAAACCGCTAAATTACTTTCCTTAAATAACGGTTTCTCAAATGCATGGCTAATGTCCTTCATTTGTACGACCTCTTTACCACTACGCTCAGCCATCGTTAACGCTAAATTCATTTTCTTTTTCGTTGATGGCTTCTTCACACGCTCTATACGAGCTAGTGCTTTCTCCATACTTTTAGCACGACGATGCAAGCCATCATTTGGCGGATTCGCTTCATTTGCCCATTGCTTTAAGCGCTTTATTGTTTCCTGCATTTTTTTAATTTTCTTTTGCTGTTCTTCATATTGTGCAAATTGCTGTTCAAGCTTAGCTTCCTTTTGTTCAACAAATGCATCGTAATTGCCAATATACGTAAATGCCTCTCCATCTTCAATTTCAATTATTTTTTGAGCCATTTGATTCATAAAGTGGCGATCATGTGATACTGCAATAACAATTCCTGCAAAATTCCGGACATAATTTTCTAGCCATTCTATTGCCTGCATATCTAAATGATTGGTCGGTTCATCTAATAACAAAATAGAAGGATTACTTAAAAGGATTTGCCCTAGCATTACCTTTGTTTTCTCCCCTCCACTTAAGCTACTAAAAGGTTGCTCAAGCAATGGTGTTATACCTAGACCATTTGCAATCATCGCTAATTGCGCATCAATTTCGTAGCCACCCTGCAGCATAAACTGTTCCTGCGCATGACCATATCGCTGGAGTACCTTATCTGTTACAGCTAGCTGCATTTCCTGCTCAAGCTTTGTCATTTTCGCCTTTAATGCATAAATTTCCGCAAATGCTTCCTCCAACACTTCCTTCACTGAGAGCATAGGATACTGTGGAATTTGATGTAAATAACCAATCGACGCTTCCTTACTTTTTATGATTCGTCCTTTATCTGGCGTATCCAAAGCTGCTAGTAACTGTAATAAAGTCGTCTTCCCACTGCCGTTCACACCAACAACGGCCACATGCTCCCCTGTATTTACTTCTAATTGAAGCCCTTCAAATAAAACATTTCCACCAATAATTTTTTGTATTTGTTCAGCCTTAATTTGCATCGTTTTTTCCTCCAATGAAACGTGCGAAAAACATCTATAGACACAAAAAAGACTGCTCGATTAACAAGCAGTCTTTTCCTCATTAGTTTGTGAAAAAGAATGGTTAATTCGCTACGTTTGATATTTGATTTTGCTTAAAAATGGACAGACCTATCCCGTTGTTCGCAAAATCGAAAGTAATCACACGTGCAAAATACATAGCTGTATCCACTTTTACACATGTTTTCGTAGCGTTTTTATTCATTCCTTTTCACCTCCGTTCAATATAATTAAATTTATATTACCATAATTCAGGTAATTTTGAAAAGAGTAAATTACATTCTTTCACATTTTTTCAGCCCCGTACTTAACGGGGGTTGATTTCTGTTCCGGCTTGGCGCTTTCCTTAGGGCGTCAGATGTTTTCCAATATTCATCACTCATTCCCAAATCAGGATGTTTATAAAAAATGCGAACTCTTGTACAATTACCTATGTACTAGAGCTCACACATTTATGTTACTAATCAACTATTATGGTTGTAATTTAAACATGTATTTTTTTCTGTACCATAAACTTATCCCCATACTTATAAAAATTAATGCACCGACAGCTGTAATCCAAAAGAATATGTTTCCTCCAACAGTTGATGAATTAAAAAATATAGCGCTCATAACAATAAATACACAACTTATAATCCCTGACAAAATAATGGCTAACTGACGATTTAGTTGAAAAATGAAAAATATAAGTACAGTACAAATATAAAGAACACTTACTGTCATAATAGTCGGGAAAAATGGTTGGAATTTAGCCGCATAGACAAAGTAATCAAGCTGGCTAATATCCTGGCCATTGTTTATCTCAATATTAAATATCTGAGAAAATGGGGTTGAATACTTCCATTCCAGCGGATTATCTATGATACCACTTCCCTCATACCAAGAAATAGCTGTTGACATCAATAAAGTTAAGAAACCAAGAATTAGTTGTATCACATATTTAAACAATGTTCTTCTCCCTTCACCCTTTAAAATTAAAGACGATACAATAAATTCTTGGTTTCATAAATACCGGATTATCTGGATTAAAGTGGGCAGAGTACCACCGTTCCAAATGGACATTTTTCTTGGTCTTTGGGTTTAATTCCTTTATCAAGTTAAGATCGTGTGCATTTTCCAACTTTTGGCAAGCTATTAGGCCTATCTTTATTGCATTAAAAAGATGCCCTTGATAAATATCACAATCAAGATTTTCATCTTCAAGTAATAAAAAATCCCTTTCAAAATCAACCTTTATTTTACGTGTTCCCTCATCCGGAAATGGATTAGCCATTATCAAATCATGCTCGTCTGATATTAACGATAGCACTTTTTCTTTATCCAAACAAAAGACCTCCTGCTAGATAAATATATTTGGACGTGCCAAAAGAAACTATCGTCCCATTGAGGCTAATGGGATACATCAGCCTCTATGTTTTCACTTTTTTCACAAACATTTTAACAAACGGTACAAGGAACACGGATACGACCAGCACCCTGAATAGCTGAAATGCGGTGACAATTGTGACCTTTGCATGTACGGAAGCGGCGATAATCCCCATTTGATCCAGCCCGCCTGGGACGATACTTAAAAAGCCTGTGCGAAAATCAAGGCTGTATAAACTCTTCATAATAAATGTTAAACCATAAGCTGCGCCAATAAAGATACCCGCCGATACAAAAGCATAAAATACATGCTTCTTCGATAAATGTAAATCGTCTTTTTTCAATAAAAGCCCAATGTAAATGCCAAGCATTAGTTGGGCAATATGAAGTAGTGACAATGGCAATTTCGGCACATCAATTCCTGCTATATTGATGCCCATCAATAAAAACACGGGACCAAGCATATAGCCTGTCGGAATTTTTGCCTTTTGCGCTAGCCAACCCGCTACTCCACACACAGCAAGTAAAGCTATTAAGCTCCATGTATACGCTCCGTTGACAACTACGCTAGTTCCCCCAGAGGCTGACACCATCAATGGCACAAAGCCGACGATTAAAAGAACCCGTAAAATTTGGAAGAACGTAATGACGACCATATCCATATCCCCTTGCTCCTCTGCAAAGGCAACAACCTGTGACATGCCACCAGGTACACAGCATGTCAACGCGGTTGCAAAATCCAAATCCGCACGTTTTGCTACTAAATAACTAACGCCGAAAAACAGTACAATAAATAATATATTTAAAACAATCATACTGCCTAAAAATTGTTTAATATCTTGCACCGCTTCTGGTGTAAACGCAAAACCAATGGAATATCCTGCAACGATTAAACCAAAATTACGAAAATATCTATGCCATTTCAATTGTACTTTCGTCGATAACTGAACAATTAGCACCGCCGCAATAGCTCCAAGTAACCATGGCATCGGAATATGTAATACATTAAATAAAATCGCACCTGTTAAACCAATACATAAAGTAATAAACATGTGCTTATCAAAAATAAACATAGAAGCAACCCCTCGTGACTGTATCATTCTATTATGCCGTTAACCTGCCTATTTTTCTACTTCATCACTTTTTTTACAAGGTCGTATATCATTAAAATTGAACCTGTTATTTATAAAATTTAACCTCTTATCCAAGATTTTCTCCAAGCTAAAATTTTCTATGCTACATTATTATTACCTGATTCAGTGATTCTCCGTTGCGGAGATATGTAAAGGAGGCCTCCAATGAAAATTCACTTAACGATCAACAGTGCATTAGAAGAAACTGAGGTTCATATACATGCAAAGGAATACAATGAGCAAATTGAACGACTGATGAAACAACTACAAACTTCACAAACGACTATGTTAGATGGCTACTTTCAGCAGGAAATTCATATGCTAAAAATTTCAGATATTTACTCCATTTACGCAGAGGGTGCAAAAGTTTTTTTGCAGACGGAAGAACAGGAATTCGAAACGAAGCGTAAATTATATGAGCTGGAAGCACAATTAGCGAAAGACTTTGCCCGAGTTAGTAAATCAACGCTCGTCAACATTAATAAAATTGCCTCTATTCAAATGGGCAAAATTGGCACAACTGAACTGATTTTAGAAAACGATGTGTCCGTCCATGTTAGCCGGAAATATTTAAAAGAACTAAAACACCACTTAGGTATTGGGAGGGACTCATAATATGAAAATTATTCGCATGATGATTATTGGACTACTCATATCACTTAGTTCTTCCTACGTCTTAGTAACATTAAGTGTCATATCTAATAACGCTGTGGTGTCAGGATCTGAATTACTTGAGCAAATTATCATCGCCGCTATCCTTGGAGCGGTAATAGGTCTGCTGTCCATCATCTTTGAAATAGAGCGTTTACCTTTTATTACTCAGCTTATTCTACATTTAATTGCAGTTACGCTGTGTGTTATGATTGCAGGCTATTTCGGGCGTTGGTTTGAACATTCCGGCATTAAGTATGTTCTTATAAGTGAAGCTATTATTTACTTAATCGTTTGGTGCATCCTTTATGTCCTTCAAAAAAATGATATTGAAAAAATTAATTATGAAATTCAAAAAAGAAAGGAATAAAACAATATGACCTTTTCTATACAAGTTGAAAATCTATGTAAACAATATGGCGATCATCAGGCGGTAAAAGGTATTTCATTTACGGTTGAACAAGGCTCCCTCTTCGCCTTTTTAGGTGCAAATGGTGCCGGAAAATCAACGACCATTGAAATACTTTGTACATTATTGAAAAAATCAAGCGGTACTGTAAACATTAATGATTATACACTTGGTGCAAGCAATGACAATGCGAAAATCCGAAAATCCATTGGTGTTGTATTCCAGCAAAGTCTACTAGATGAACGATTAACTGTGCGGGAAAATATTATTCACCGTGGTAAAACATATGGCTTATCGAAAAAACAATTGTCCGAAAATTATCAATTCGTTTCAACATATTTGCATTTAGATGATATAGAAAATCGCAAATATGGAACTTTATCAGGTGGTCAAAAAAGACGTGCTGATATCGCTCGAGCACTTATCCATCGACCTAAAATATTGTTTTTAGATGAACCAACAACTGGACTTGATCCACAAACGCGGCAATTCGTTTGGCAAGCAGTTAAGCAACTTCAGCTCGAAACAAACATGACTGTTTTTTTAACAACGCATTATATGGAGGAAGCGGCAGTTGCTCATCAAGTCATCGTCTTAAAAGAAGGAGAAATTGTTGCTGAAGGGACACCTGATGAACTTAAAACAAAATACGCCTATGATTCAATGGCAATTGTTTTTCATAATAGTTCAGAAGGGATACAGTGGCTCGAGGAAAATGCTATCTCCTATACAGAAAAGCTAGGTATTTTCTCCATCCGAGTCGAATCGACAATGCATGCTTTAACGCTATTAAAAAAAGCGGAGTCGCTTATTGCTTCGTTTGAAGTAATCAAAGGCACGATGGATGATGTCTTTCTTCATATTATGGCCGAGGAAGGTGTAGCTTAATGGAAGCATTATTTAGCTTAGTAAAACGAAATAACAAAGTTTTTAGACGTGATAAAACACAAGTCTTCTACTCGCTGCTATCCGTCATTATAGTCATTATCCTTTACGCAGTATTTCTTCAAAAAATGCAGGTCAATGCCATTGAAGAAGTGACAAAGGCAACTCCAGAATTGGTAACGATGGTCAATGAATGGATTGTCGCTGGTTTACTCTCTATGATCGCTGTTTCTACTACACTTGCTGCGTATGGCATTGCTGTAAGGGATCTTGAAACAAAAGCGCAAGCTGATTTTCTCACAGCGCCTATCTCGCGAGCAACCATTCAATTTAGCTATGTTTTAAATGCGTTTATCATTGGCTGTATCTTTTCCTTTATCGCCCTTATTGGCTGCGAAATTTTTATCGCATCAACTGGCGGCCAGCTACTAAACTTTGGGGATTTCATGAAAGTTGTAGGATTACTATTTTTATCAGTGTTACTGGCCAGTGTTTTTAATCTCTTCCTTGTATTACTTGCTAACAGCCAACATTCATTTTCAACTCTCAGTACAATCGTCGGTACAGCACTCGGTTTCTTTTGTGGTGTTTATGTACCTGTTGGTGCACTTCCAAGCTTTGCTCAAAATCTTATTATGTATTTCCCTATCAGTCATACAACGTTACTATTACGCAATGCCTTTATGGAGAGCTCAATTCCCAAGGTTTTCGAAGGTGCGCCTGCTTCACAGGTGGAAGATTATAAAATAATGTATGGTATTGTCTATGACGTTCATGGAAATATACTGAGTACCTCAACTAGCTTTATCATTATTTTCGTCACAATTATTGTGCTAGCGATCTTATCGATCATTATTTTTAAAAAGAAAAATAAATAAACATTTTCGCACATCGTTTATAAAACGATGTGTTTTTTATTGATTTTATTTAAACAATTTGTTATTTTAATAATATATAAGCAAACAAATTTAATAATCGTTTGTTTTACAGGAGGACTTCTAATGGATGTAAATGAATTATTTTGGCAAGCTTCAATTCATGACATAAAAAAAGGCTACAGCGATGAAGCAACTCACTTCACTTGTTTGCTTTGCGGGGAAAAGATTGAAAAGGGTATCATTTATCCACATGAAGGCGTTCTCTACGAGGCAGAAAAATTTATGCAACATCATATTACTGCTGCACATCAATCCGTATTCCATTATTTAAATGGCCTTAATAAAAAAATGACAGGACTAACTGATCATCAAAGTCATATTTTGCGCTTATTTTATGAAGGAAAAACAGATCAAGAAATTAAAGAAGAGTTGGAAATTGGTAGTGCAACAACGATACGTCACCATCGCTTTACTCTTAAAGAAAAGGAACGTCAAGCGAAAACGTTTCTTGCGATGATGGAGCTTTTAAAAGAACAGAATCAAAAGGAAGACAGCTTTGTACCTATTCACAAAACGGCTACGATGGTCGACGATCGCTATAATATTACGATTTCTGAAGAACAGCAATTACTTGAAAAGTACTTTCCAAACGGTATTGGCAAAGCGCTTGTCCGCTTCCCAAAACGGGAAAAACATAAAATCGTGATACTCCGTGCAATCACAAAACTTTTCGATGAAACAAAACAGTATTCCGAAAAAGAATTAAACGAAATAATTCAACCGATATATGAGGACTATGTGCAAATACGTCGCTATTTAATCGAATACGGCTTCATGGATCGTCAAGAGGATGGCAGTGCTTACTGGATAAAAAAATAAGAAAGCAGGGTTTCCAATGGACCATAAAAAAGAATTAAAGGAAATGTATAAAGAAATAAAAATCGAAGCTGGTGTTTTTACAATGACCAATCAACAAAATGGTAAAGTGTTTGTTGGCAGCTTCAATAATTTAAAACGCTTAAACGGCTTTCAATTTTCATTAAAAACAAATACACATACTAATAAAAAGCTACAAGCCGATTACAACACATTCGGCAAGGATGCTTTCGATATTGAAGTTGTAGAATATTTGAAGAAAAAAGAAGAAGGCTATTTCGATCCAAAAAAAGAGCTAGAAAAGCTGGAACAGAAATGGCTCGATAAGCTTCAGCCATTTGGTGAACGTGGATATAACTAGGTATGCATGAAAAAAGAATCTGTTTCTCCGAGATTAAGCTGGGGAAATTTGCAGATTCTTTTTTTGATTTCATATATTGTGTTGTTCGCGTGGGGTTTCACTCCTTTCGGGGTATTCCTTTTCGCTGATTGAGTAAATATCAGTTGGATCTGATCAGTTTTTTTGCTAACCCGAGCACTTTTCTCTTGCACCTGATCAGTTTTTTGACCGACCCGAGCACTTTCCCCTTGCACCCGATCAGTTCTTTGACCGACCCGAGCACTTTCCCCTTGCACCCGATCAGTTCTTTGACCGACCCGAGCACTTTGCACCTGATCAGTTCTTTGATTAACCGGAGCAGTTTTCTCTTACACCTGATTATTTCTTCGCTAGACTGTCCCCACTTCTTCGCGTGAGATCATCCTACTTGTTCTCTCACTTCATTTCTGAATTTCCCGCTGAGCTTTTTTTGGTAGCTTTTCGAAAACTAGCTCATACGAATGTTTGATTAAATTTCCAACTAAATCAATAGGTACATCATCTGCATCCATATAGATTGAATTCCAATGTGTTTTATTCATATAATAACCTGGAATAATACCTTCATAGGCTTCTCTCAACTCTTCAGCTCGATTCGGTTCGCATTTTAATGTAAGTACTGGTCTTCCAGTACTATCTCCGCCCATCATCACATACATTTTTCCCCCAATATGATAACGATCTGCCTGCCATTCTTCTTTGTAATCATGCGTTGTTCCACGAAGCTTTAGGCAATAGGCATGAATTGTTTCTTTGTTCATTATTTAACCCCATTTCTTCCTAATATCAATTATGCCTCGGCATAATTGCGTCCGGAGGCTTTAACTTCTTTCAGCAGGTCCTGCTGAAAGAAGTTAAAAAAACACACGTTCGATTATTTTCATTATAATCAATAACGTGTGTAGAGGAAATAATTATTTTATTTTAAATTAATTTCAGTTTCCGGTAATTTTTGTTCGGGCAGATCGTCAGCCACACGATTTAATTTTTAACGTGTTATTACAGAACACTTTTTACTTTATGCCTCTATCAAACACACCGATGACCTCGGTAGTTTGCAATACATTGACAAAGGCTTTGGCATCCGCTTCCTTAATCATACCTTTAACCTCGGCAAGCTGATAGCGTGTAATGACGGTAATTAAAACTTTTCGCCCTTCGCCTGAATAAGCACCCTTCGCATCCATAATAGTTACACCTCTATGAAGCTTTTCCAGAAGTTGCTGTTTTACTTCCTCGCCCTTACTCGTAATAATCATAAGAGTCAATTTAATATGACTCGTATGAATAGTGTCGACAACCTTCCCTGTAGCATAAATTGATACGAGTGTCAGTAATGCCGCATCCCAGCTAAAGACGAATCCGGAGATCGCTACAACGATACCATTCATCGCAGAGATTAATGTACCGAGTGGAAAATCTCGTTTACGACTTAACAGCATCGCTATAATATCAAAACCACCAGAAGAACCTGCCGCACGAAAAATCATGCCCAACCCTAAGCCCACAATAACACCACCAAATAATGAGGCAAGAATTGGATCTTGAGTAGCTTTATAAACCGGAATAATATACAAGCTTACCGACAAGACAACTACAGAAAGAATGGTATAGCCAATAAACCGCTTCCCTAGCTTCAAGACCCCTAAAATAAGCAAAGGTAAATTTAACAGTAAATTTAAAACCCCTGTATTCAAGGGTGTAATAATACCAAGCATGATAGCAATCCCGCTTAATCCCCCGCTTAAAATCTCATGTGGAATTAACAAAAGATTGTAGGCACAGGCGACTAATATCGATGAAAGTGTAATAACGACAATATTTCGCATAATAAATCCCCTATCATTAACGAACGAGTTTTGTACTTCTTTCCCTTAGAATACCCAACTTATTCGCTCAAAAAACCTGGAGTATGGCACTATTGAAGTTAAAACAACGGCCTTTATTTCTTCTGATGTTCTTTTTTCTGTTCCTCTTTTAACGGCACTTCTTTTAATGGCTCCTCTTTATTCTCTTCAGCCTTTTCCGCTACCTTATAAATACGTTCAAGCATTGGTGGATGTGTATAACGGAACCACTTTACGAGTAACTGCGGATTTACCTCACTCAAACCAGATATCGTTAGCTTCTGGAATGCAGTAATTGCGGACTCTCGATCACCCGTTAGTGAAATCGCATATTGATCAGCTCTATTTTCCTGATATCTCGAAATATAATTCGACAGTGGGCTTGAAGCAAACAATAAAACAGATGTTAGGAGTAAAAACAATGGATAAGAGCCTATATCACCAATTTTTTTAATTTTCAATACCTGTCCGTAACGTCCAATGAACCACCTCAAACATTTTGCCGTCAGCCATAGACCTATCAATGTCAACAGAAGATACCCAGCAATGCCAAAATAAATATGCTTCTCAACATAGTGTCCCATTTCATGTGCCATGATAAATAATATTTCATTATCTGTTAAACGATTTAAGGTTGTATCCCATAGCACAATTCTCGAATTACTGCCAATACCCGTTACATAAGCATTTAAGGCATTTGTTTTTTCTGCCATATTGACTTCATATACGTGCTCTGCTGGTATATTTGCCTGTGCAGCAATAGACAAAATTTTCTCTTCTAGCTCTTTATTTTTTAACGGATAAAAATTATTATATAAAGGATCAATGACTACAGGTTGAATGAACATCACAAATATTGTAAATGGAATCGTTAGAAACCATGCATATAGCCACCATCTTTTGGCACTTTTTTTGATGAGCCAGTAAAGGACAGATACGATAATTAAACTCATGCCAAAGTTAACCCAAAAATCAATAATGCCATCTCGCATCCATGACGAAAACCCTTGTGTACTAATTCCATAAGTTTTGCTTAAATTGTAACGATAATAATCGAGTGGGAATAGTACAACATATAGTAAAAGTGATAATAAGAATAAGTAGCTTGCATTTTGTAACAGCTTCCATTTTGTTTGTGACGTCGCTACCTTTTCAAAGTAACGTGATACGCCCATAATTAAAATCATGAAATAAATTAACCATTCCAAAGGTGTAGCAACAAAGAATAGGAAGTTCCGTATTTTAGAATATTCACCACTTAAGTATAATTCTTTTTCAGACATAAACATCACTGGATCTGCAGCTGTCCCCTGCATCGCTCGTGGTATTGTACCACCACCGCTGTGGAATATATACCAATACATACACAGCACATAAACACCGAATAAAAGTAGCGCGACAATTCCCATTTTTTTCGCTATGTCATTTCCTCCCTTGCTCAACACTAAGTTCGTCCTATAGTAAGTGTAAGCTAAAATGAAAAAGTTAGAACAAATTTTTCTTTGTTTTATTTACCTTCTATTCTACTTCACACCAAAAAAAAAAATTCGCTCTACTTCTCCAAACGCGTAACAAGCCATGTAGATGCTAAAGCACCACGGCTTGTTCGCTATTCCTAGAAGTGACGCGAATTTCAAAGAATATTTTTTATTACTTATCCATTACAAATGCCGTTTTGCCACGTTGATCTTCACTTAAATAACCAGCTAATTCTAATCGATCATGCCATTCTTTTTCTATAATGGCAGCCTTTAATGCATCATCTTCTTTCGTTGATAGCTCCACCATAATCTCCCCTTGATATTGCCAAACTTCAATATCCGCCGCATAGCCGGCAAAGCTTCCTTTATATGTTGTTGCCTTTGCAGGACCATATACGACAGCTTCGGATAATGAGTTTTGATACCATGCTTCAGAATCCCAATATAAAATTTTCTTCGGAACATTTTCTCCTATTAATTTTTTTGCAGCATTTGTATCCACTGCATCATAGGAAACTTTAGATGTAGTCTTTAATGATTCTTTACGACTTATGGTGAACGTACGATTGTCACTCTTAACATCCGTTTCAAATTTATAGTTAGACTCTGCTCCAGTGAAGCCATGACTTTCTGTAATAGCAATTGCTTCATCCAGAGGTGTATTTGAAAATCTCTTTTTATAGGTGATATCCATTTTATTGCTTCCTTTGTAGACACGTAAACGGTTGATATAATCCTCATTTAGAAAAGCTTTATTCGGAGTATCAAAGAAATAAATCTTTACTTCATCTTTTTTTGTAGCTTGGAAAACATTAAAAATATCCGATTCGGTGAAAAGCCCAGATTTAATATTGAATTTAATTTCATTCCCTGGCTCGATTGCTGCTTTAGCTTGTGTAGAATCAAATCCAATGATGCTAACAAGTACAATACCGATTAAACAAAAATTTAGTACCCATTTCTTCATGTTATTTCCTCCCTATTCTGTAGTAATTGCAAGATAGTCGTTTCTCTATTCGTTAATGAACTGTGAAAATAGATTGTCTTATGTGCATGTATTTTCTTAGAAAGTGCAATGATATCATCATAATCTGGATGCGTTTTATAAAAAAATTCCTTATGTTGATTTTCGGAAAATTGAATTCTATATTTGCCTTTATTCCAATATCCCGTAAAGATAACCATAGCTGTTGGCTTTTTGTGAAGTAGTTCCATTAATTTCGCTTCATTACGCTCAGGTACAAAATAAATGAAGTTTTCACTTTCTCTTATCTTTGTCAAACATTCTAGTTTAAACTCTTGCAAAATTGTTTTGGTAGACAATAAATTTTCAAATGACTCATAACAATTATCAAATAACGACAACAAATCATTATCTACACGTATCGCTCTTGTTGTATGCTGAAAAAGATAAGTAGCAATATCTGCTGTTTTTCCTGAGAAAGAAGATGGGAAAATGATCGGGTAGCCTGGATTTGCATTGATATATTCCGTCATTTGCTGTAATACTTCTATATTATTAATGCGCTTCTCAACATGGCCGCTATCCATAATGGCTAGATCATAAACAGTCCCGTCCTCTATCGGTAGTGTTGCTTTTAACAAATAGGAATCCACAACATAATCGCCAGAGTAAAATATCACCTCCTCAAAAAAACGAATCTTAAACCAAACGCTTCCTATTAGATGCCCACTGTAGCCCCATTGAAAGGCAAGACATTTACTAACAACTATCCACTTTCCGATTGATTCTGGTTGAAAGGTTTTTGTATGTTGAAAAGACTGTTTTAATTGCTGCGCAGTCATTTTACTCATAATGATCGGCCCTGTGTATCCCCATTGCTCAAGTAAAGGAATAGCACCTACATGATCTGTATGTGAATGGGAAATAAACACTGCATCAAGCTTTGCCACATGAGCTTGTGTTAAATTAGGAGGAGTCTTCTGTCGATTGTTCATCACTCCGCAATCGAGTAAAATAGCATGTCCATTATTTTCAATGAAAAAGCAGTTACGGCCATACTCACCAACCCCACCTAAAATTTCTACATTAAGCATCCGCATGTCCTCCCCGTTTTTGTAGCCAATCTAATAGAAACATAAAAATAACGGTCATGACGACTGTAATCACCGCTACAGCCATTCCTACACCAACATTTCCTTGTTCAAATTGACTGTAAATAAATGTTGCGCCAGTCTCTACTGAAGGAGGTAAAATGAGTAATCCAGCGACAAGCTCACGCATCGAGATAATAAACGTCATCATCATTCCAGCAAGAATCCCCTGCATTAATAATGGAATAATGATATGTCGATAAACCGCCCAGCTACTTCGCCCAAAAATATCCGCTGATTGGAATATTGAAGAATCTAATTGTGATAAAGAGGACTTTATATATTGCACGGAATATGGTAAAAAAAGTACACAATACGTGACTACAACCATTGTCTTTGTGTTATAGATAGTCGCTGGTAGCCACGGTGCATTCCAAAACATGATTAACCCAACTACAAAGACAATTCCAGGAATAATATTAGGCATTAAACTAAAGAAATCTAATACTTGCTGCTTTTTCGTTTCTCCCTTTTTAATGTATAAGGCAATGAACAAGCCAATAATTGCTGTAACGACAGCTGTGATTACTGAGAAAACAACACTATTTAAAAATGCTGACAATCCAGCACTTCCACTTGTAAACACTTCCTGGTAGGAAGCAACGCTAAAATTCCCTGCCTGCAAACCATCTCCCCTTACTTTCTGCAAAGATGTCACAATAATTGAGAAGTAAGGAATACCGATTGATAGCAAAATGATGATTCCCACAAAGAGCCATGAACCGAATTTGACATACCATTTATCTTCAATCTCGCGATTAGCTGGTGTTTTTCCAGATAGCACACTATATGTATATTTTCGTCCAATAAGATTTTGAAAATACCAGATAACGAGACAAACTGATAGTAAAAATAATGACAGTGATGTCGCCATACTAATATCTACTGGCCATCTTGAAAGGTAAGAGTGAATCTCCGTTGTAAATACTTGAAAGCCAATTCGACTACCAAACGTAGCAGGTGTTCCAAATTCAGCTAGCGTTTTGATGAAAATTAGCAAGCTCCCTAGAACATAGCTAGAAACTACTAAAGGCAGAACTATTTTCATCCAATTTCTCCAAGAACTTCGTCCAAAAATTAATGCAGCATCTAGAAAGGAACCATTGATTCTTAATAGCGTATTTTTCAGCATTAAATATAAAAAAGGAAAAAGATGCAGGCACATAATCATGACCATTCCAAATAAGGTGAAGAACGATTCAGTCATCCAAGCAGCACTTGGAAATAGTTGTTGAAGAAAACCATTATTTTGCATGAACAATATCCATCCCATGGAGCCAATATACGGAGGTGTCATAAATGGAATGGTTAAAATAATATCTAGCCAATCGTATTTATATAAGCTTGTTTTCGTTCTTATTAACGCCATTGGGAATGCTACAATCGTAGTCCCTAAAACAACTAAAACCCCTAATAATACAGAGTTTCCAAGCGTTTGCCACATTCTTTCATTGGCAAACATTCTGTTAATCTGCGAAACATCTAATTGCCCATCTTTCATAAACGTATAAAATGCAATGGCAATTAACGGTGCGATAGCAAACGTGACGACAAGTGTCAGTAAAAATCCAAAAGTTCGTCTGCCTTCCATAATCATTGATGATTCAATCCTTTCCCTAGAAAAACTTCAAGGAGGCTAAAAAACCTCCCCTAACTACTTAACGAAAAATATCATTGAATTTAGTTAATACTTCAAGCTGCTTCGCTTCTGCACCTTTCCAATTCACGTTTAGCTGAGGAATTTCATTTAAGGCTGCACGATCCTTAACAGGTATATCTTTGTTGCCTGGTAGTAAGTAGGCATTTGCTACAAGCTTTTGCCCTTCATCTGACAGTAAAAAATCAACGTACGCTTTTGCACTTTCTACGTTTTTTGCATCCTTCAAAATACCAACAGCTCGCGGACTGACGACTGTCCCGCTTTTTGGATAAATAATTTCTACTGGCTCACCATCAGCTTTTGCTTTATAAGCCATGTAATCTACCCCTGAAATTGTGGCATTTTTGTCACCAGTAATAACAGCATCTAACGCTTCCTTATTAGCACCATTCACCTGTAAACCATTTTCCTTCCACTTCTCCATCGTAGTCCAAGCTGTTTTTTCAGCTTCTGTATATCCGAATAGGAAGTCTACAGCAGAGCCTGACAAGCTAGGGTCTGGTATATTAATTTTATTTTGCCATTCAGCTTTTGCTAAATCTGTCCATTCTGCCGGAACCTGTTGCGTATTTTTCGTATTATAAGCAATTCCTAATGCTGAGGCACTGTAACCATAGTAATAACCTTCTGCATCTGACCAATCGCTATTGATTTTCTTGGCATTATCAGCGTCTTTATAGCTTTGAAGTTGATCTGTTTCCTTCAAGCCATCCATTGAAGCGACAGAGGCTAGTACGACAACGTCAGCTACAGGGTTATTTTTTTCCGCTTCTAAACGCGATAATATTTTACCTGTTGTTCCTTGGAACATCTCTATTTTTATGCCTGTTTTCTCTTCAAATGCTTGTTGAATATTCGCTGCTAAACCATCTGGACCAGCAGAGTATACCGTTAAAGTTTGTTCTTCTTTTGCGGTTGAACTTGCTTTATCATTCTTCTCTACCTCTTTATTTCCACACCCCGCTAATGCTAATGTTAAAAGAATCCCAGCTGTAGCAAATAGTTTTAACCCTCGTTTTTTCAAAGGTAACCCTCCAATTGATATATTTGTTTTTCATCAATAAAAACTTCAAGCTGTTTGCCATGTTCTATCGGTTCTGCTTCGTAAAAGCTCCAGTACTTACCTTCTACCTGTGCTTGCACTAAATAACGATCACCAACAAAGGTATTTTTTACAATCATCGCTTGTTTTGCAATTGTACCTGGTCGTCGTAGTCTGGAAATCCCTTCAGGTCGCACAATATAATTACCTTTATCAAACCAGTTCACTTTACCGATAAAATCTGCTACATACGGTGTTGCTGGAGCGTGATAAATTTCTTCTGGTGTTCCCACTTGTGCAATTCTTCCTGCCTCCATCACGATAATTTGATCTGACATTGCCATTGCCTCTGTTTGATCATGTGTGACAAAAATTGCCTGACAATCTAACTCGTTAATAATATGCATGATTTCATCTTGCATTTTTTCTCTTAGTACTGCGTCGAGTGCTGATAGTGGTTCATCAAATAAAATAAGCTGTGGATTTGTCGCTAGTGCCCTCGCAAGTGCTACTCGTTGCTGCTGTCCTCCCGATAACTCCCCTGGCTTTCGTTTTTCAAAACCCTCCATTTTCACCAATCGCATAACATGCTCCACTCGAGCCGGAATGTCTGACTTTGAAACAATACCCTTCAGGCCAAAAGCAATGTTTTGGAAAATAGTCATATGAGGCCATAATGCAAAATCTTGAAAAACCATTGCCATATTTCGCTTATTTGGTTTTACATTTTTATGGAGTTTGGATGAATAAATAATTGTGTCATCAAAACGGATTTCTCCATTTGTCGGTTGTTCAAGACCTGCCAATACTTTCAATAACGTTGTTTTACCACAGCCTGATTGTCCTAAGATGGTAATGAACTTGCTATCCAGCTCCACATTGATGGGCCATAACGCATGAAACTGTCCATATTTTTTTTCGATATTCGTTAATGAGATTTTCATCATATCCTCCTCGTTAATTACAACTATAAATTCCAGATATTTAGAAAATATTAATCTACTATTAATATCTCGTTAAAAAAAATCTAATAAACTAAAGCAAAACTAAGATTTTTTCTAATTTACTTTAGGAGGATAAAATGAATAACATGAAGTTACAGGCATTTTGCCTACTCGTAGAATTTAAAAAATTAGCTCCTGTTGCCAAAGAGCTAGGTCTTACAGCGCCGACAGTATCCTTTCATATTCGCTCCATTGAAGAGGAATATGGCATCCGTTTATTTCGGACAAATGCAGGTGGATACCGTTTAACAGAAGCGGGAGAAGGGCTCTATCATTATGCTCGCCAAATTGTACAGCTACAAAAAGACATGAATCGCTTTGTCGAAAATCTTTTGGCGGGTAATATTGGCTCCATTCGTCTTGGCGCAAGCGGGCTACCTGCACATATTTTTATGCCGGATATTATTCATCTAGTTTCAACAGCTTACCCAGACATTCGAATATCGCTAGAAGTAAAAACAGCGCCTGAAATTGAACAAAAGGTAGCTCTTCAAGAATTAGATTTCGGGCTAATTATGGAAACAAAACAAGAAAATTCGTCTCTTATATACGAAACAATCGGCGAAGATTCCCTTGTATTAGCATTGAGTCCTACCCATGAGCTTGCAGCAAAAAAGGACATCACAAAAGCAGATGTCCTAAAAAACAAAGTATTATTGCATACATCCTCCAGTTCAACGAATCATTTTATAGAAAAATGGATGGACCCTCACCCATCCATTTATACAATCGAGCTTGATTCTGTCAGTACTATTAAGAAAATGCTTACTTTCGGAAAAACAATTGCATTTTTGTCAGTTGCCCTGATAGAAGATGAGTTAAAATCAGGACTTTTGATCAAAAGAGACTTACACGATGTGACACTTAATAGAAAGATTCAACTTATTTATCCTAAATCTCGTCTAGATAGCAAGATGGATGCGTTTGTAAAAACTGCAATTTATGATTTAGCCAAACAATTAAAAAAATAGCCTCTTATGACATATTTCCATAGTCGACAATAATAACATGAAATGGGGATTGTTTATCCCTATGAAGGGAGGGTTGTATTTGCTAACCGAGTTACTAACAAAAGATACTATACAACTCGCAGATATTGTAAATACTTGGCAGGAAGCTATTCATTTAGCGGCAATTCCACTATTAAAGCACAATAAAATCGAAGAACGCTATATTGAGGCGATGATTCATTCCATTGAAAAGCACGGACCTTATGTAGTCATTACACCAAAAGTAGCGATTCCACATGCACAGCACACAGAAGGCGTCAATGAGCTAGCCATGAGCCTATTAAGCTTACAAAAACCTGTTATGTTTGGACCAGAAAAGCCTGTTTTCTTAATTATTGTCTTAGCGGCCACCGATCATGCGTCGCATCTGCAAGCATTAGTTGACTTAACAAAGATTTTGCAAGAACCCCATCAAATCGACAGCATCATCGCCTGCCAGAATAAAGACGATATTATCAAAGAAATCCAACAAATTGTGGCAAAGGAGTAATCTTGATGAAGATTTTAGTAGTGTGCGGGAATGGCTTAGGCAGTAGTTTTATTATGGAATTGAATGTAAAAAAAGCGTTAACTGAACTTGGAAAAGTTGCAGAATTAACGCATACCGATTTAGCATCTGCCAAGGCAGAGAAAGCGGATATTTATATTGGCGCAGAAGATATTGTCAATCAATTGCCCGAAGAAAGGGGTCACATCGTTAGTATTGTTAATATGATGAGTATTTCTGAAATTAAATTAAAGCTTAAACCTCTGTTATAAAGGATTGAATTTGAATTTAATTAAAAATTGGATAGGATGAGGTGTTAATATGTTAGATGTTATTATGAATGACATTTTAGGAACACCAGCTATTTTAGTCGGCCTATTCGCTTTTGTCGGTTTATTAATCCAAAAAAAATCAGCTTCAACAGTCCTTTCTGGTACGTTAAAAACGGTTATGGGCTTTGTTATACTTGACGCAGGTGCAAGCGTTTTAATCGGTTCTTTAAATCATTTTAGTAAAATATTTGATCATGCATTTAATGTCCAAGGAGTTATCCCAAATAATGAAGCGATTGTAGCAGCCGCTCAAACTAGTTTCGGAACAGCTACTGCCATGATTATGGTTTTCGGTATGATTATGAACATATTATTTGCGCGATTTACGCCTTTTAAATATATATTTTTAACTGGTCATCATACATTATTTATGGCGTGTTTAATCGCAGCATCACTGTCTGTCGGCGGTATGAGTGGCACACCTCTTATCATCGTTGGCTCTATTATACTTGGTCTTTGTATGGTCGTATTCCCAGCCATTTTACAACCAACTGTTCGTCAAATAACTGGCAGTGATGATTTTGCTGTTGGTCATTTTGGCAGTGTTGGTTATTATGTATCTGCTAAAATCGGGAAGCTCTTTGGAAACAAAGCTAAATCAACAGAAGACATAAAAGTTCCAAAATCTCTAGGTTTTTTACGGGATACATCTGTAGCTGTGTCCTTAACTATGAGTCTGTTTTTTATTATCGTTGCCCTATTCGCTGGCCAATCCTATATTGAGTCACAGTTATCTGGCGGTTCGAATTTTATCGTCTTTGCCATTATTCAAGCTATTACCTTTGCCGCTGGTGTCTATATCATTTTGGCTGGAGTGCGAATGCTAATTGCCGAGATCATTCCTGCCTTTAAAGGTATTGCAGATAAACTTGTGCCAAACACAAAGCCTGCATTAGACTGCCCTACAATTTTTCCGTTCGCACCGAATGCAGTTATTATTGGCTTCCTGTTTAGCTTTGTAGCAGGCTTAGTGTCCATGTTTATACTCCCCCTCATAGGGCTAAAAGTGATTGTACCTGGGCTTGTGCCACATTTTTTCACGGGTGCGGCTGCAGGAGTATTCGGTAATGCAACTGGTGGTAGACGCGGTGCTATGGTAGGAGCATTTACCAACGGATTAATTATTAGCTTTATCCCCGCGATTCTACTTATCTTCATGGGTGATATCGGCTACGAAGGAACTACATTTGGCGATTCAGACTTCGGCATTGTAGGAATCATAATTATAAATATATTAAAATTATTTGGTGCGGTTTAATTCATTAGTGTGTCTCGCAAACTCTTTAGATGTTTGCGAGTTTTTTTATTTGCCAAAGAAAAGGGTTAATTTTGCAAAATATATAAATTTTTCACAATATACCCCTACCTTTTTCACTATATACATAGAGAAAATCCATTGTGAAACAAACTAAATACTCAGTGATTAGAAAATATCGAAAATGATTTAAACCCATTTTCCTGTAGTAAATTGTAAATAATCTGATAGTATTTAATGGTAAAATAAAAAATCGTTGTCTGACCTCTGACTTGAATAACTTTTTGCCGATATAAATAATACATACAATGGAGGTATTCATATTGAAAAAATTAATGATTGGCTTTTGCTTAATAGCTTTGTTATTAGCAGGCTGTTCCATTACTCAGCCGGAAAAAGCGCAAGATGACTATAAAATTGGTATCTTACTTTCAGATGCAGGGCTTGGTGATGAATCGTTTAATGACTCAGCTTTTAAAGGGCTTGAGAAAGCACGCGATGAGCTAGGTATTTTGTTTGATTATAAAGAGGCGCCTGATGGCAATTACGAACAGAAGCTAGAGGAACTTGTCGAAGAAAAATATAACGTCATTATTGGTCTAGGCTTCTCTGTACAGGAGGCATTGGAAAAGACTGCGAAGAAATATCCTGATCAACAATTTGTCCTTATTGACGGACAATCAGATGTTGCCAATATCACTTCCATAACCTTTAAAGAGCAAGAAGGTAGCTTTTTACTTGGAATGGTTGCAGCAATGACGAGTAAAACTGGAAAAATAGGATTTATTGGTGGTGTAGATATTCCGGTTATCCATCACTTTGAAAACGGCTTTATTGAGGGAGCTAAATATTTTAATCCAAATATCGAAATTATTAGTGAATATTCTGGCTCATTTGATGATGCCGACGCGGGTGCCGCAATCGCAGAACGTTACATAAAGAACAAATTGGATTTTATTTATCATGCAGCGGGATTCACAGGCTTTGGTGCCATAAAGAAAGCGGAAGAAATGGGCATATATGCGGCCGGAGTTGATATTGATCAATTTTACATTGCAGAAAAAACTGTTGTAACATCAATGTTAAAAAATGTCGACCAAGCTGTTTTTAAAATTGCTAAAACATTAGATGAGGAAGGGAAAATTTCCGAAAAATCGTTGTCATTCGGTTTAGCTGATAATGGAGTAGGCCTAGCGGATATACGTGTTATTAAACTTACACCTGAGCAACAGGCTGCTATTGAAAAAGCAAAAGAAGATATTGTTTCGGGTAAAATAAAAGTTACTGCAGAAAAGGGGAACAGCCAGTGACACTACGAAAAAAATTATTCATGAACATACTTATTCCCATTGTCCTCGCAATGGCTATGATTGGTTTTATTATCGTTCAAACATTTGATATACAAACAACTGCACAAGATGATACAGAACTATTACTGGCAGTGAAAGAACTTGAACAAAGTTTAGTTGTAGCGAGCCAATCTTTAAATAACTACACTTTTTTAGATAGTGAGGCCAATAAAAATGAAGCTCTTTCAACTTTACAAGAAACGAAAGTAAATTTAGAAAAACTCTCAACTATTGCTAAAATAGCTGAGCATCAGGCAATCATCAAAAAAATCGAGGGTAAATACGACGAATTAGAAAAAGCTTCAGAAGCAGGATTTCTTGCTCACAATCATCCTGAGATAAAAAAACAATCAATCAGAATATCCGGTATTTTGAACGATATGTATCTACTGAAAAAAGAAACAAATGAATGGTATAAAGAAACGAATGATTTGGCAACGCAGAAAATTTCTTTTATTACTACATCAACAATAATAGGTAGTATCCTTCTACTTATTGCTACAAGCATTTTTTCGTATGTCGCAACGAAAAGAATTACTAAACCGATTAACCGAATCGTGGATTATGCACAATTGGTGGCTGCAGGGAATTTGACAATTGACACCTCTTCCCTCTCCTATAAGAAAGGTAGTCGCAATGAAGTTGATCAACTGACTGAGAACTTTGCCAAAATGATTGTTAGCTTAAAAACCACCGTACAATCTATTGATCATGTAGGTAAAAATGTTGGTCTATTTACAAAAGATGTCACAAGCTATATTGAAACCGTTAACGAAGGCAGTAAACAAATTGCTACATCAACAGACGAATTGGCAAAGGGAAGCCTAACTATTTCAGAAGATATCCAGTCAACGGCTATCTTGATGAATACGATGGCCGATCAATTTACTACTGTTCAGGAGACAAGTGAACAATCAGCAGTAAACGGTAACAAAGCGCTTACTGCTGTTCAAAATGGTCGTAGCTCACTAGAGAAGCAATCCTCTATTGCGAAGGATATTTCATCCACTTCGATTAATATCAAAGAGGCTGTTACTCAATTCTCTCAATTCACAACAGAAATTGAAGGTGCAGCTAATGCAGTTCACGCGATTGCTGATCAAACAAATCTCTTAGCATTAAATGCTGCAATCGAAGCGGCACGTGCTGGCGAAGCCGGAAAAGGATTCGCCATTGTAGCGAAGGAAGTCAAAAAACTTTCTCATGAAACAGAAAAAGCAACTACTTTCATCTCTTCGATGGTGACACATATACAAGATGGCATTACACTCATTCTTTCTACTGCAGAACATGGACATCAGCTTTCAGAAGAACAATTACAATCGATGACCGATACAGAAAAGTCATTTGAGGCAATTGCAACTCATGTATTAGACATTAATGATCAGTTACAGCACCTTACAAAGGATATGGAGCAAACAAGCGAAATGAGTCAGCAAATGAACAGTGCCATTGAAAACATTTCGGCTATTACGGAAGAAACCGCAGCAGGAACAGAGGAAATATCCGCTTCTACTCAAGAACAGTTAGGATCATTCAAAAAAATTAGTGATAAGGTTTCAGAACTTCAAGAAATGACAAATACATTGTCTGTAGAACTAAAAAAATTCACATTATAAATTTAGTTTTATTTTCGTCAATTATTTCAGACTAATAGGTGCATTAATTAGCGGAATTTTCCCCAGTTTTATTAATGAGAAGACGCTAATATCCGCTAAGCTATTCACGCTTTCCTGCTGGAGAGCGTCGAGCCGCTTACAATAAGATGAAGCAATGGGTAGCAACAACTTTTACACATAAAATTTATATTAACCTTCACAATTTTTGGGTTGTAGTAGCGGGTGAGTTAAATCTGATGGAGCACTAAGGCCTCCCATCTTTATAGTGAACTGCACCCCAATTGTTAGATACAATCTAACAATTGGAGGTGCAGTTTTTGTATGCCTAAATTTAGAGAAGAAATGAAATTAGAAGCTGTTCAAATAACTTTAAAACACGGCATTCGACTTTCATTATGCTTCGTAAATATACTTTTCTATTGTGTATTTTTCGAGTTTGTCTTGTGCAATATTATAACCAATACCTGGTAGATTAGAAACTTGGATATGTCCTTGGTCATCCATGACAATCTCTGGCTCAATAATATCTTCATGCCAATAGCGGGAAGATGGTGCCGTATCACCAGGTATTGTAAAGTTTGACAGTGTTGTAATTGCAATATTATGAGCACGACCAATCCCTGATTCTAGCATACCCCCACACCATACAGGGATTTGATGCTGCTGACATAAATCATGAATCTTTTTAGCCTCGGATAAGCCTCCAACACGCCCTACCTTTATATTAATCACTTTGCAGCTACCTAGTTCAATTGCACGTCTAGCATCATCGTATGAATGGATACTTTCATCTAAGCAAATCGGTGTATTGAGTTCTCTTTGTAATTTTCGATGATCGACAATATCATCATGCTCAAGAGGTTGCTCAATCATCATTAAATTTAATTTATCCATCTCCTTAAATAAGGATAGATCTTCTAACGAGTAGGCAGAATTGGCATCTGCCATTAAAGGTATATCGCCAAAGCGATCACGGATTACACGCAGTACTTCGATATCTTTTCCGGGCTTAATTTTAATTTTTATTTTTTTGAACCCTTGTTTTAAATAACCTTCAATGCTTTCCAGCAATACATTCGTATCATCTTCAATGCCTAGGCTAATGCCAACAGTAATTTCTTTTTTTTCTCCTCCAAGTGCTTGTGCTAAAGGTATGCCCTGCTCTTTTGCATATAAATCCCAAATGGCTGCTTCCACTGCAGATTTCGCCATATTATTGCGACGCACGCGAGCAAACTTCTCATTTATCTCATCTGGATGGTTGAATTCCTGATTAATAACAAGTGGTATTAAAAATTCATCAATAATAGAGAATGCCGTTGAAGCCGTTTCTTCTCCATAATAAGGATAAGCGCTAACAACACATTCTCCATAACCAACATGCTTCTCACCATACGCTTCAATAATTAAGAAAATACGTTCCTGCTGCTTCATAAAACTTGTTTCAAAGGGTGATTTCATAGTCATCTTCATTTTACGAACTATAATTTTTTCAATTTTCATTTCTCAACACTCCCCTACTTGTAATATAAATGACATGCCGTTTTATGGGCAGGTGAATGCTCGACCAACTCTGGCTCTACCGTCCGGCATTTTTCCATTACAAAAGGGCATCTCGTCTGGAAAACACAGCCTGTTGGTGGATTCAATGGAGAAGGGATTTCACCTTTCAGCTTAATCTTTTCACGTTTTATTCGCGGATTGGGCACAGGAATTGCTGATAAAAGTGCTTTTGTATAAGGATGCATTGGGTTGCTAAAAATTTCATCTGTCGTTGTTTCTTCTACGATCTTTCCTAAATACATTACGCCAATTCGATTGGAAATATGGCGTACAACACTTAAGTCATGAGAGATAAACAATAATGTTAGGTTAAATTCTTTTTGTAAATCCTCCAATAAATTCAGCACTTGTGATTGAATAGATACATCTAATGCCGATACAGGCTCATCACAAATAATAATATCTGGATTCATAATAAGTGCGCGTGCTAATCCTATACGCTGACGCTGCCCTCCGGAAAATTCATGTGGAAATCGAAAATAATGTTCATTTTGGAACCCTACCTTATTTAAAATATCCATCACTTTTTGTGTACGCTCTTGCTTTGTGCCAATATGATGTATTTTCAAGGTTTCTTCTAATATTGTTCCGATACGTTTACGTGGGTTTAAAGATGAATAAGGATCTTGAAACACCATTTGCAAACTACGACGAATGGGCATCATTTCTTTTTGTTTAAGCTTATTAATTGTCTGTCCTTGGTAAATTATTTCGCCATCTGTAGGTTCAATGAGCCGCAAAATAGAACGGCCTGTAGTACTTTTTCCGCAACCAGATTCTCCAACTAAGCTATATGTCTCGCCCTTAGTAAGCTCAAAGGACACATTATTGACTGCTTTGACATATCTTTTTTCCTGCCCGACACCACTACTAACAGGAAAGTAGGTTTTTAAGTTTTTTATTTGTAAAATCATTTCTTTGTTATCCATGAATTTTCACCTCCCGCTTCCTCTGAATTTCTTCAAAGTGCCAGCATCTGACTTTACGGTCGCCGTAGCTTTCAAGCTTTGGTAGAGATGTGCGACAATTGTTTGTCTGGAATTCACAGCGTGGAGCAAAGCGACAACCTGTAGGAATTTGACTTAATGTCGGCACCTTTCCTTCAATCACATACAGCTTTTCCTCACGACTTCCTTCTATATTAGGAATTGATTTTAATAAGCCTTGTGTATAGGGATGCAGAGGCTGATCAAAAATCGTTAATACATCACATTCTTCAATGACTTGACCTAAATACATGACTACTACTTTTTCACAAACTTCAGCTACAACGCCTAAATCATGCGTAATCATAATCGTCCCCATATTAAATTCGTCTTTTAACTCTTTGATCAAGTCTAAAATTTGTGATTGCGTTGTCACGTCTAAAGCTGTTGTTGGTTCATCGGCAATTAAAAGTGCTGGCTGACAGCAAAGTGCCATCGCAATCATGACCCGTTGACGCATCCCCCCTGATAGCTGATGAGGAAACTCATCAATCCGTTTCTCTGGTGCTGGAATACCAGTTAATTTCAGCATGTCAATCGCTTTCACGCGGGCCTGTTCTTTTGAAACATTTTGATGAAGGAGGAGGGCTTCCATAATTTGATCACCCACAGTGTAAACTGGGTTTAATGAACTCATCGGATCCTGGAAAATCATAGCAATATCATTACCACGGATTTCTCGCATTTCTTTTGCGGATTTCGCTAATAAATTTTGGCCTTCGAGACGAATTTCACCTTCATACTTTGTATGCTTTTCATCGAGAAGTCGTAAAATTGATTCTGCCGTAACGCTTTTACCACAGCCGGATTCTCCCACTACACCAACGATTTCTCCTTTTTTAACAGTGAAAGAAACATCATCGACAGCTGTTACTTTCTTTTCCTCTGTATCAAAATGAACTTTTAAATGCTCAACTTCAAGTAAAGTATCTGTCATTGTAATAGCACCCCCTTACTACTTCTTCGATTTATTATGCGGATCTAGTAAATCTCGCAATCCATCACCAAATAGATTTAAGCCTAAAACCGTTAACATAATTGCAATTCCTGGGAATACTGTCATCCACCACGCATTGAAAATAACCGTTTTGCCATCATATAATAAATTGCCCCAACTTGGTTCAGGTGCAGGAATCCCGGCTCCTAAAAAGCTAAGTGCAGCCTCTACAATAATGGCATCTGCAAAAATAAAAGTAGCTTGAACAATTAAAGGTGAAATGACATTCGGGAAAATATTCGACCAGATAATACGCGTGCTATTTGCACCTTGTGCCCGCAACACCTCAATATATGTTTGCTCCTTCACAATTAAAGCAGAGGAACGAATAGTTCTTGCAACAAGTGGTGTAAATACAATCGTTAAAGCGATAATGACATTGACTAAATTTGCACCGAGAGATGCCATAATCGCAATCGCAAGTAAGATGGCTGGAAATGCCATTAGACCGTCAGCAGTACGCATCAATAAGCTATCAAGCTTTTTAAAATAAGCTGCATATAATCCAACAATCGTCCCGAAAATAGAAGTTAACAGTGCGACAGAGAAGCCAATGACTAATGAAACACGTGCCCCATACATAACACGACTAAATAAATCTCGACCATAGTTATCCGTGCCAAAAAAGTGTTCAGTACTTGGCGGTAATAATCGATTCGCGGTATCCAATGTATATGGCGAAGTCGAGATGATAAACGGGGTCAAAATCGTAAACAAAATTATTACTGACATAATAACGGTGCCTGTCAAAGCCAATTTGTTGCTAAAAAACTTCTTTCTAAATAACGTTCGCTGCTTTTGCTTCATCTGCTTCTTAATGGTTGACAGATCATTCATTGAAAGCTCTTGACTCAAATTACTCCCCCCTATCTCTTCCCAACTCGTAAACGTGGATCAACAATACCATATAGTAAATCAATCACTAAATTGATTGTTACGTAGCTAACTGCGATTAACAAAACAACTCCTTGAATCACTTCAAAGTCACGTCGTTCTACTGAGTTAATGATTAATTGACCAATGCCTGGGATATTAAATACCGTTTCAATGACAGCTGCACCAGCTACTAAAGTCCCGAAGGTTTGACCGATAATCGTTAAGATAGGAATAAATGCATTACGTAATGCATGTTTCATTGTAATAACAAATTCCTTTACCCCTTTTGCACGTGCTGTCTTAATGAAATTGGCAGATAAAACTTCCAGCATCGAAGATCGAGTCATACGGGCAATAAGAGCAGCTTGCATTGAACCTAATGCAATGGCAGGTAAAATTAAATAGCGGATATGTACAGCGAAACCTGCAGCTAACGGTTTATAACCTGCAACAGGTAACCAACGTAGCTCCACTCCAAATAATAAAATTAAAAATAAACCGAGCAAAAAGCTTGGAACTGATATGCCAACAAGTGAAACTCCCATAAATGTTTGATCTAAAAATGATCCTCTGAACTTAGCTGACAGTACACCAAGTGGGATAGCTAGTACAATAGCAAACAATTGAGCCATAATGGCCAATGAAAGTGTTGGACCTAAATGCTCAAAAAAAGCCGTTAATACTGGTTTTTTCATAAATAGTGATGTTCCTAAATCGCCATTAACAATAGCCCCTACCCAAGTCACATATTGCTCCAAAATAGGGCGGTTGAGGCCAAGCTCTTCCTGTAGCTTAGCCACATCCTGAGGAGAGGCTTCAGGACCGAGCATAACTGAAGCTGGATCACCAGGCGTTATATGAACTAATAAAAAGACGACAACTGATACAACAAATAACACAGGTATAAGTGACAGTATTCGTTTCAATATAAAGTTCAACATAAGCTCATCCCCCCTTACAAATTATTTCATATTCCATAAAATGATACCTTGCAAGAAATCATAGCCTTCAATGGATGCATCGTATGCTGTTACTGTCGTTTTGTTTCCAAATTTAATAATTGGAACATAGTCATATACTTCAACCATTAAGTCACTGTAATAGCCTTTCGCTTCTTCCTGTGTTGCAGCACCTGCAATTTTGTTTAATAAATCATCAATTTTAGGGCTATTTGTCCAACCTGGCCATTCTCCCTTGGAATCCAAGAACACATATTTATTAGGTACAGGCTCAGTTGGGAAACCAGTAATGAAAATATCGTATGCCTTTTCATCTGTACGACGCTGTTGCACAGTTGGCCAATCATAAATATCAAGCTTTACTTTCATGCCAAGACTTTCTAATTGTTGTTGAACCACAACGGCTGCATTGTAATGGTCTTCATAATCACGTGTCGATAATATGACGATTTCCTCTCCATTATAGCCAGCTTGTTGTAATAGGGATTTTGCCTTTTCTATATTCTTTTGATTGTATTGATCGCTACCAGCATCTGTATACCAGTCTGTTTGATCTTTAATCATTAAATTGTGTTCTAATTCGTAAAATTCAGGACTCGAAAACGCTGCCCTTAAAATTGCTTCTTGATCAAGAGCCGCATTTACAGCTTGACGTGCTTCCTGTTTAGCAAAAAGTCCTGCTCGCTTGTTAAATACAACAGCATTAAAGCCATTATGGTCAATGGAAGTTTTAACAGTTTCAGACTTTTCTAATTGCGCCACATTATCGAACGGTATCGCATTTGCTACTTGGTATTCTCCTGTTTGAATACCAGCAAAACGCGTTGAAGCATCGGTTACAATATTAAAATAAATATTTTTATATTGTGCCTCTTTTTTACCAGCCAATCCGCTTGCTGGGCTATCTACAGCAACATAATCATTAAATTTCTCTAAATGAATATATTGATCATTTTTCCACTCTAAGAATTTATATGGACCTGTCCCAATAAATTCTGTTAAGCCCTCAGCTGTCGTTGAGGCATTTGCTTCTTCCGTTGTAATAATTGCAATTTGACTTGGATCTGCCAATAAATGGAGCGCAATGAATAGTCGCTTCGGCATTACCAATCGCACAACTGAATCATCCACTTTTTCAAATGTTGCATCCGCAAAATAAGATTTTCCTAAACCTGTCGTTGTCATCCAGCGTTGCATAGATGCCACAACATCTTCGGCTGTTAAATCATCACCATTGTGGAATTTAACACCTTGTCTCAATTTAAATGTTATAACTTTACCATCTTCACTTTCCTCCACTGATTCCGCCAACATTGGCACAACCTTCGAATCTTTATCTAGTGTCACTAAAGATTCATAGATATTTCGAGCTACATCACGCGTAGCTACCGCCGTTGTCATCAACGGATCTAACGTTGGTGGCTGAGCATTATAAGCTACCTGTAATTCTGAATAATCTTTATTACTATCTGCTCTTTCACCACCAGCATTATCATCTGAAGAACATGCTGCTAACACAAAAAGCACACTTGCAAACATTACAAATAACCAATTTGCTTTTTTCATGTCAATCCCCCCAAGATTTTATGATGTTAGATCATTAGAAGTATTCACTTTATTTCCTAAAAATTTAAAGTGAACACTTCAATATATATATTAAGCTAACAAAACTATTCAAAAAATTCAATTATTTTTCTGAAAATATTGAAAATAAAGTTTATTTTGAATATGCTATAATAAAGTAAACGCTTATTTTTTTAGAAAAAAAAAGAATTTCCTTCACTACTAAAGGAGGTATCGGCTTGTACGCATACGAAGCTAAAATACAAGAAAAATTTGATGATTTGTCCCCTACATTAAAACGTGTTGCACTCTTTTTGAAAGAAGATCCGAAGCTATTTGCTTCAAACTCTGCGACGAAAATCGCCAACATGATTGGAGTTAGTGAAACAAGTGTGATTCGATTTGTTTATGCCATCAATTATGGGAGTTTTACTGATTTACAAAATGAAGTACAGGATTCTATTTTTGATTTAAAAAATTCATTGATGAGCTTTTCACACACATTTGCAGAGCAAACTGATCATACAGGTATTGAAGAAGTTATGATTCGTGATCAAATCAATATAAAAAAAACGGCTGAAAATATAGACCCTGAAATGTTTAAAACGGTCGTTAAAAAAATTGCTCTTGCAAGGGAGATTGTTGTATTAGGGAGTGGAGCCTCTTATGGTTTTGCACATTGGTTTAGCTTCACATTGAATACAATAAGAGGGAATAGTCGAATTTTAAATTTATATATGGATGATTTTTCTTACATTAATAACTTAGATGAAAATAGTGTCGTTGTTACCTTTTCTTTTAATCGTTATATGAAACATACGCTTGAAATTACGCAGGAATTAAAGGAACGTGGAGTTTATGTGGTGGGCATCACAGATTCAGATATAGCTCCCATAACTCAAATTGCTGATTCGACTTTTATTACTAAGATGTCACATATGTCTACAATTGACTCTGGTCCTGTCATTTCCTCGTTATTGAATACAATATTGCATCAAATGATTCAAGACTATCCTGAGCAATATGAAAAACAAAAGCAACAATATGAGACTACTTATAAAGACCTATTTTGGAATGAGGGATTACATCATGAAAATTAAGCAAGAACTATTACAACATTTTCATTACTTACATGAAAATGCAGAAGTAAGCTGGAAAGAGGTAAATACAACCCAATATTTGAAAGAAGTACTCAGTGACCTAGGCTATAAGGTGACTACTTTTAATGATTGTACAGGGCTTTATGCAGACCTTGGCCAAGGCCAGCCTATAGTAGCGGTCCGTGCAGATATTGATGCACTATGGCAGGAAGTTGATGGCTGTTTTAAAGCGAATCACTCATGTGGTCACGATGCTCATATGAGTATGGTCCTTGGTGTTGCAAAATGTATGCAGCATGAAAATTTCAAAGGTACGCTACGCCTCGTTTTTCAACCGGCAGAAGAAAAAGGTACTGGCGCTTTGGAAATGATTGAGAAAGGTATTGTGGAGGATGTGGAATACCTATATGGCATCCACCTACGGCCAATCCAAGAAATCCCATTTGGTGTAGCATCACCAGTTATTATACATGGCGCAGGTCAAATGATTGATGGGCAGGTACAAGGAGTCGATAGTCACGGTGCACGCCCTCATTTGACGGTCAATGCTATAGATGTTATGACGACGATCAATGAACAGTTAAATCAAATTCGCATTGATCCGCAAATACCACATTCTATCAAAATGACCTATATTCGTGCTGGAGGTGACAGTCGAAATATTATTCCCGGGAATGGACAATTCGGACTAGATTTACGTGCACAAACGAATGAAGCGATGCAGGAGTTGGTACAAAAATTCAAACAAATCATTGACGGTGTACGTACAACCTTGGGGGCAAGTATTCATTATAGCACCATAACAGCCATGCCTGCTGCTGTTCAAAACGAGCAAGCTATTCAATTTGCACGCACAGGCATTACCGAAGTTATTGGCGAAGAAAATATCATACCCACACTCATCACCTCTGGTGGGGACGATTTTCATTTTTACACAATCAAGAAACCACATTTAAAAGCAACGATGATTGGCCTAGGCTGTAACCTCGCTCCTGGACTCCATCATCCTTATATGAGCTTTGATACAGATGCTCTTGAAATCGGCACAAACATCTTAACTAAAACTGTGCTAGCCACTTTTCGTGCTCAACAATAGATCACGATTTTTATACCTTGATGGAAGCCGTTGCAAAGCATTTGATGAAAGTTAAACAGAAATAGACTGTGGAGAAAAACACAATATTTTTCTCCACCCATTTTGGCTATTTGCACTAAAAGGAGTTGTTGGTTAGCAAGTGCCCTGTAGCAAATCTCTCATAAATGGTCAGTAAGACATACTTGCTTTGCTGAATCCCACTGCTTTTTTCATTGAAACACTTAATTCCACTGGTTCTGTCAATTCCTCTTCCAGCTACTCAAGCGTGATACCTTATTTCAAGATAAATATTTCATTGTTAAATGGAGAACTGCTACTTCATTCCCCGTGTTTTCATAGCTATGCTGTCGATTTGCTTCAAATTGAATAGAATCAAATTCGTTTAATTCGTACATTTCTTGTCCAACTTGAATCGAAATTTTCCCTTTCATTACTGTTACAAATTCAATAGCTCCTTCATGATGAGGTTCTGCCTCATATATGCTATTCGGTTGCAAACAAGCACGATGCATTTCCATCCCAGTTTCTTTTTTGTAACGAAATATAGTTTCTAATCGCCACATTTGATTTTCTTCTATCGTAAATCCCTCTCCGCAACGTGCAACATTTACTATATCTTCTATCACCATAAGCCGTGACAGCGGAATAGATAATCCTTTCGTAATCTTCCAAATGACACCTAATGTAGGATTCGTTTCTCCTCTCTCAATTTTCCCTAACGTTAATTTACTAACACCTGTTTTTTTCGCTAACTCTTCTAAACTTAATTTCTGTTCATTTCGTATTTGTCGTAACAGTTGACCAACTTGCAAAATAACTTCTTTTGTTTGCATATCCTCTTGTTCTTTCATATGAACCCCACCTTTAGTATATTATAGTTTACTTTTTATATAAATAATTATATTATAATATATATTTAGAAAGGAGCGAACGAAATGCGTGCTATCTTATTAGGTATTTTATCATCTGCGTTTTTTTCAGCTACATTTATTATAAATCGAGTTATGAACGTATCAGGAACAAGCTGGGCTTGGACTGCTTCCTTCCGATTTTTATTCGCTTTACCCATTTTATTCTTTATCGTCCTATTTCGCAAAAACCTTCGTCCACTATGGGTAGAAATGGGTAAACACCCTTTGGCATGGCTTGGTTATGGCACAATAGCCGGGGTAGGATTTTATTCCTTATTAAGTTATGCTGCTGTATTTAGTCCTGCATGGCTCGTCGCAGGTACATGGCAAATAACCATTTTAGCTGGTTTGCTATTATCTCCGTTATTTTTTATTACATTGGAGACAAAGTCAGGAGTTAAACGAGTTCGCGGTAAAATTCCTATGCGAAGCTTACTCGTTTCCTTATTTATTTTAACGGGTGTCATTTGTATGCAATTAACAGAAGCTGGAGACATTACTGTTTCTCAATTTTTATCTGGCTTCCTCCCTGTAGTTATCGCTGCATTCTTATATCCTTTCGGTAATAGAAAAATGATGGAAGTCGTTGCTGGTCGCTTAGATACATTTCAACGCGTGTTAGGCATGGCAATTGGTAGCCTTCCTGTCAGTATTATATTAGCGATTTATGGTTGGACTACAACTGGCATACCAACATCTGGGCAAATGATGCAAGGTTTCTTATTAGCATTATGTTCGGGTGTTATCGCCACAATGACATTTTTCTTCGCTACTGACTTAGCGAAAAATAACCTGTCTTTGTTAGGGGCAGTGGAGGCAACACAAGCAGGAACAATGATTTTTACTGTTCTTGGTGAAATCCTTTTTTTAAACGGTTCTTGGCCAGTTGGAGTATCTTTAATCGGAATGATCATTATTATGATCGGAATGATAGCCAACAGTATTTTAAATCGCACTATTCCTGTATCCAAACAAAAGAAAATAGCATAGTTTAAGAGCGTGTTTTAAACCGAAAACTGATTAAAACACGCTACTATGTTTAATAGAAAGCTTTAGGATAAATTAAAAACATAAGATAAGAAAAAAAATCCCGAATAACGTTCAATATTCGGGATTTTTCTTATTATAAAGTTAAACCATCATCAACAAGAACTATTGCTCCTGCCCGTTCAGATGCTAAGAAAGCAACCATTTCTGCTAACATGCATAACGTCCCATTCACATGTTCGGAAGTTCATCTGGAATATAGCCAGTTGTTTCAAACATTTCCGTAACACTATTTGTTAACGCTGTTTGAACACCGCCTGGACAAATAGCATTAATGCGAATACCTTTTTTAACGTATTCTAGCGAAGCGGATTTAGCAAACCAACGACAGCATAATTATTTGCAGAATATGCAGTTAAACTGTGCTTTGATTTTCGTTCCGACTGGTCGCTTTCCTGGGGGCGTCGATCCCTATATACACGGCATACTTTTAACAAATATCATCCACAACTTTTGGCGTGGGCCTCAGATGTGAACATTCTATTAAGAGAGAGCATGTCTTTTCATGAATAAAAACCATGCTCTCTTTAATGTATTATTATAGTTTTATCAAATATATTTTTTTAATATAACAAACTGCGAATTTATGATAAAAGGTAAAATAATAAAGAGACAAGTATGATTACCATTACTTTCATCTATAGAATAAAGTCCAACTTCCCCATAAATTGGTATAATGAATGATTTTCATACGAGGGACCATCGATGTGCCCGATAGCGGGCATTTCCACCCATTTATCCTTATTCTAAGCCTTTTTTTCTATATATTCATGGTATACTTTTACGGAACTTTCGCGGAAAGGAGATTTCTACGCCCTATGTTAAAAGAACGAATCGATTTTTTGTGCAAAAAGAAAAACATCACCCGCAAAGAGCTGGTTGAAGGTTTACTGACGCAAACCCATTTTGCCAATATCCTCGCAGAGCGTTACACTCTTGCCGCTGATTTGGCTGAACATATAGCCTCCCGTCTCAGCGTCTCTCCTGCTTATTTGCTGCAGGCTTCATCTCAATCGCCGGATACATTGGCAAAGGCAGAGAGCATTTTCGAAATGTTATCCCAATCCACTGCATCCATCGATGAACAGCAGGTTAACGATCTGCCGGACCGCGACGATGCTTTAACCGTTGAGTTGACCACAGCCTTAATGAAAGCCGTATATTACCAGCAGCTTAATGACGCGGTAGCTCATGATTATTTGCACCGGAACTATTTGAATTATTACTTGGATAAATACGGGCGTCCTGACGACAATGATCTGCCCCTACCAGCCAAAAAAGCGATGTTTTATTATAAAATCCAACTTTTCAGATCCAAACACCATTACCACGAGGCACTGCTTCAAGCACGAAAACTTGCGGAACTGCTCGCTCCAGGCAGCGAGCCATGGCTGACGGCGCATAATTTCATGCTTGAGGCCTTTATCTATTTGAAACAGTATGTTCAGGCGAAACAGACGTTTGAGCAAATGATGAAGCATGTCTATGAACAAAGGCTCTTTCACCGTTTGAGCGGGTTGTATCTCACCTACAGCGGTTATCAGTTTACGGTCGGACTTGTTCAGGAAGCGCTGCTAGCCTTATCCATGGCGGAAGCACATTTGGTTTACACCTCCAATCAGGGCGAAATGATGACATCCATAATGAACAACCGAATTATCATGCAAACGCTGCTAGGCGAATATGACAAAGCCGCATTGGAGATTGACCGCTTTAAAGAAATGATTCGGCACGAACCAGAAGAAATTAGACAGAAGTTCCAACCGCTGCTCGATATTTACCGCTGCGAGTTGGAACTAAACCAAAAGCAATGGGCATTGCTCCCGCAGATGATCAAGGAGCTTGAAAGCAGCGCCGAAACAACCGATCAACAAATGTCGTTGCAATTCTACCAAAGCCAACTCTCGTTTGCGCAGGGGCAGTTCGAACGTTCAATGGAGCATGCCATGGCCTGTTTACCTTATTTTGAGTCCATTCAGCAAACCAACCGCTTGGAGACTCTATATGAGTCGCTTGCCGTCGTCTCTGAGGATGCCAGAAAATACAAGGAATCAGCTGCCTATTACAAGAAGCTAGTTTACCTTCTACGGAGCAAATAATAAACCGGATTTCAGTCGGAAAACCGCAATACGAATGGGCTGTCCCAAACGTTTAAAGGCGGATTTTCCGCTTTTTATTGCAGTAAAGGGTGGATCTTCGCAAAATTTACTCCTTAAACCGGAAGTAAAACCGTTGATTACCACCACCATATTGTATCCCTTCAAACCCGTTGTCGCCTTTCCATCCACTGTTTACAATTGTGATAGAGACATCGATGAACTCAAAAATACGATTGTAGCGAGGTGCTTAACATATGGGCTGGTTCAGTAAAAAGAAACATGCACAGGACAATTTGGAAAAAGCGGATCAATTATTAAATAAAGGCTTAAGCGGCATGATGATGAAGGGACTCATCCCCAAGCAGCATCGCGAAGCCATAAATCAAAGCATTGAACAGACTAGGCAAGCGCAGATGGCCGCGGGAGGTTCCGTTCCTATCACTGCTACCGCTATCGTCCTTTCGGTACGCGATACCGGAAAACTGATTAATTTTGAACCTGTTGTTATTTTGGAGCTGGAGGTGACGGAAACCCGTGGTAGCCGTTATACGAAAACGCTCGAAACGCTTGTATCCAAATTACAGGTGCCACTGGCCGGGGACCACATCGGACTCGGACAACATCCGGCCAATCCGGCGGAACTCATCTATGTTGGCCTCATGACTTGAATCTGACCCAGGAGGATAATGATGCAAAAAATCTTAACATCACTTGGCATGATTACCGTGCTTGGCGTTTATGGAAAAGCGTTAGCCTCCGGGTTGTAGCCGGACCTCTTCATTTTTAACTTTATTTATGGCTAAATGAAAAACTAATCAAAAACAATAATGATAAAATTCGGTAAAACCCAATCGACATACAAATCGAAACAACCTTTCATTTATGGTACTATACACTAAAAATTTTTAAATGAGAAAGAAGTGAGGAAACTGAATTACGGAAAAACGATGGTTGAATTTTTTTCTAGCGCGGAAGAACTTAAACAGCTTCACAAAATAATTAATGATTATAACTTACCTATTAAAAGTGAAGATACCTTTGAAAAACAAGTGGTGGAGGTTAGTGAATATTTAAATGAACCTACTTTTATTGAAGCTCGGAATAAAAAACGATCTTTAAACATTATCTCGGGTGTTATTGCATTACCAATCGTTGTCTTTATTGTTTATATGATATTAGGAAAGTTAAAAGTAATAGATCGAGGGGATATCTTTAAAAATGTACTTGATTGGTTTTTAGCTTATCCATGGGCGTTTATTCTGTACGCTTTTGTATTTGCTTCTATTGTAATTGCACATAAATTAATAGAAAAGAAAATGTATTATAAAATATATCCTAATGTAAAGTTTAAATTAATGGACCAATTAAACTAAAATATTGAAAAGCAGTTTTCAACTAACTTTCTCTCCAAATCAATTGAAAAAATACCTTTAAGGAGATAGGAAAGGGTGAGCGCTCTTTCCTATCTCTTATAGTTCCAGTGCTTCCTTTTACAAACTCACCTTTTAGTGAAATATCTTTTAAGTCTGATTCCCACTTAAACCATTCATTTATATTTGCGTATAATGACCAAATTTTGTCTTTCTTTAATTAATACCGCAATGGTCTCCCCATACAGGTCTTTTATAGGAACAATATCTTGTTGCATGATTCCGCGCTCTTCGGTAATGCCTCTTGATCCAAAAAGTGGTTTCCCAGTTTTTAAACTAAATAAAACACCCGGCTCCATCTCTTCATATGCAATTTGCCCTAACATACTATTTTTATACAAAGATACTATAGTAGTAGGCTTTGCCTCAGCTACAATTAAAGAGGCGTTATCTTCTTCCAAAAGACAATCTATAAAAATATCTGCTTGGGAAAGATCAGCTATTATTTGAAGGTTTTCAGCCATACCTAAAATAATTTCACACTGTTCATTTGATAAACTTGTAAACCGTTCTAAATCTAAAATTCCCATCATGATATCGCTCCCCTTTCTCCAGTTTTCCAAACACTATAGCAAAATTAAAAAGTGTGTTCAATGTGACACAACAAAGTTATCGAATTTTCAAAATAAAACATTTACTACTATGTGGCGCTTTAAGTTTCTGAAAATCCACTTTTTGTTATTGTAGTTAATAATACGAAACGGATTAAGGCAAAATTAAAAACGAGTCCGGTGCAATACCGAACTCGTTTTACCCAAGCTGCCTAATGAAATAACCGTGTCTAACTTTTAGGGGTCACTTCATCCTTAGATAACAGTTTTTTTTGAACAGCCTCTTTACCTCTGGGCTGCACTTTCACACTTAATAGGACAATTCGTCATCATTATACTTCGAACATATTCGTTTTTTCTTGTAAGTCTTCCGCCATTTTAGAAAGTGCAGAAGTAGATGCTGTAATTTCTTGCATGGAGGCTAACTGTTCTTCTGTAGCCGCTGAAATATTTTGTGTTCCTTCTGCAGAACTTTGGGCAATTCCATTGATTTGTTCCATAGATTTGGTCATTTGATTAACTCCTGTAACCATCTGTTGTACTGATGAAGACACCCCTTGAATTTGAACAGATACCTCATTGATGGCATGTTGAATTTTTTTAAAGGATTCACCTGCGATGTTTACATTGTTAATACCTGTTTCCACTTCATTCGTTGTGAATTGCATAGAATCTACCGCTCTATTCGTTTCAGTTTGAATTCCTGTAATTAACTCAGAGATTCTCTGTGCCGATACAGAAGATTCTTCGGCCAATTTTCGCACTTCTTCCGAAACGACCGCAAAGCCTTTTCCGTGTTCTCCTGCTCTTGCCGCTTCAATCGCTGCATTTAGTGCCAGTAGATTGGTTTGTGCTGCAATGCCTGTAATAACTTCAACGATTTGTCCAATCTCTGCCGAACGCTCACCTAAACCACTAATTACATTACTTAGACTACCAATAGAAGTTTGAATGGAGTTCATTTGTTGAACAGCGGTTTTAATAATATCATTTCCATCCACTGAAAGTTGTTCTGCTTGGATAGTAGCCTCTGAAACGTTAGTAGAATTTCTAGCTATTGTTTGAACATCTTGTACCATATGATTAACAACATCTGATGTTTCTATAATTGTTCTAACTTGATCGTCCGAGCCGCTTGCCACCTCTAACGTAACAGACGCGATATGCTCACTTGCCTCACTCGTTTGTTCCGCACTTGCCGAAAGCTCAACCGAAAATGCTGCCATCTGTTCGGATGATTGTTTCACCTGACCAATTAGATCTCGTAATTGAGCAATCATATGGCTAAATGAAGACGTTAAGACTCCTAGTTCATCCTTTGAATCATAGTCTACACTAAAATTTAGTTCTCCTGCTTCCGCTCGTTGAACAGCAAATTTTAATTTTTCAATTGGAGAAATTATATATTTTCGTACACCTATAAAACCGATTGCAACAAACAGAATTCCTAATACAATTGAAATGATTAGGGAGATCGTGATACCTTTACTTGCCTCAGCTTTACTTTCCATATTCAATGTACTTGCATATTTTTTATTCAATTTTGTCAGCTCCAAACCTTTTGACATAATTTCGTCAAATACAGGCTTAGCACTTGAATTAAAGAGATTTATTGCTTCCTCATTCTTATTGGCAAGACTTAGTTGAAAGACTTTCTCCATACTTTCTTTAAAGTTTGGAAATTGCTGAACCAATTCATTTATTATTTTGTCCTCATCCGATTTTAAATTGGCTTCTTTAAGTATTTGAAGATTCTTTTCATTCTCTTCAAAAGCATGCATAACTTCATTATTAATTTGTTTAATAGTTGATTCATCTGTAAAAAGGAAAGAACGATACATATTTGATATAATGACCCGATTATTAAGCCTATAATCAGTCAAAACTATACTTGGTTCTAGACGGTTTTTAAAAATATTCTCTGTATTATTCTCCAAAGATTTCATTGTGATATATCCATTCACTTGAATAATACCAACTGTTAAAATGGCTATAAACATTAATAGGACTAACTTTTTAAATATAGATAGATTGCGTAGCATGGTTAATACGCTCCTTTTTAAATTCAATTTTTAGTGCACATTTTAATGAAAGACAATGAATCGTACATTATCAAAGGTGCGAGCCTCCATGTTTATTTACAACATGGAGCTAACCTGCTTGTCTTGTTTAATCCTATGTTTTCATTATATTGACTTTTCTCTTCGTTTTTCTGATAACCTACTTAAAAATAATAATGAATTCCCCTGCTTTTAGCCCCTCCCAATAACATTAGAAAATTTATTTTTCATACTATTCACAATATATTACGACATATTTCGATATTTTTGAACAAAAAATCTACAAAAAAATACAATTGAGTAAATCAACCTAAATTACTACATTTTTTTTAATGAGTAGTTCTTCAGAAACAGTTTCTAAAATTTTTCTAAAGAAAGAGGGATGTCCCAAAAGTCATTTGCAGACTTTTAGGGCATCCCCAGCGTAGTTACATTCTTTTTATTACTCTCTTAGAAATTTTAACGAAAACTATACTTTGCTAACATTTCTCTCCAAGGAGCCATTCGGGCTTCTTCAAAACCCACACTAGTATACCTTGCTCATTGTTTGGCTGATATCCAAGCCATATGACATCAGTGCAATCATCTCTACTCTGGATGTCTTGAACAATCAACTTCATTGTTCTCTTGCCATAGCCACACCCTTGATATCGCTCATCAATTATAAACCTGTATTTCCAATAGCTTCTACCATCTGAATAAATCCTGTATATTGGCCTAGATACTAATTTTCCACACTAATGTCCTACCCCTTGTCTTGGGCATTAATTAACCTTGATGATAAATGAACAAAATAAAGAGCGTGTTTTAAATCGATAACCGATTAAAACACGCTCTTTATAAAAAAGCTTAATCTATTTTAATTACTACATGCTTAGAAGTTAATTGCGCCAGCAAAGAAAATCATAATTCTTCTAACATCAGACAGCCTGCCGTAATTCTTCTTCCTCTTGCATAACCTGCAGATTCGTGTTTTTTTCTCTGCGCTGACATATGTTATTCCAAATAAGAGCTGAAATAACAAGTAGGGTCCCTGCTATATCAAAGATTGTGATTTTATATCCTTGTACCATCATAATGACCAATGTAGTAATTGGAACGAAATTAATGAATAAAATTCCATTAATGGATGATAGGATTTTCACACCATAATTCCAAGTAAGCAATGCTACAATACCTGGCAGTGTCATCATAAACAATAAATCATATTTAATAACAAAAATCGTTTCCATACTTGGGACTGAAACATACCCTTGCATCGTGATGATCATTGTGATGATACCTGTTACAGCTGTGCCAAATACACATGTTAATGTAGAATAGCGGAGAGTTGACCAATCATTAAATGTTTGACCGCCCATTGTATAAATAACCCAACCTACAACTCCAATTAAAATGAATGCTAGCGGAACTAGATTATGTTTCAGTGTAAGAAAGAAACTCATATCGCCTTTTGTAATAACAAAAATAGCTCCAATAAAAGCAATGATCATGCTGCTAATCATATACTTCTTCGGTTTCACTTGTTTATATCCCCAGAGAATAGCAATCGAAATCATCGGCATGAGTGCTTCCATAATCGATGCCACCATAACGCCAGATTTCCCCATTAACATCTGACCTAAGAAAACAAGCACGTTGTAAACAGTAAATGCCATAATCCCAAAAAAGACGAGTAGCTTACCTTTCCCCTCTAAGCGAAACGCTTTTTTTCCTTCTTTCATCCATAATAAAATGACTAATACAATCGATACTGCCCCATATCGAATAATTGAAAAATAGAATGGATTTATATATTCAAGTGCATGATCTGCAACTGGAAACATGGCTCCCCACGACATACTTGCAATTAAACATGCTAGCATGCCTATTATTATTTTACTTTTTCTCACTGTTTTTTTCCTCGTTTCTATACAACTTCTATGAAATTCACAATGAGAATTATAAAAAAGAAAATACATCACGTAAAATGATTGAAAGTGATATTAACTATCATTTATAATGATAGTTTTTAAGGGGGTATACTCAATGGAACTACGAGATTTACAGATTTTCAAAAGCGTTGCAAATTACGGGAGCGTCAGCCATGCTGCAAAAGAATTAAATTATGTACAATCCAATGTAACTGCACGTATTAAGCTATTAGAAAAAGAACTCCAAACGCCGCTTTTTTATCGCCATAAAAAAGGGATGACATTAAATCCAGAAGGGCGAAAAATGCTTGTTTACGTGAATAAAATATTGCTGGATGTCGAAGAAATGAAACAGGTCTTTTTAGATAGTGATACACCGACTGGTACTTTAAAAATCGGTACAGTCGAAACAGTGAGTATATTACCAACTATTCTAGCGTCTTACTATAAGGGCTATCCGAATGTAGACTTAACATTACAAGCTGGTTTAACTGAGGAACTTATTAAAGAAGTAGCGGATCATCAATTAGATGGGGCCTTTATAACTGGACCGATTAAACATCCAGTTTTAGAACAATATGATGTATTTACCGAAAACCTCGTTCTCCTATCACAAAACAAATTATTTCGTATCGAGGAATTTACGTCTACACCAATCCTTGTTTCTAATCAAGGTTGCGGATATCGTTCCAAGCTAGAACTCTGGCTCAAAGATGAAGGTTTACTGCCAAAAAGAATCATGGAATTTAATATATTAGAGACAATTTTGAACAGTGTTGCCATTGGTCTTGGCGTTACACTTGTACCACAATCGGCTGCAGAACATCTTTCTACAACAGGCAAGGTTTATTGTCATCCAATTCCTAAAAAATACGGTACGATTTCAACCGTCTTTATTCGACGAAAAGATGCATATATGACAAATTCGATGGAATGTTTTTTAAAAACAATTGCTGAGCATCAGCATACATAGGATTTTTTAGCCCGAAGAAAGCGCCAACTCGAAGTGACTTTGTTATTGTATCTAAAGGCTAAACGCTTGGTTTTAGTCCCAAGCGTCCTGTTTCCTATCCATCATATATTCATAAACGAATGCAGGCAAAAATTAAAAGACCTACGCTGGTACAATACCAAACTCAGGTCTTTTAATGTAGTTAAAGTCAAATCAATTGAGTGTCTTATGACTGTAAATTTTATTGATCTTAGCAAATGCTATTTTGCATTTTTGTCAGGCTGATGAATTCCGAATATATTGCCTTCAGTATCAATATAGTATCCCTGCCACGCCATTCCAGGAAGAGCATATTTCGGCATTGCCACTGTGCCACCATTCTCAAGAATTTTAGCCTCTGTTACATCGTAATTTTCCACACCCATTGTACAAGCAAATCCGTTTAAGGCCTGGTTCGGTTCCGGAGAAGGACCTTGACGTTGCATTAAAGCACCATCGATTCCATGCTCGTCTTCATTGCCAGTCACTGCTCCAAAGTAAGGCATTCCTGCATAATCACTCCAATCTTGAAATGACCATCCGAATACCTCTCCATAAAATTTCTTTGCACGTTCCATGTCACTTACATGAATTTCAAAATGAACTAATCTTCCCATGATATCCTCCTAAATACTAAAGAATTAAATTACTCACTGTGTTTGAGTACAATTACTATATATTATTATTACAAGGAATGGAAATAAAAAAGTAGAGAAATTATATGCAAAAATCGAGAATAAACATTCTAATGCTTGTTCCCGATTTTGGTTCTATTGCATTTAAGTTAGTTAATTTATAGTGTTTAAATGATCTTTTAAATACTGAATAAATGGATGCTCTTCTATATCTGATTTGCGTGTACAAATAAATAAACTTTGCTGAATATCTGCATGTTCTACATATACCCGAGCTAGTTTCCCATTTGCTATACTTTCCGTCACACTGTAGGACGGTGCTAAAGTCATACCGTACCCTGCTTCTACTACTTTAATCGATTCATGTAAGCCCTGCATTTGAAGTCCTAATTTAGGTAATGGACCGTTAAACGTGTAAAAAACCGACTCCAATAAATCAAGTGTCGAGCTTCCTCGTTCCCGATAAATAAAGTCCTCCTTCGATAATTCATAAATGGAGACAGTTTGATTTGCTAAAGAATGTGATGGGTGAACAACAAACCAAAACGGGATATCTACTATTTTTTCAAACTGTAAATCAGGATGACCAATTTTATTTTGTACGACAAAACCAAAATCTACTTCATAATTAAGAACTTGCTCTTCCACAGATTTCACATTGCCCAACGACACAAAAAATTCAATGTGAGGATTAGCAAGCTTATACGCTGCTATAATAGACGGGAGTATATAGTTTGTCGGTATATAGGACGAAGATATATGTATTTTTTCTTCTTTCGCTAAAAATTTACCGAGCTTTTCATCAATTTGTGCTTCTAAATAAAATAAACGCATTCCCTGCTCATACAAAAACTTCCCCTCAGGAGTTAATTGAATGCCACGTCCTTTCCCTTCAATCAATTTTGTTCCTATTTCGCTCTCTAATTTCCGAATTTGAATAGTGACAGCTGGTTGGCTAAGAAGCATTTTATTCGCTGCTGCGGTAATTCCTCCAAGCTTTGCTACATTCGTAAAAATCCTTAATCCATGCAAATTCATTTTATTCACTCCTCCCTATCCATAAATTAAATTTATGAATAAGCAATTTATATATATTTGTTTTATATATAGTTTAGCAGTAATTTAAGTGTAGAGGTGATTTGATGGAAATTTTACTACATGAATGGTTATCAGTAAATGGATTTATTTTATTTACAATCGGCTTACTCGCAGCAGTCATTGGTGTTCTTTTCGGCGCTGCAGGCTTTATCTTGTTGCCTGCAATGTTACTTATTGGCATTCCGATACATACAACTGTAGCAGTTAATAAATTTGCGACAGGAATTTCAGCTCTATCAAATGTCGTATCGTTTGTAATTAAAGGACATTTATCTTTAAAAAAATTCACATCTTTAATTATGATATCTAGTTTAGGAGGTGTATTGGGCGCATTTTTAGCCACTCGATTATCAGAACAAGTCATGAATGTTGTAGCTTGTGTATTCTTAATTTTCGCATTTTTCATTGTGCTTTGCAGTAATAAATTTATGGTAAAGGATATTAAAGAGGCAGAGGAACAACCAATTAATAAACTTATTCCGTTTGCGATTTCAATATATGATGGTGGTTTTGGACCAGGCTCAGCCCTAATGAATGTAACCTATCATCTTAAAAAGCAATATACCTATATAAAAGCAGTTGAGTTAACAAGAATTATTACGTTTTCAAGTTGTACAGGCGCATTTCTCTTTTACTACTTTACGGGTATTGTTAATTGGGGAATCGCTATTCCTGTTTCAATTGGCTCTATCGTTGGCTCGTTCTTAGGTTTAAAGATAATTCCTTATATCAAAACAAAATGGATTCAAATTTCATTACCCATCATTTTTTTCTTGCTAATTGTTCAGGTCGTAACGGATTTATTGATATAACACACTAATTGGCTAATATACTTTCTTTGGCTGGTACATCTGATGGTGTGTAAATTTATCTTACAAGTAAAGACACAAAGTTATTTTGGTTGTTACATCAAAAAAGGTTGGGCAGTTAGTTATGATGAAAGAAAATAACTGTCTGGCCTGAACGATTTTTACATAAAAATATTTCTGTACCACGTTGCGGGTCTATATTAGACATGTAAGTACTACACTAGTTGCTAAGAAAGTGTTCTAATTGCAAAAAAGAAGTCTAAAAAACTAAAATAAAAAAGCTGATTTGGGAAATGAAATATTCCCCAAATCTACTTTTCTATTATAGTAATATATATTGAAAACAGGCTATATTTTCAACTCTTTTATCCCTGCTTTTAATGTATCTGCATCTACTTTTAATGTTCCCCAGCTATCTTTAGCTGATTTCAAGTTAGGTAGTAAAAATTTGAATTTATTTTGTTCCGCTTTTTCAGATGCATTCTCGATGTGTCTCAGAACGCCTGAATATTGAGAGTCTAAATCATTCCATTGTGTAGACATAAAAGTAAGTGCGTTAATAGCATCATCTAGTGCATTGTACATCTCACTAATATTACTATGTGCAATTCCAACTACACGATTTAATGTTGTTTTATAATCAACTGTCTGATTTAATTGTGCTAATAACGGTTCTAATTGACCTAATTGATCTCTTGCTACCCCTAACATAATACCACCAGCAATCCACGTCGGAATAGAGGGCACAGATACTGTTATTATTCCATCAGACTCTAATTTTTTATAGTAGTTTACTGATTCTAAAACTTCTTTTAGTCGCTTTTGATCATCCTCAACTGCAACACCTTGGTTTTTTAAAATCGATTGTAAAAGATCTTTGTTACTGCCAAATGCTCTAACATCTTGTCCAATAGCGTCTCGTAATTTAGTTAATTCTACTATTAATTGTTGTGCATACTTTTGATTTTGTTGAATTTCTTCTCGTAAATCTGTAATCCCTTCTATTAACGTCTCTCCATCTCCTGTATTAATGGCCTCTACAATTATGTCATAATAATTTTCGAATTTTGTATCGTATTCAATAATACCTGTCAATGTATCTATCAGCTGTTTTTTTACTTTTGTATCCCATGTAAGGGCATGTGCTCTAGCATCCTTTTGATCCTGTACTATTTTACCAGGCAAATCTGGATAGCCATTAATCTTAATTCCTTCAAAATTGACATCTGGATTCTTAATTAACATATAAGAATAGGCATTCATAGATTTTGCAAAAAGCCCCGCCTTTTGCAAGGTTTCCTTCATCTTCACTTCGTTTGCTGAAAGAGACGTCTCACTATTGTTAGTTTGCTCAATTTTACTTGTCTCAGCAAATGTTGCTACTGGAGATACTACAGCTGTAGTTGTCAAAGTTAAAAACGTCGATACAGCGAGTACTTTGTAAAGAGATGTTTTATTCATTTTAAATTCCTCCTACTGTATTTCAGTTCTTTTCTTCTTGTTTAAAGGCAATGTCTTTTGCAATAAATTCTGCATCTTGATGAATATCATTCCAACTTTGTTTAGCAGCCTTTAAATCATCAGGTATTAAAGAGAGCTTATGTTCTTGCATTTGATCGATATTATCATATAAATCTTTATAATTCGCTCCCATTATATTCCATTGTTGCTGAATGTTCGTCAGAGACATTATTGCTTGATCCACTGTTTGATACAGATATGTTAAAGTGTCTTTAGCGTTAGTAAGAGCAATAACAGCTTGGTTAGCAAAATCAGCTTTCATCGTTAAGTCTCCGATTTTATTCGAAATTTCGTTATAGGAGTTCATATGATTAGAAGCCGTAACACCAGCTGCTGTTCCTAAACCAATACCAGCTGAACCGAGAACTGCAAGGCCTCCTACAACAGCCGGTGTCGCAGTTCCGCCAGTCACAACAATGACTACTCCTCCTGCAATAGTTCCAATAACTAAAACAGCTGCTCCCAAGCCTCCACCAATCGACCATGCTAATACATTGTCAAAATGGGCTTTCTGAGTGGAACGTAGATTCTCAATTTCAGCTTGAAGTTGTGGAATCAATGCCTGTTTTCCCGCTAATATTGCCGTTAATCCACCTTTCCCATCTGGACCGCCAATATTATTTTTAAAATCTATAGTATTTGTATACAGTTTTGTTTTGAAGGCATCTAACATTTTAATTACTTCTGTAACTTCTTTTGAATTTGTATTAATTGTACTGATTAAATCACCTATACCTTCTTTTAAGCCTTCCTTATCTTTCTTTTGTACAGTGTCTATTAATGTGTCGTAATAGTTATTAAATTGTTCATCATAATTGACAATATTACGTGCTGTCTTTTGAATTTTTGGCTTCGCCGTATCTAACCAATAATTCGCATGGATTCGAGATAGGTCCTGATTAAGGTGAATATTTTTGATTAATTCTCCCCCTTCTGAACCTAAATCAATATTGGATAGATTTACATTCGGCTGTTTAATCATTGTTTTTGCGTACAAATCCATTACAAGAATATGTGATCCTGTTTCAGCTAACGCTTTTTTCAGCCCTTCAGGTCCTAATGTATAATAATTTCCTATTTTTTGTTCCTGAGTGATTTGTTCTTGTGCAAGTGCGTGAATAGTACCACTGTTAGCTCCGGTTATAACCGCTGCCAAAGTAGCCACGGTTAACACTTTAAAAGGGAATTTCTTCATATTAATTTCCTCCCAAACTTCGATAGATTTTTATAATTTTAAATTTCAGGATATTAAAATTTATCAGCTTGTTCCTCTAGTTGACTTATTATATTTTTTAATCGTCTTAATGTATCTTTCTGAGTTGTATTGTCAGTAGTATCAGCATTAGTACTTAATTTTGTGACACTATTTTTTATTAAGTTCAAATCTTCTTTATAGCGTTTCAATAGGTCAAGTTCTACATCTACTTGGCTAGCGAATGTATGCAAATCATGTTGCATAAGAAGTAGCATTGATTTTTGTAAATCTGCTATCGTTAGTTTCGTTGTTAAATCATATAATTTTTGATTTTGTTGCTCCAAATCATCTAAATATGCTCGTTGTTCTGCCTTTAAATTATTTACTTCAGCGAAGGTACTATAAGTTTTTTTGATTTTTTCTGGGTCAATTGCTTTCATAAGGTCATACTCTTTCGCTTTTGTAGCTGCAGCTGCAGCAATTTCACCTTTTTTATTTTTCTCAATTGCTTCACGAGCTTCTTTTTTAGCAGCTTCAATCTCTAAAGCAGATTTACCCTTTTCTTTTGCTTCTTGCTCTGCTTTTTCCTCTGCTTCTAAAATAGATTTATTAATTTCTTTTCCTTTGTTATACGCCGCCGCCGCTGTTTGAGCAGCAGGGTCGATAACATCTTTTGCAAGACTATAAATCTCTTGGAATATTTTAAGTCCTTGTACATTTAAAGCTCCCGGAAGGAATGCAATTTGCTGTAAATCATTTTGAATTAATTTTTTAGTATCTAGTAATTCGTCTTTTAGCTTGTCTATCTTCCCTGTTCCCTCTAAACTTAGTACTCCCTGAGCTTTTGTCACATCCGTATCGAGATCTTTAAGTTTTTTTTCAAGCTGTAATTTAAGGTCTGTTAATTCATTAATCTGAAGTTGCACATTTTCTTGATTCGTCATAGTCATTTCTTGAAGGACTTCTAATCTATCCAAAAAACCTTCTTTATCGTCCTTATTATCTACATATCCTTTTAATGTTGGATAATAGTTATTAAATTTAGTGGCAAACCCTTTACTTTTTGAATTTATTAGCATTAATTTTGGATAATGTTCCGATGACCATTCTTTCATATCCTGTTTTATTAGAAATTGCTCTGTGTTTAAAGCTGGTATTTCCTCTAGCTGTACATTAGGGCTTAATAAAGCCTGATCTATATACATTTGAGTCAATTTAGACTGTGCACCTAATTTTCTTAAAGATGAGGAAATAGCTATGTTCTCTTCTTGAATTTCCGCTTGAGCTATAGGTGTTGTAAAAGTATGTATAGGAATAGCCCCCGTAGTAAAAATAGACGTCATCATTAATCCTGTAATAATTTTCTTTTTCATTTTGTTTACCTCCTTAGATGATATTTTTCAAAATCATTTATGTAATTACTTCTTAAGTCCCCTTAATATACTTATAGTTACAGGAAAGATTCTTGCCAAAATAATTCACAATTCCCCTGTAATGTAAATTTTAGGTATAGTCACAGTTTTTAGCAAATCGCAGTAAAAATAATCTATTTTACATGTAAAATAGTTAATTTTCGCTGTAATTTTGATTTTAAAGTAGATTAATATGAACAAAATTAACTTGAAAGTGCCATAATATGGTGAAAATAAGCGGATTGAAGTTACAATATTGACATACTTTTGCCAATGAAATAGAAAATAAATCTTCTATATTTAGACATATTGGTCATGTTAGAAAGGGCGTTTTTTATTGTAAAAAAAGGCAAAACGAATACTTTCGTTGGAATATTTTATTAACGGAAAGCTTTCCATTCCTTGAAAACTAAAAAACCAATTGCCGATTAAAGATTGGCAATTGGTTCTCAGAGTAGATTTCTTGATTTGTTTAGAAAAAACTGATTAGCCCCAACTTCAAAAAGTGTAGATTAAGACTCTACTTTCATCCAGCGCGCATTTCTCCCTTTTGAAATAAGTTTGATTTCACCTAATAGTTGCAAATCAGTTAAAGCTTTACTAATAGTACTTTCAGCTATATCTGGATAAATGCTTCGAATACATTCTTTTGTAAAAGGCTGTTTTTGATTATGAATAAAATTCTGAATTCGCTCTACCTTAGTATGTTTACATATAGAATCCAGTACTCTGCTATGTAGATCTTCATAAGCTTCTAAAATAATAATTAAGAACTCTTTTAACCAGAAGCTAATATTATGCCCATTACAATACCAATTAACCGATGATTTAAATATGGCTTCATAGTATTCTGATTCTCTTTTCTTTATATATTCATCTAAACAAACATATTTTACAAATGTATGTCCGTTTTTTACTAATAGTAATTGCATTAACATAAGTGTTAATCTACCATTACCTTGACTAAAAGGAATTATGCAATAAAAATTCAATATAAAACGAGCTATCAATATAAGTGTAGGCAACTCTTTTTTACGGTTTAATAAATTGTACTGGTTACATAATTGTTCTACTGCCCATGGAATATTTTCAGGTGGAAGAGGACGATAACAAATCGTATGCATCCCTTTTTCGGGAAGTCCAGGGATAGAAAATGGCTTTTGGCGCCATTTTGCTCCATCAGAGGTATTATAATGAATTAATTGGAAATGCAATTCTTGTATAGTATCTGGACTTATAGAAAAAGCACAAGATTTTTTATGTACAAGAGTCAAAGTTTCATAATAACAAAATATCGCATCTTCCGAAATGGATTGGGGGATCATATCATCTATAATAAGTTCTTTTAATCGCTTATTTGAAACTTTTATATCCTCATAAACTGAAACATAGTTTTTTATGTATTGTAGGGGTATAGCTTTTTCAAGGCTAGTGAATATGTCAGGTCTCTGCTCTTTATAAGCGGTCAACATTCCTTTATATTCACTAATTTCACTGACCAAGTTTATTAGTTGTTGCTCACTATTTATGTACGGATTTTCGAAATAATTTCTCATTTTGTTCCTCCTGTTACTATCTCTCAATGCTCTATTACAATATTTTTTTTGTTTTTAGGAATTCCTAATGTTATTCGAATAACATCCGGTTTAATAGAGCTTTAACTTTCTAAAGAAAGAGGATTAATTTATTATTCAAATTTTTGTATAAAGGCGTTGAAATTACTTTTTATTTCAAAAAGTGGATGCATCGTAAATATAGACGTTAGACATTGGACTTATTAAATATCGGAATATTATCTTTTAAATGTACTGATTTTTATTATTTTTTGTGACATTTTTTATATATTTTTTCTTCCCGCTATATAATCATCCATTTTTAACGAAAGCGAGTTATTCCATTATGTTGAATACAAGTTAATAACACGCTTCAACTAAACCTGCTTCGTTCGTTCAATTTACTTCAACAAAAAGAGCGTTAATCCCTTGTTGGATCAACGCTTTAATTTCTAATTAAACTATACCGATTGGATCTGTTTAACCTTTTGAATTATTAGGATTTTCAAGAATAAAACTAAAGAGAACAATGTATGTACTATACTAAATATAATCAGTCCTGATGTGACATCTGGTTCTTTTTTAAAGTTGAATAACGAAGGAACTCCCACGTAAAAAGGTAGTAAAACGTAAATGTAATACATTACTCCAAAGTATAATACTAGTAAGGAAATGATCACACAAAATCTACTGAAACTTGGTTTTGCAAAAGCTACCCTATGTCTTCCTTTTGCTAAATTATAGAATGTTGATCCTAATATAAAGGTTAAAATAATACAAATGAAGATTGTGATACCAAGAATTATCTTAGCGGCAGAATTCACCTTTGGAAAATCCTTACCTAATAAAGGTTTAGGTGCTCCTCCTTCCACTATTCTAAATAAATTAAATCCAGAATGGTATGTTATATCTTGTTTCGAATTTGATAAGAGAACAAGACCAAAGGATTTATCAGAAGAAAGGACCATCGTAGAAGTGAATCCTGGTAACCCACCCTCCATATACATATTATGAGGATATACATACCAATTGTACCCTACGCCATATCTATTAGCTTTGAATATTTCTGTAATACTATTTGAATGAATCAGATTACCCGTAGGAGTTATTCCTTCGTTGAGTAGACACATCATAAACTTTGCTAAATCTGTGGCATTTGAGGATAACCCAGCCGAACTAGATGTAGCATAGACTAGCTTTTCCTCATAAGGTTTAATTTTATCCCATTGATAGCGATGCCCCCTTGCCGTATTGGAAAGGTGATGATTATCAAATGTAAAATACCCTGTTCTGTTCATTCCAAGAGGCTTAAAAATATTTTCATCCATATATTTTGTAAAAGGGACACCTGAAACTTCCTCAATAATTATTTGCAACAAATCTGTATTCATATTGGTGTATTCAAAAGTTTCACCGGGTTTTGCAACTAACATAACATTACTTAGTTTCTCACTAATTTGATCTATAATCTTCCGGCGATCTATACTTTTAACATCATGAACATTGAGACGACTTGGCAAACCACTCGAATGATTAAGTAAATGTTTAATAGTAATTTGATTTGACATTAAAGCATCTCTTGTCTTAAACCAAGGAAGATAGTCAACAACAGGATCTTCAATACTTAAAAACCCTTTCTCCTGAAGCTGTATAATAGCTAATGTGGTAAACACTTTAGAAAGCGATCCTAAGTTAAAGTTTGTATTTTCGTCAATCTGCTGGGTAACTTCTCGTATATCTAAAATTCCAAAACCTTTAGAATAAATAATCCCATTAGAATCAACTAGCGCAAAGGCCATCCCCGGAATATCATGTGTTTTCATGTTGCTCTCAATTTCAACTTCAATCAGTTTTATTTTCTCATCCCTATCACTTATTGTTGCCGAAACTTTATCTGTAGACATTATTAGTAAAATACAGAGAATGCTATTAATTAACACTATAATCTTTTTAATCATACTTCCCCCTACTCTTTAATATCAAACCACTCTACACCTAGTAATGATTTAACTACTGTACGAAGTATCAAAAGATTTTTTTAGGAATCTTTTTCGATAAAAAAATAAACAATGCTGCGAACTTGGACTATTACTGATGTTGCAACATTGTTTTCTTATTATGAATTGTTTTTTTCGATTCCGTTTAATTTATTATGTTGTTGCTGTTGACGTTGTTGTTTAGAAAGTTCTTTTATTGAAGCAGGTAATAAATATTTATTCACCGCATCAGCAAGCTTTTCTGCTACCTCTCCTTTATTATATATTATTATTACTTTTTCAATTTTCTACTTAAGTCGAAATTTTTCAAAATCATCACCATCTTTTTTCCCCTTCATATTCTATAGAATCAGGTCGAATATTGAGGGGGAAACGCATGGGGATTGAATTGACGGCTCTCCATTGGATTTACATTGTTTTTATTGTCCTTATCATTGGCTTTATGGTTAAACGTCGCGACACCACCCTCATTTGCGTACTAGGCATATTTATGTTAGCAATCGTTGCTACAGGCGATTTAACTTCGTCCATCAGTGGTATTTTTAACAGCTTTATTTATGCCATCACTGAGCTTTTGTCGACTATTCTCATTATTTCTATTATCGTAGCCATGAGTCGAGTGATGATGGCCTCGGGTATCAATGAAGTCATGATTGCTCCTTTTACGAAAATCATAAAAACACCCGCTTTAGCTTATTGGACGATTGGTCTATTAATGATGTGTATCTCTTGGTTTTTCTGGCCTTCGCCTGCTGTTGCACTTTTAGGGGCAGTTTTGTTACCTGTTGCTCTACGTGCGGGCTTACCAGCACTTGGTGTGGCGATGGCGATGAATTTATTTGGTCACGGAATCGCTCTATCGAGTGAAAAAGCACACTATTCTAAAGAATAAATTTGGAAATAATCCCGTATCATAAAATAACAGGAGGGTTTATTTGTGTATAGACCTGTTGAAAAACGTGACATACATCAATCTAATAAGCCTAAAGCTTTGTATTTGAGAAAGTCTAAAAAGAAAAAAGGTAAAACAGAAGAAGAAACTTTAGAATCAAATATGCAACGATTATTGGAATTTTGTAAAAAAAACGAAATTGATGATTATGTGATTTATAATGATTTCGTTGCTAAATCGACTAAACTAGACCGTATAGAATATAGAAAAATGTTAAATGCTTGCTTACAAGGCGAACACGATACGATTGTAGTTTTAGAAGAATCTCGACTGTATAGAACTGTTTATGAACAAACGAACGTATACGAGGACTTAAAGGGCACTGACATAGTGATTTTTTCCGATAGAGAAGGCATTATTAATCCTAATGATAGAACTCAATTCTTGGCTAATATTGTGCGTGGTGCAGTTAACGAACACGAATTACACAACTATGCCCACCGTATGAATCAAACGAAGCTTCAAACCGCTAAAAACGGTTCATATGTAAATAAAATTCCATTTGGTTATATAAAAGTGAGAAATAAACTAATACCACACCCAGTTGAAAGTAAAGCGTTTAGATTGATTGTTGAAAAGGTTATTGAGGGTTATCCAATTAAAGAAGTTATAATCGAATTAAATTTACGAGGATATACTACAAAGCAGGGAAAAAAATTCAAAGCTGCTACTACAATTACTCGACTCTTTGAAAATAGAGTGTATTTAGGAGAATCACATTACAATAGTCAGATGTTTGGTGAAGACGTTATTATAAGAGATACACACGAACCTTTGATGACTATAGAAGAGTATCAAAAAATTAAAAAGACGGTAGGTTCTCGTTCAAGAAATAAACAAGGCATACGTTACACAAAGATAAATACACCTTTAGACAGATTGATGTATTGTGGTATTTGTGGACATCGTTTACCAATCCATAAATCTTATAAAAATAAAGAAGGTATCACCTCTTATCAAATAAGTAATTGTAAAAATTCGTATGGTGAAAACTTTGAGCATAAATGTCCTCATAAATCTGTTAGTTTGAACTTCCTATTGCCCCATTTCTATAAAGTTATTAGTAAATATAAAGAGATTATTAGAGAAGAAATTGTAAATGCTCCAATTGATAATACTAATGATAAAAAAATTGCTATTATGCAAGATATAAAACTTTTAGATAAGAAGATAAAAGAAAAAGAAGAAGAAATCGAAAATACCGATATGTATTTGATTAAAGGTATACTAAAGGAAACTAAATATGTGAAGATAATGCCACAATTAGAAAAAGAATTGAAGGAATTAAAATCTTTACTTTTAGATACAAATAAAAGACTAGAAAAACTGGATGAAGAAAGCAGTGTTGATCTGAAGAAAAAAGCTTTAGATTTTTTACAAACAATCGAAGATATTGAAACTGAAGAGCAAAATAGACAGTTTAGACTTCTCTTTGATAAAGTTGTTATAATTAATACTGACGATAAATTTTCGATTGAATTAATAGAAAAAGACACGTCCCTGTATAAAGTGTACCCTTTGTAAAGGACATTTTTAAAAAAGCTCTAGGCAACTTGAAGAAGATGAAGTCTGTATTGTGCAGGCGTCATCTTTTTTAAG